>JAFADH010000088.1 GCA_023424995.1 Bacillota bacterium | reverse complement strand
ACGCCTTTCATTTTGAAGTGGGCAGTGTTAAGAATAAGGAGCTGAAGCAGAAGGTGGCGGATATGTTCGCCCATGTCGCACCTGAGCTGGGAGAGCAGATCGCGGCAGGGATCGGAGTCAATCCGCCTCCTCAGACGCCGCCCAACGGCGTAACTGCTTCCTCGCCTGCACTAAGCATGGAGAATACGATTAAGTCAGCCGGGACCAGGAAGGTTGCAATCCTTTTAGAGAACGGTTTCTGCTCCAAATCTGTGATGACCATGATGAATGAGCTGAAAGCAGCCGGTGCTGCAGCCGAGACCGTAAGTACCGGATTGGCGGTTTTAACCGGCAGGGACCAAACCATGCTGGAACCGGACAAGGACCTGACGACCACCGTATCCTTATTGTACGACGCGGTCTACGTTCCCGGCGGCGACGAGCATATCCGTGCATTGCTGCAGAACATCGATGCCCGTAACTTTGTCAATGAAGCCCTGCTCCATCATAAGACCATCGCTGTATCCGATGGGGCAGTGAATCTGCTCCACATGACCGATGCGGCCGCATTGATCCCGGGTATTCCCGATCAGGCAGCACAGCCCTGGGTATCACAGGGTGTGGTTGTGGTGAAAGGCACGGAGGACTATATTCCCTTTTGCCGGGAATTTATCAATCAGCTTTCCCTGCACCGTCACTGGGACAGGAATACGAAGCTGGTGCAGCCGGAATTGATATATTCATAAACAATATAAACAGACAGCTTCCGGTTTATTTCATGACCGGAAGCTGTTATTTTAATCTTAGTAAGCCTTGGCCTGATGAGATTCTATCCGGAGTACTTACGCAGGCTCTTTCACTGGCAGCCCACGGATTACCTGAATTCAGGATACCGGAGGAATATTACATTCTCTGTGCCGCATCCATTGCAAGGGCGGAACGTTCGCATTCCTCCGTCAGCATGGTAATCTGGTGGCAGAGAGGGCTGCCTTTCATCTTCTCCGATACATAGCTGAGTCCGTTGGTCCTCTCATCAAGCAGGGGATGATCGATCTGTCCGGGATCACCGAGAAGGACTACCTTGGTTCCCTTGCCCACTCTGGTCACGATGCCTTTTACCTGCTTCGGAGTCAGATTCTGCGCTTCATCAATGATAAGGTATGTATAAGTAATGGAGCGGCCCCGGATGAAATTCATGGCTTCTGCCGTTATGACTCCCCGGGAGAAGAGTTCATCGATCTTGCCCCGCAGCTCTTTTTCATTCTTATAGCGTTCACCTTCATTGCGGTCTACCAGGATCTCCAGGTTATCGATGACCGGTCTCAGATACGGGGCTATCTTTTCCTGCTCGGAGCCCGGAAGGAAACCGATATCGTCGTCAAACTGGGCATTGGGCCGCGTGATCAGTATTTTACGGTAGCTTTTCTTTTCATTTGCCACGAATATCTTATCCAGGCCGACTGCAAGCGAGTAGAAGGTCTTGGCGGTACCGGCCGGGCCTTTGACGATAACCAGCGGAGCCACGTCCGGTTCCATCATCAGGGCTTCCTGAAGGAATTTCTGGCCCACATTCTTTGGTGAAACACCGAAGGGTTCCTCCTTCAGGCTTTTCAAGGGAACGATATGGGAACCGTTATAGCGGCCCAGCAGGGTTTTCTTCGCATTGGTTTCGGAATGTATGATAAAGAACTGGTTATTGATGGGATGGACCTGCTGCTTTGCGGCAATTATTGAGTGATCAGAGACAGCCTCTTTGACCGGATACAGGTAAACCTGTTCGGGAAGAATGCCTTTTTTCTTAAATTCGTTCATTGCATCGTCCGAAGTATATACCTCCAGCCTGCCGGTATACTGCTCCTTCAGCTGGGGAGATTGTTCCGTTGTAAAATCCTCGGCGGTGATGCCTATTTTCTGGGATTTTAAGCGTACCATGATATCCTTGGTCACCAGAATCACGGCTTCTCCCTGTTCAACAAGACCTTTGCACACCTGCAGGATGCGGTTGTCGTTTTTATCGGGACTAAATCCGTAGGGAAGCTCTACCTGGACGAAATTCACTTCAATTTTCAAAGATCCGCCTGTCTCCAGTCCGACTCCCTCGAAGAGATTGCCTGACTGCCGCAGGTGCTCAAGATAACGTATGGTCTGTCTCGCATTAGCACCCCTTTCACCTTCTTCATTCTTTAACTTATCGAGTTCTTCCAGTACGGCGATGGGAAGAACCACCTTGTTGTCCTCAAAGGAGAGGAGAGCATGGGGAGATTGGATCAGAACATTCGTGTCAAGTACGTAAGTTTTAACCATAGGATACCTCCATTATTTGTTTGTCATGAAAAAATGCCTATTGCACAGCGCAGCGCAATAAGCATTCTTAGTCCGTATCGTATTTTTGAGCCGGTATAGCGGACTCCATGGAAAGATCGCATTGATTTACTATACACACAGGCAGGACCTCCTTATAAAATGAATTACAGGAAATGAAGCTATTGTTATATATATGCCAATATAATAGCGTATTATACCGCCCGGGTCAATCATGATTGTGTAAAAAGATAGTAAATTTATGTGGTATTTTAAGACTATATAGATAATTGTGGATAATGAGTTGATTTGTCTATCAATTAATAATTATTATACTTGAAATTATTATAATCTATAGTATAATGTTCTGGTTCCGGTTTATATATCCGAATGTAAGCATTATTGAATTCGTTGACAGTGAAGCTTGCATTGAATTATGCAGGAATGCTTTACTTAGAGTGAAATAAGCGGGAAGGTGCAGTGACGATGAAATTATTGATCATAAGACACGGACAATCTGAAGCAGATCTGCTGAATGTAATGGAAGGAAGGGCTGACTTCAGCCTGACTGACGAAGGGAGACTGCAGGCACAGCGGATGGCTTCCTGGATAAAGGAGAATTACAGAATAGATAAAATATATGCCAGTCCATTAAAAAGAGCAGCCGGGACTGCTGAATTTCTGATAAAAGCGACCGGAGCACCCGTTGTATTGGAGGAGGAGCTGATGGAATGGCAGAACGGCCTGCTGGCGGGGCTTCCCAGGGAGGAGGCCGAAGTAAGGTATCCCGCACCTCCTGAAAAATATCCGCATACGGCTCTCTACGGATGTGAAAGCATGCTCCGGTTCCGCTTCCGGGCAGAGACGGTATTATCGAAAATAATCCATGAAAATCCTGACCTGGAAACTATTGCAGTCATAACCCACGGCGGAATGATCAATATGCTTTTTCGAAGCTTTCTCCAGCTGCCCGTGAAGGACGATATCAGCATCACTACCGGAGATACCGGGATACATCGGTGGGATATAGAGGACGGCAGGCGCAGGGTGGTATTTGCCAATCGTCTTGTACATCTGGGCAGATAATATGGCCGGATGTACTTTATCCGGCCATAAAAGGAAACATATCCTCCCGCCTTTTGCCGCGCTTACCGGAACATGCTCCGTATCCATATTATTATAATTGGTTTTCATTGATTTTCTTATAAGCGCTGGGAGTCAGTCCGGTGATCTTCTTAAATACTTCATTAAAATACTTAATGTCCTTATATCCTACCTGCTGGGCTATGGAGATAATCTTATCATCCGTTGCGGTAAGCAGGCTGCAGGCTTCCTCGATACGAAGCTTCTGGATATATTCGGATACGTTCATTCCGGTATGTTCCTTAAAAAGCCTGCAATAGTAAGCCGGGCTCAGAAAGGAGAGGGAGGCCAGGTCCGCCAGCTTTGCATTAACGGAATAATTGCTTTTCAGGTATTGGATGGATCTGTCGATCAGTCCGGCATGATGGGACATGGCGCTGCTTTCCGCTTTGGAGGAATTCTTAATAGAGCGGAAGATCGTGATAAGCAGTTCAATGAGATATACCCTCAGAAGGTCGATACAGCCGTCTTCCTGATTGGTGAATTCGTTCAGCATCTTCTTATAGATCGCTTCGATCGCTTTATTTCCTCCCCCCAATATCTTTAAATCCTTCAATTGTTCCGCCTCCATGGAGAATACGGAGCGGAAGGAAAGATAGCGGATCACATCGTTAAAATCCTTATAATCAATGAGATTGATATCAATGAAATCCGGCTTGAATACGCAGTTGTATACACACAGGGGTGCGGCATCCGGGGCATCCCCGGACCGGAATTCATGAGGAATGTGATAGTTAATGAGAAATAAATCCCCCTTGTTCACCTCATAGGACTGATCGCCCAGCACATGGATGCCCGAACCGGAAGCTACATAGGATATCTCAATAAAATCATGCACATGCAGGTGCGGTTCCCGGCCCTCGCAGACATGGTTGATATAGATGGAGCTGCCATTGCCGAAAAACTGTTCTCCCGTATCAACATAAATTACGTCATTGTTCATAAAAATCACCCCCCTACAATTATAATATAGCCCCGTGAAAAAGGAAATATTGAAATGTATAATAGAAACAGGAGATAAAATCCATGAATAAACCTTTAAGGGAGGAAAAAAATGAAGATAGTTGATATGAAATGCAACCGTATCGTAAATCCGCTGGGATACTGCTTAAGCAACCCCCGTCTGAGCTGGATTACAGAAGCGGAAGCTGCGGCCGTGCAGGAGTCATGCCGGATTCAAGTGGCGCAGGACAAAGATTTTATAAACATAGTACATGATACCGGAAGAAGAGAGGATATTGACAGTATCGGTTATACCTTAACCCTGGAATTAAAGCCCCGGACCCGGTATTACTGGAGAGTACAGGTATGGACCGACTGCGGTGATATCGTAAGCCCTGCCGCATGGTTTGAGACCGCAAAGCTTACGGAAGCCTGGACCGGCCGGTGGATCACCCCGGATTGGGAGGACGGGCCGGTTCACCCGTTATTGAGAAGGAGCTTCCGCCTTAAGAAGGAGGTGGCGGCTGCCAGGCTGTATATCTGCGGTCTGGGGCTGTATGAGGCGGAGATTAACGGCAGACGGGTGGGCGAGGAATACTTCACTCCCTATTGCAACAGCTATAATAAGTGGCTCCAGTATCAGACATTTGAGGTAACGGACCTTGTGGACAAGGGAGATAATGTGGTGGGCGTCATGCTGGGCAACGGCTGGTATAAGGGACGCTTTGGCTTCCAGGAGAAAGAAGGGGGCGTATACGGGGATACCTTTGCCCTGCTCTGTGAGCTTGTGATTCAATATACCGACGGAAGCTCGGAAGTGATCGGTTCGGATGACAGCTGGGAATCGGCGCCTTCCCATATCCTTGACAGCAGCATCTATGACGGTGAGACGCAGGACGCCAACCGATACTTAAGGGACTGGTCCGCTGCCGCTCCGGGAGATGGCAGCTGGCATAAGGTCCGGTTGCCTGAGCTTGATTACAGCCTGATTGAAGCCAGGAGAAGCCTGGCTGTGCGCATTAAAGAAAGACGCAGGCCGGTGAAGGTGCTGCATACCCCTAAGAATGAGACAGTTCTTGATATGGGACAGAATATGGTGGGCTGGGTCAGCTTTAAGGTGCATGCCCCTAAAAATAATGTGATCTGTCTGCAATACGGGGAAGAATTGCAGGACGGCTGCTTCTCCAGGGAGAATCTGCGCTCGGCAAAGGCGGAATTTACCTTTATCTCGGACGGACAGCCCCAGGAGGTCCATCCGCATTTTACCTTCTATGGGTTCCGCTATGTTAAAATAGAAGGGTGGCCCGGAGAAGTGAAGGCGGAAGACTTCACAGGATGTGTCGTATATTCGGATCTGGAGCTGAGGGGCAATATAGAGACCTCGAATCCCATGGTCAACCGTCTCTTCCTGAATGCGTTGTGGGGTCAAAAGGGTAATTTCCTGGATGTTCCTACGGATTGTCCCCAGCGGGATGAGCGCATGGGCTGGACGGGAGATGCCCAGATGTTCTCAGGAACGGCCTGCTACAATATGGACTGCGACGCCTTCTATCATAAATTCCTGTATGACCTGGCAAAGGAACAGAGCTGGATCGGAGGCGGCATCGTGCCCCATGTGGTGCCGACCTTTGAGATGAGCAAGAAGGACACGGGTGATTTTCTGTCCGGTGGCTCCAGTGCCTGGTCGGAGGCAGCTACCGTAATTCCCTGGAACCTGTATCTTCATTATGGAGACAGGGCAATTCTGGAGCAGCAGTTTAACAGCATGAAGGAATATGTGGATTACATCAGAAGTCAGGATGACGGCAAGAGACTCTGGAATACGGGCTTCCACTTCGGAGATTGGCTGGCGCTTGACGGAGCGGGTCCCTATGATCCCTTTGGAGGGACTCCCACCGATCTCATCGCTACGGCTTACTATGCATACTCTTCGGAACTGGTTGCAAAGGCGGCCGGGGTACTGGGGAAGGAGGAGACAGCCAGGGAATACCACCAGCTTTCCAGGGAGGTAAAGGAAGCCTTCTGTGAGGAATTCCTGTCACCCAGGGGACGGCTGGCGGCGGATACCCAGACTTCTTATATCCTGGCATTATTTATGGATCTGGTACCGGAAAAATACAGAGAACGGATCATTGAGGCACTGCGGGCCAATCTGGAGAAAAACAAGTATTATCTCAAGACCGGCTTTGTAGGTACACCGTATTTTTGCAGGGTATTATCGGAGAACGGATACAATGAGCTGGCCTACCGTCTCTTACTGAATGAAGAATTCCCAAGCTGGCTGTATGAGGTTAATCTGGGTGCTACAACCATATGGGAAAGGTGGAACTCGCTGCTTCCGGACGGCAAGTTCGGCGAGCTTGGCATGAATTCCTTAAACCACTATACCTACGGCTCCATAGTGGAATGGATGTACCGCAACATGTGCGGGATCAATCCCCTGGAGGAATATCCGGGCTTTCGCAGGATCCGTCTGGCGCCCCAGCCGGACAGACAGCTGCAGTATGCCAAAGCATCTTTATATACGGCAGCCGGTTTATATGAAAGCGGTTGGGAGTATGAAGATAACAGACTGGTCTATACCTTCCGTATTCCGTTCAATGCCCAGGCAGATCTGGTATTATCTGATGGGGGCAGCGATGCAATGGATTTAAATGGTGTGTCCTTAGAAGAGTCCGGGATACCGTACAGCAGGAAGGAAGGAAAAATAACAATGGAACTGAAGACAGGCCATTATAAGATATCGCATTCTGTAAGCCAGTAATTTTTATAATAATTTCTATGAGTAAAAGGATTGACCGCCGGTATACGGGGTTCAATCCTTTTTTCAGTTATAAGCGATATCGATGAATTGACAGGTTCCGTTTTTATGTAATTTACAAAGAATGCCACACTGAACAACTGTAAGCAAAAAATAACAATTTGGTTTCATGACTATAATCCTTCCAATGTGTATTATAATTACAGGAATTTCAAATACTTCAACAACAGTACCCCTTTTCCATATTTCAAACAGATTTAGACGAGGAGATACATAATGTCCAAGATAACGCAGATATCGAGACCGGTTCCCAAGGGTTTCGCTAAAAGGAAAAAGACTTTGCTTTTGCTGACTATGGTTCTGCCCGGAACAGTCTGGCTGCTTCTGCTGCGGTACCTGCCTATGTTCGGTATCGTACTGGCTTTTAAAGATTACAGAATCTATACCAAGGTTCCTTCCCTGTTTAACAACATCATGCATAGCGACTGGGTGGGTTTTAAGAATTTCAGATTCTTATTTGCCACCTCGGATGCCTGGGTAATGATACGTAATACCATCGGCTATAATGCACTGTGGATTGGTTTGGGACTTGTAATATCCGTAGCCTTTGCAATTATGCTGAGCGAACTGACGAAGAAATTCGTGGCAAAGACTTATCAGACCTTAATGTTTTTCCCGTATTTCCTAAGCTGGGTAGTCGCCAGTTATTTTGTACTTGCCTTCCTGGATCCTACCAGAGGCTTAATCGTCCATCTGCAGCAGAGCTGGGGGATGGAGGTAACGAATTGGTATAACGATAATAAGCCCTGGCCGGTTATCTTAACTATAGCGAATCTATGGAAGAATGTCGGTTATTCGACGGTTCTGTATCTGGCAGCGATCACCGGGATTGACGCTTCCCAATATGAAGCGGCTGCTATCGACGGGGCAAGCAAATGGCAGCAGATGCGTTATATCACAATTCCGCATCTGAAGCCCATGATCATAATCCTTTTTATCATGAACATCGGACGAATATTCAATTCGGATTTCGGCCTTTTCTGGAATGTGCCCATGAATTCCGGCCCGCTGTTCCCCACCACGCAGGTTATTGATACATACGTATACAGAGCCCTTATGGCGACCAGCAATGAAGGAATGAGTACGGCAGCCAGTCTGGCACAGAATATCGTAGGCTTCTTTTGTATTATGACAGCCAATACCATCGTCCGCAAAATCGACGAGGACAGCAGCTTATTCTGAACCTGCGGCTCGGAAGTATTAATATGAAACAAACAGACAATTATGAATTGCACCTGCTCCTAAAGTATGCAGGTAAGTATAGGAGAACAGGAAAGGGGTTTAATTATGAATGTCAAGCAGGATCATACAATTACATATAAAACAAAAAAACGGCTGAATGCAATCAGCCTTCCCACGGAAGTTTTATTCAATATTATTCTGGGAATGTTCTGCCTGCTGTGTATCGTACCGTTTATATTCGTAACGATCATATCCTTCTCCTCCGAGGACAGTATCCGCAAGATCGGCTTCTCCTTTACCCCGGTGGAATGGTCGCTGGAGGCCTTCCGGTATGTGATGGATTTGGGTGACCAGCTCTGGAGGTCTTATTTCAACAGCTTTTTTATAACCATTATCGGAACAGTCTTAAGCGTATTGATCTGTGTTCTGTATTCCTATGCCTTATTCCGCAAGGATTTTAAATACCGGAGGTTCTTCACCTTTTTCTGCTTTTTTACCATGCTGTTCGGCGGAGGCTTGGCGCCCACCTATATGGTTTGCAAGAATATGCTGGGACTTAGCAATAATTATCAGGCTCTGATTGTACCCATGCTGGTGAATCCCTTTAACTTCATCATCATGCGTACCTTCTTTCACAGCTCGGTGCCCACGGAACTGATTGAAGCAGCGGCCATCGACGGAAGCGGGGAGTACAACACATTGTTTAAGATCATTGTACCGATTTCCAAGCCCGGAATCGCTACCGTTGCCTTACTGAATGCATTAGCCTTCTGGAATGAATGGTTTATTGCCATGCTGTATGTCAGGGATGCGAAATATATACCTCTTCAGTATCTTCTTATGAAGATGCAGAATCAGGTGGATTTCCTGGTCCGTAACAGCTCGGTGATCGGAGTGGAGGCCGCCAAGATTATGAAGGAGCTGCCTCAGGAAAGCCTTCGCATGGCGCTTGTGGTATTAATCGTAATACCCATTGCCTGTGCGTATCCTTTCTTTCAGCGCTATATCATCTCAGGGCTCACCATAGGCTCAGTGAAAGGGTAAGTACGGTTATCTGCCGCTTACATATAAAATAATTTTATAAGGGAGGGTCTTTCATGAAAAAAGTACTATCAATTATTCTTTCTATGGCAATGCTGCTTATGCTGTTGACCGGCTGCGGCAAGGAAGCCACGGACACCGGCTCCGATGCGGATTCGAACACGGATAACGACGTATCCGATAATTCGAAGGATGACAGCGCTATCGACATCTCGAAACCTGTTACTTTAAAATGGTATCTCCACGGCAGTAATGTGACGGATGATACCGCGGTTCTGGAAAAAGCAAACGAATATCTGAAAGAGAAACTGAATGTAACCCTGGAGCCCATCTGGGGCACCTGGGGTGATTTTGACAGCAATGTAGTATTGGCAATCAATGGCGGTGATGATGTGGATATTTATTTCACCTGTTCCTGGAGTGCCAATGAATACAATGCCTTCGCCAAGAAGGGTGCTTATGTACGGCTGGATGATCCTGAGAACAACCTGATTGAGAAATATGCTCCCGATCTCTGGAAGCAGCTGCCGGCAGTATTGACCCAGGGCGCTGCCATCAACGGTGCCGACGGTTATGGCGTATATGCCGTTCCCGGTTATAAGGATATCGCTACCCAGAATACCTGGGATGTGAATGTTCCTCTGCTGGAGAAATACGGATATACGGTGGATGATATTAAGAATACCGATTATTACGGCTTTGGTGAGATCCTTCAAAAGGTAAAGGAAGGGGAAGGTGCTGATTTCTATCCGTTATTGGTGGAAGGCGCCGTACTTGAAAGAATGGTGAATAATTCGATCATCGTTACCGGTGATGCAGGAACCAACAACCTTCTTTCCTACTATATCAACCCTGAGGATACCTCCAAGGAAGGCCTCTACGGCAATAAGATCCTAAGCAAATTCGAGACACCGGAATACAAGAAGTTCGTTGAGAAGACAAGGGAATATTTTAACGCGGGCTATATTGATCCGGCCATGGGCAATGCAAACCTGGCCAATGATACCCGTTCCGCAAAGCAGCTGACAGGCGATTACCTGATCGGCACCCAGAGCTATGCTCTTGGCTATGAGGTTCAGGTAACCAAGGAGCGTGGTTTTGAAGTTGCCATGGTTCCCTGCACTCCCGCATATGTTGATACGACCTCTTCCCAGGGTGCCATGATGGCCATCTCCACCTCTTCCGCGAATCCGGAACGTGCCATGATGTTCCTCAACCTGTTGAATACCGATCCCTATCTGTTCACCCTGCTGGATTACGGTATTGAAGGCATTCACTATAATATAGTGGACGGAGAAGCGGTATTCACCGACAAGCGTGCGGATTATACACCCTGGACCAATGGTATGGGCAATGTGACACAGTTACTTCCCCAGCAGGGGCAGGGCGTTGATTTCTGGGATAAATTCAAGTCTTATTACGGTGCGGCAAGCGAGATTCCGATCCTTGGATATTCCTTTGCTCCCGCCAGTGTAGAGACCGAGCTCGCTTCTCTTGCCAACGTAGCGGCTGAATATGCATTGGCACTCAATACGGGAACTGTTGATCCGGCAGAGAAGCTCCCGGAGTTTATCCAGAAGTTAAAGGATAACGGGATTGACAAGGTTGTAGAAGAAGCCAATAAGCAGCTGGATGAATTCCTTGCAGCAAAAAACAAGTAATTTCGTAGTAATTTCGTTATCTTCGGTAATTTAAAAGAAGATCATAACAATCAGGGGTTTGAATATGGGGGAGATACACCCTTTATGTCAGTATAAACTGGCATGGAGGGTGTATTTTATGAGTATAAAGGACGGAGGATGCTGCTTAGCTTTCCGGATGCGGTAATTATAGGCAGCAAGTGATGCGATCCGTAACAAACATGTAATAGGAAGCTGAAATTATAATATATTATTATAAAGAAAGTAATAATGTCCATATGCCTTTTCTATATATTTGTAATAAGCAGATCGGTCAGGGAGTGCCTGAGCAGCTTATTTATGATAATGAAAAGCGCTGGGGACTGGAAAGGTATCGTTTATGATGGAGATTTATGTGGTTCAGCCTGGTGACAGCATTGATTTGATCGCTGATAAATTTGGCGTTACAGCTATAAGCCTGATTCAAAACAATGAACTGGAAAATCCCTTTAATCTGATAACCGGACAGACCATCATAATTGCATATCCTGAGCAGACGCATATAGTACAGGACGGTGATACCTTATGCCAAATAGCAGCGATGTATGGCGTCAGCCTGATGCAGCTGCTTAGAAACAATCCTTTTCTCTCAGGCAGAAACTATATCTATCCGGGAGAGATCTTAACCATCAGCTATGAAACAAGGAGAAGTATAACCACCAATGGGTTTTGCTATCCGTTTATCAATATGAATACCCTGATTAAGACCCTGCCGTTCCTGACCTATCTTAACATATTTAATTACAGGGCTACCGCACAGGGTGAAATCAGCAGTACCTATGATGATGCCGAGGTAATCCGGACGGCAAAGATGTACGGTACGGCTCCGATTATGATGATGACCACACTGACGTCCTTAGGCGAGCCTAACCTGGAGGCGGCATATGAGAATCTGACGACGGAAGCCTATCAGGTCAATTTAATCAATAATGCCCTTAACTTAATAAGGTCAAGAGGCTTTGCCGGAATGAACATTGTGTTTACCTTTGTGACAGATGCGAATGTGATGCTGTATGAGAATCTTACGGAGAAGTTCCGTCAGCGGTTTCAAGAGGAAGGCTTTTTATTCTTTGTTACGATCAATCTGAGCATAGATTATCTGCAAAGCGATATTACATATACGGAGAATGATTATTCAGGGCTGAGCCAGGCAACGGAAAGCATAATGTTTATGAACTTTATCTGGGGAATCAACTACGGTCCTCCGGCATCGGTCACCTCCATCACTGCATTGCGTGAGTTTATCGATCATGCTGTTACCATTATTCCTCCGGAGAGAATTGTTATAGGTCTTCCGATCCTGGGTTATGATTGGAGGCTCCCTTATGAAGCAGGCAGGTCGGAGGCAGTTTCCTTAACAATTAATTCGACTTTAAGCTTAGCCAGGGAAGTGGGTGCCGACATCCAGTTTGATGATGTATCCATGACACCTTACTTTATGTATAATCAATATATCGTAAGTGTGCCCATCCTGCATATGGTACGGTTCATTGATGCAAGAACGGTAGATGCCCTGGCTGAATTGATCGAAGAGAAAAGCCTGGACGGTATGGGAATGTGGAATATTATGGTATACTACGCCGGACTATGGCTGGTTCTTAATTCGCAGTACAATATTATTAAAACATTACCGGATCAGCTGGCATAAATAATCCATATCCCTCCTTCGTGATTTCTCCGGCAGAAATCCGGAGGGGGGATATGGCAATTGTCGGCAGACATTATACCGCGCCGAACGAAGTGAGTGTGCATTATCGGCACAAAGTGCCGATACCATATGAGCCTGCGAATATGGTATATTGTTTATAATAATTTCATCCCGATAACATAAGTTACAATCTTGTCGAAGTTTGTGTATAATGTTACAATGTACACGGTAAGCGAATTGATTCAGAAAAAGCCGGAGACTTTCGGGCTGTTAAATCGCTGCATGCCGGCGCGGAGCATTTGAATTCCTAATCCGCTTTTAGATCATTGACTTTGGATAATAAGAGGACAAACTATGGCTAGATATTTTAACAACAAACCGGTAGAGCTGCTGGCTCCGGCCGGAACCTTTGAGATATTTAAAGGTATCATAGACCTGGGCTGTGATGCCGTATATTTTGGCGGTAAGAATTTGAACATGCGCCTGCACCGCAAGGATTATAATTTTACGGATGAAGAACTGTCCGAGGCGGTGAAGATGGCGCATTCCCTTGGGAAGAAAGCATATATTACGGTTAATAATCTGTATAATAATGAAGAGATAGGACAGCTGAAGGAATTCCTGCTGCTGTTGGCCGGGATAAAGCCGGATGCATTAATCGTACAGGACATGAGTACCCTGTCGCTGGTCAGGGAGCTTTCCCTTGATTTGCCGCTGCATGCGTCCGTTATGATGAATGTGCACAATCTGGAAAGCATCACTGTTCTTCAGCAAATGGGCGTCAGCAGAGTGGTTCTGTCCAGAGAGGCACCCCTGGCCTATAGTAAGTATTTAACCGCCGAAACCGATATGGAATTGGAATATTTTATTCATGGAGATATGTGTATCGCCCATGGCGGTCAGTGCCTGTACAGCGGAATATTATTCGGACAAAGCTCCAACCGCGGCAGATGCCTGAAGCCTTGCCGCTGGGGATATGGGATCATGCAGGACGGAAGGAAGTATGAGACCCGGTTCCCCATGGCAGTGAAGGACATGTGCATGTATGAGCATATTCCGGAGCTGATTGACGGAGGGATCACTTCCTTTAAGATCGAAGGGCGCATGCGAGATATCGATTACCTTTCCATGATCATCGATGCTTATTCCGATACCATAGACCGCTACCTTGAGGACCCTCTCAGCTATGACCGCAAAAGACACTCCGAGCTTCTTTTTGAAAACCGTAAAAGGGATACCTCCACGGCATATGCCTTCGGAGTTCCGGGACTCAGCAATATCAATGCGAGATATGAGGGTACCGGTACTTTGTTCAGCAGCGGGAAGGTGTTCAGTACGGCCACGGAAGAAAGAACGGTTACTGAGCGTAAGCTCAAGGATATTAAACAAAAGCTGGCAGATAATAAGACGGATAATGATATACGGCCTGAATTAAGTGTGAAGGTTAATAATATCGGTCAGGCAAACTTATGTCTTGAGGCTAAGGTGGATACCATCTATCTGTCAGGAGACGTATTCCTGCCGGATATTCCCTGGTCCAAAAGGCAGATAACCGATCTGCTTGACAGGAAAGGGGATACAAAGATCATCCTGGGCATGCCCCATATGATGTTCGACACACAGTTTGCGGAATACAGGCAGCTGTTATCCCATGGTATAAATTTCGACGGATTGCTGGTAACGAGTATCGGAGGAATCAAGTCATTTCATGATTATAAGCGGATCGGTGATTATCCGCTGAATATCTTAAACAGTGCGGCTGCAGAATTCTATACGGATATGGGATTGGAACGTTTTACGATCACTCCGGAGGCCTCCCTGACGGAAGTGATCAGTATGCTTCACAGGACGGGTGCCCGTGCGGAATTAATCGTGCACGGGTCACCTGCGGTGATGTATATGGAACATGACCTGTATGCCAATACGGATGGGAAACCGGCTTCCGCCCCCCTGTATCTGGCGGATGAGGCCGGCTTCAAGCACCCTGTATATAAGGATCAATATGGGAGAAACCATATGCTGCTGTATAAAAATCTTTGCTATCTTCCCGTATTAAGGGAGCTTTATCAAGCGGGACTGTCCCATTTCCGTATTGAGGGTGCCCATCTTTCCGACAGGGAGCTGGCCGGGATTATCGCGGTTTACCAACAGGCTTTAAGAGAACCGAACCGCTGTGAAGAGCTGTATGAGACATTGGAACCCGCAGAGAACGGATGGTCCCTGGGTACCTTTGCCTTGTGAGATTAGTTTGAAAGGAATTGATAGAATGAATGCATCGGAAGAAGTACTGCAAATGCGCAGGGAATACCTAATGCCCTGTCTTGGATATTTTTACAAGGAACCGCCGGTATTTGTCAAAGGCGAGATGCAATATCTGTATGATGAGAAGGGGAAGAAGTATCTGGATTTCTTCGCGGGAGTATCCGTCATGAACTGTGGCCACAGCAATCCGGAGATTCTTGAGAAGGTTATCAGACAGCTTCAGACCCTGCAGCATGTCACCAATATCTATCTGACCAGACCTGTGGCAGAGCTGGCGAGACGCCTGAGCGAGGTGCTGCCGGGAGAACTTCATAACTCCTTCTTCTGTATGTCAGGCTCCGAGGCGAATGAAGGCGCTATGCTGCTGGCAAGAATATATACGGGCAGACGTAAATTCATCGCCCTGGAGAACAGTCTTCATGGCAGAACCCATCTGACCATGGCAGCCACTGCCATACCCATGTGGCGGGCGGATCCGTTCTTTGAAGAGGATATCTATTTTGTATCCCATGATCCGGAGCGAACCTGTGAGGAGATGGAAGCGGTCCTTAAGAAGGACGGGGATATAGCGGCATTTATCTGTGAACCCATACAGGGCAACGGCGGTATCATAACACCTCCCGATGATTATTTTATAAAAATAAGAGAGTTATTAAAACGATATGGAGTCCTTATGATCTGTGATGAGGTCCAGACGGGCTTTGCACGCACGGGAAGCATGTTTGCCATTGAACAATACGGAGTCACTCCGGACATAATAACCATGTCAAAGGCTCTTGGCAACGGGATTCCCGTGGCGGCATTCTCTGCGACGAAGGAGATCGCGGCTGAATTTACCGCACCCTCCGCTTCCACACTGGGGGGGAATCCCGTTGCATGCGCTGCGGCACTGGCAGTGCTTGATTATATCCGGGATCATGATCTATGCAGCCGTGCCGGGATATTGGGCGGTCTGCTGATGGACAAGCTGCAGGAGCTTAAGAAGAAATATAAGGTGATAAGCGAGGTGCGGGGGAAGGGCTTGATGCTTGGCATGGAACTGCGCAGTGCGGATAATAAGCCCTTAGGGACTGTTGCGGACTTGATTCTGGAGAAATTAAAGGATGACGGAATTATCCTTGGCAAGAATGGTCTTTACCGCAATGTTCTGGCATTTCAGCCGCCGTTAGTGATAGAAGAAGCCGATATCTGCTATCTGGCGGAACGGTTGGACAAGGCATTATCCGAGATCGGATAAATCAATATATTGGGGCTGCCCGGACACAGTATGTCCTGCGGATGTAATATATATGTAAAATCTGAAATGCCGGGTTATCGCGACCGGATATAAGTGCTTCGGATATGATTCCTATGTAATTAATCATATAAAATATATAATACAAATTATTTAAAAATAAGGAAGTGCTACATGTCATATAAAGATTTGCATACCTTCATGAAAGAGCTGGAGGAGAAGAAGGAGCTGCACAGGATTAAGGCAGAGGTCTCGGCAGAGCTGGAGATTACCGAGATTACCGACCGTATCTCAAAGGCACATGGTCCGGCATTGCTTTTTGAGAAGGTGAAGGATTCGAATTATCCGGTATTAATGAACGCCATGGGAAGCTATGACAGAATGAGCCGGGGACTGGGAGCGGAGAGCCTGGACGAGGTGGGCTCAAAGATTGCGGAATATCTGGACCTGGCCAATTATCTTTCCCTTAAGAAGCTGCTGGGGAGCATACCCCGCCTGTTAAGATTATTATATGTATTTCCCGTGAAAAGCAGAAGAAGGGGAAGGTGTCAGGAGGTCATCGAACGGGAAGTGGACCTGGATACCCTTCCGGTGCTTAAGTGCTGGCCTGAGGATGCAGGCAGATTCGTCACCCTGCCGCTGGTGTTTACGAAGGACATTAAGTCAAAACAGCAGAATGTGGGAATGTACCGCCTGCAGATCCTGGACAGGACGAGCACGGGAATGCACTGGCATAAGCATAAGGATGGTTCTGAGATATATAAAGGATATAAGGACAGCGGACAGAAGATGCCGGTATCGGTTGCACTGGGATGCGATCCTGCCATAACCTATGCCGCAACCGCTCCCTTGCCGAAGATGATTGATGAGATGATGCTGGCCGGCTGGCTCCGAAGATCCAATGTAAGGATGGTAAAATGCATCACCAATGATATCTATGTCCCCGGCAATGCGGAGATCGTACTGGAGGGGTATGTGGATCCGGAAGAGGAACCGGTACTGGAAGGTCCCTTCGGAGATCACACCGGTTATTATTCCCTGGCAGATTATTATCCCAGATTTCATGTTACCTGCATCACTCACAGGAGGGATGCGGTCTATCCGGCGACGGTGGTAGGTAAGCCGCCCATGGAAGACTGCTATATGGCAAAAGCTACGGAGCGTATCTTCCTGCCCATGCTCCGGATGATGATGCCTGAGCTGGCAGATATGAACCTTCCTCTGGAAGGAGTATTCCATAACTGTGCCATTGTATCCATCAAATCCAGGTTTCCCGGTGCCGCAAGGAAAATCATGAACAGCATCTGGGGTATGGGGCAGATGATGTACACGAAATTAATCATCGTCTGTGATGATAAGGTTGATATCCAGAACCTTAAGGAGGTACGGGACGCCGTACTCCGTAATGTGAGGGGGGACAGCAGCCTGTTCATAGCGGAAGGCCCCCTGGATGCGCTGGACCATTCCTCCGATCAGGCGCTTTACGGCAGCAGATTGGGAATTGACGCAACTTCCGGAGATTATGAAAGGTCTTATACAACCGGTCAAACAGATACGAACTCATCAGACAACAGAATAATTAATAATATAACGGACACATATCACATACTGACTGTTCATAAGGAAAAGCCGCTGCAGGGAAAAGAAGTATTGGAGAATTATATGAGGAGCAACCCGGATAAATTCGTCATTGCAGTGGATGCCGGTGTTGATCCCGGAGATTTGTCCACCGTGATGTGGAAAGTATTCAATAATATTGATGCCGGAAGAGATCTGACTATTATTGATAATAAGATCGGCATTGATGCTACGAAGAAATGGAAAGAAGAAGGCTTAACCAGAGAGTGGCCGGCAGATATTGTAATGACGGATGAGATGAAGCAGCTGGTTACGGGAAGGTGGAAGGAATATGGTTTTAACTAAAATTGTCCGCAAATTAAAGGAATACGGAAAACTGGTCATGTTCTCCCACACCATTTTCTCTTTCAGCTTTGCCTTATTATCCATGCTGCTGGCTGCCGGCGGCATTCCGAAGATATCTACCCTGATCTGGATCCTGGTATGCTTTCTCGGCGCAAGAACAGGCGCCAATGCAATCAACCGGGTCATCGATGCGGAGATTGACGCACGCAATCCCAGAACAGCAGGCCGCCAGATACCCCGTGGAGAGATTAAAAAGAAAGAGGTCATTATACTGACGGCCGTATGTTTTCTTGTGATGTTATTCGGAGCCTGGCAGTTGAACTTAATATGCTTCCTTCTGTCACCGGTGGCATTATTTCTTCTGATCATCTACTCCTATTGCAAGAGATTTACCTTCCTGTGCCATCTGGTGCTTGGAATTACCTGTGCCTGCGCACCGGTGGGTGCATGGCTTGCCGTCACCGGCAGCTTCTCCCTGCTTCCCCTGGTTATGGGGGCGGCGAATACCTTATGGGTAGCAGGCTTTGACATTATCTACGGCTCCCAGGATTATGATTTTGATAAAGCCAACGGACTTCATTCGGTTCCGGTACAGTTCGGAGTGAAGAACGCACTGCGGATCTCCATGTTATTCCATATCATTACCCTGCTGTGCCTGGCGGCGGTGGGAATCCTGGCGCCGGAGCTGGGAGTGATTTATTATATGGGGATAATGATAATCACGGGATTATTCATCACAGAATACCGTCTGGTATCTCCGTCTAATTTGACGAATGTAAATATAGCATCCTACAGTGTAAACCAGCTGGTAAGTATCGTACTGCTTGCAGCAGGTGCTGCTGATGCACTGATATGATGTTATGATTGAACAGGATAAATAACGGCATTACCAATGCTTATATATACATTTTTAAATTACTGAATGAAAAGAAGGGCAAATCATGAAAACATTAAGCAGAATATTATTATTGATAACATTAACAGCTATGATATTAACCGGTTGCAACAAGGAAGACAAAGCAGATGAAACGAAGCAGCCTGACAGCGCGTCAGGTAACGAGGAAGCGGACAGGACAGTCATAACCTTTGGCATGATGGCTTCTTCCGACGTAATTCCATTTGTCCTTATTAATGATATGGGATTAGCGGATAAGTACAATATTACCCTGGAGCTTGAGGTGTTTACTTCCGCAAAGGACCGTGACGCCGCCTTTCAGGCCGGCGAGCTGGATGGAGTGATTACGGATTTCATAGGAATCTGTATGTATCAGAATGCGGATTTTGATGTCCGGATTACAGGAATTACGGACGGGGATTATATACTGGTCGCCGGTAAGGATACCGGAATTACCCACATCAGCCAGATAAAAGGCAGGAGTATCGCCATATCGGAGAATACCCTGATCGATTATACCCTGGATAATATCCTTGAGAACAACAATATGGCCAGTGACGATCTTAAGAAGGAGCTGGTTCCCAGGATACCGGACCGTCTGGAATTGCTCCGCAACGATCAGATCGACCTTGGCTTAATGCCGGAGCCTTTTGCGACCCTTGCCTTGAAGGACGGAGCCGTCAGATTAGGGAGCGCCAATGAATTCGGTCTGTATCCGGCGGTATCCGCTTTCTCCATGAAAGCCCTGCAGGAGAAGGAGGATGCGATCCGTAATCTGTATATAGCCTATAACGAAGCGGTCGATTACATGAATCAGACGGATATCCGTGATTATGAGGAGACTGTGATCGAAGCGGTAGGCTATCCTGAGGAAATGACGGGTAAGGTAGAGGTGGGTACGTTCCGGACCAGTGCGCTTCCTTCCGAGGAAGAGATAGAAAAGGCAGTAGCATGGGCGGGCAAAAAGGGACTATGCAGTGAAAGCTTAACCTATGACCAGCTGGTATATGATATTAATACAAAGTAGATAGTGGTGCGTTAGAATGAATAAGGATATGGGAGCAATATGCTGATTATTAATAATATATCCATCCAATACAAGACAAAAAAGAAAATTACTCCGGTTATACACGACCTTTCCCTTAAGCTTCAGCAAGGGGAAGCACTGGCAATCCTGGGACCTTCCGGCTGCGGGAAATCCACCCTGATCAATGCGCTGGCAGGAATCCTTGAGCCTCAAAGCGGCAGTATTGATTATATCAAAGGAGAAGAACCGCAGAAGCTGGACCCGAAATCCCACAGGATTGGATTAATCCCTCAAAATTGCGGCTTACTGCCCTGGAAGACGGTAAGGGATAATTGCATGCTTCCTTTAAAGATACGTAAGGAGCTTAAGCGGAATGAGCCGGAGCTTCGGGAGGTGAACCGGATCTATGATGCTTTGAACATATCGGATCAGCTTGATAAATATCCGGGTGAGTTAAGCGGGGGACAGATTCAAAGGGCGGCGATTGCCAGGGCATTTATTCTCAAACCGGATTTATTGCTGATGGATGAGCCGTTCTCCGCCCTGGATGCCATAACGAGAGAAGAGGCCAGGGAATTATTCCTTACCGTATGGAAGAAGACCAGGCCGACTACGATTCTGGTAACACACAGTATTGAAGAAGCGCTTTATCTGGGGAATACGATCATGGTTATGGGACAGCAGATGGGGGATGTGAGATACCGGATGCCCAACCCTTACTTTGGAGTATTATATCCGGAGAATGTAGAGTATCTTCTTACAAAGCAGCTCTTGCATGAGAGATTACGGACACAGGAGGAGAAAGCGGTTGAAGCAGTTGTATAAACAAGGTAAAAATTTTCTTCTGGGTTTTCTTTCTGTCAACCTTCTGTGGATGATTGCTTACCTTCTTACGGATACTACGGTTATTCCAAGCCCTGTCTCAGTGTATCGTAATTTTGATAATGTTATGACGGATCACATGTACCTGCATATCCTGTACAGTATATGGCGAATCGGAGTCGGATTGGTTCTTTCCCTTGCGGTGGGAATACCGGTTGGTATCAGCATGGCATATTCAAAGAAGATGAATCAGCTTCTGTATCCATTGATCTACTTTACCTATCCGATTCCGAAGACGGCATTATTACCCATAGCCATGCTGGTGTGGGGAATGAGGGACGGATCAAAAATCATTATCATGTTCCTGGTAATCGTATTCCAGGTAATCGTATCCGTAAGAGACAGTGTCGGGACCATTGATCCAACCATGTATCAGGTCATCAGAAGTGCGGGAGCAGGCAAGGGACAGATCATACGGCATGTGACCCTGCCGGCCATAATGCCGCAGCTTCTGACCAGTATAAGGGTGTCCTTGGGAGCAGCGGTATCCATTCTTTTCTTTGTGGAGGGGTATGGAACCAGGTATGGTATGGGATATTATATCCTGGACGCGTGGTCCAGGATCAATTATATTGATATGTATATCGGAATCATTGTAATTTCAGTGACAGGCTTTGCACTGTTTGTGTCAATTGACCTTCTGGCAAAGTCATTATGCAGATGGAACAAAGCATTATAGCA
>JAFADH010000033.1 GCA_023424995.1 Bacillota bacterium | reverse complement strand
AGCAGGAATATAAGTATTTAAATTATTTAAAGAACCATACCATAGATATGAAGAAAGAAGCAAAAGGGTATAAGAATAAAATGGCTTTTTGCCCCTTTATGTGGAATCTTTACAATTTGGGAACAGGACGTTATCAAACCTCGATGTTGATCGATCATTTGATACAATCTGAATACAGCGTTGAATTGAAACCAGTTTCCATTGGCCTGATGGAGTTAGCAAAAAGTTGGGAAGATATAAGAAATCTATTGGTTAAGTACGCGATCAGAGAAAATAAAGTGGTCTATCAGAGAATTATCGTGCATACGGAAGAGACTGTAGAAAAAGAAAAACAAATCCATGATAAGATGGGAGTATATATAAATGAAAACAAATAAAAACCTGCATAATATATTTATTTGGCTACATCATGTGATATGCAAATATGATAAACATTTATATCTATTTATTCTTTTATCTGCAATAAGCAACAGTGCTTCGATTATCGCAGTTGCATTAATTCCTAAGTTCATTTTATCGATAATTCAACAGGAACAGAAATTCACATCCATTATGATAACATTATCTGTTTATGGTGTAGTATTGTTGGTTAGCGGCTTTTTGAATAATTATACGAAAGAATACAGTGAAGCAAAATATATGAAAATTCGTCTTAGTATTATAGAAGAGAATGGCGAAATGTTTATGAAACTTCCATATAGTACCATTGAATCTTCTGATTTTATGGATCTATGCCAAAAGGGGCATGCTGCACTTCGAGGAAGCGATCAAGGATTTCATGCTGTACTCACCAATATTTCACTATTTTTCGGACATGTATTAACTTGTATCATTAGCTTTTTGTATGTTAGCAGTTATGCATCGTATTTACTTGGCTTAATTGTAATCATCGTGCTGATAAATCGTTTTATTCAATATAAGCAGAAATCGAGAGAGAAGGCAATTCGCGACGAAATGGTTTCTAAGAATCGTCAGGCAGATTATTATTATGAGGTTATGAGCGATTTTAGTTATGGTAAAGAAGTTCGAATGTATTCATTCGCAGATTGGGTAGAAAGAAAATTAAACACTGCTTTGCAGGGTATAAGAAGTAAAAAACGAATTATTTATCGTAACGATTTAATTTCTGGTTTGATATTAAAGGGATTGGTATTTATACAGGAGATTATCGTTTATCTGGTTTTTATTATCGCTACCCTTGCAGGAAAGATAGATATAGGAAGCTTCTTGTCTTATATTGGTTTGATCACTTCATTTTCAGTAGCATTTAACTCGCTACTCGAGGATAGTGTACAGATAAGATATCATAGCATGTTTGTACAGGACTTGATTGAATATCGAAAAGAACTGGTAACTTTAATCCAAGGAAATGAAAAGATCGAATGCCAGTTGGATAAAAGTGATTGGAAGATCGAATTCGAGAATGTATCATTTCGCTATCCAAATAGGAATGAATATGCTCTTAAAAATGTATCTTTTACAGTGGAAAAAGGTCAAAAGATAGCATTAATTGGACTGAATGGCGCGGGTAAGACAACAATCATTAAGTTGATGACCCGATTGTATGATGTTGATGAGGGACGAATACTTTTTAATCATGTAGATATTCGCAATATTTGCCGTGAACAATATTATCGTTTATTTGCACCAATGTTTCAGGAAGTTTTTTTGTTTGCATTTTCAGTAAGCGAGAATATTGCAATGAACTATAAGGACTTGGTAGATCAAGAAAAAGTTATGCTCTATTTATCTGATGTAAAAATGGTGGATCAAGTGAAGACTTTAAAGAATGGGTTATACACGAGCTGCCTAAAAATACTAGATAATGAAGGGTGTCAGTTCTCCGGAGGTGAAGAACAGAGATTTCTACTGGCAAGGACTCTATATAAGGATTCTGATATCTTTATTTTTGATGAACCAACAGCAGCACTAGATCCAATCATTGAAGATCAAATCTATCAAGAGTTTAATCGATTTACATATGGAAAGACAACATTTTATATCACACATCGATTGGCAAGCACAAGATTTTGTGATCGGATATTTGTTTTTTCTCAAGGAAGACTTGTGGAAGAAGGCACACATGATGAGTTGATGGCACTTAATGGAGATTACTGTTCTTTATATGAATTACAATCAAAGCATTATAGCGTTAAGTGCTAAGGGAGGTATCTATGGGAAAAAATCATGATCAAATCAAAATTATGAAGAAGTTGTATTTTGAAGCATGGGATCATTCAAAAACCTATTTCCTTTGTACGATTCTGATTATTATAGTCAACGCAGTTTTACCATTTGCAAGTATCTATATTCCTAAAATCATTATTGATGCTATTGTCAATAAAGAGCAATTGACAGCCATTTTATTGTGGGTTTTCATTATGACTGCCGCAAACTACTTGGGATTTATGATTAAGCAGTTTCTGTCATACAAGATGAGCTGTATTGAAGATAAATTTGCGGATATTTGTAGGACAAAGTTAGGTAGAACCTCAATGGATATGGAATATAGGCATGTTGAAGATAGCAAAGTACTGGATGAGTTAGAAAAGGCAACAAGAGGAATGTTTTGGTATTCTGGTGGGCTCAAGCGAGTTACCAACTCCATGGTTGAGATTATATCCAATGTGATTACCTTAATAGGAATCCTAATTATGGTAATTACCATGAGACAGTTATATGTAATCGTTATCTGCATTATCGTGTTGGCTCAGATATTAATTGAATATAAGAATAGTGGGTATGATTTAAGCTTTTTTAAGGAAATGAATAAGTATAATCGAGAATTTCGATATTACACAAATATCTTACAAAACTATGATTTTGGGAAGGAAATCAGGCTTTATGGTGCGCAACAGCTTATTCTCTCCCATGTAAGAGATTATGAAGTATATTCTGATCTGGTATTTCGAAGCAAAGCAAAGCATAAATCAATCACTGGTTTAGCAACCGCTGTTCTCAACATGATCTTGCAGGTTAGTGCATATGCAAATATCTGCCATCAAATAATAGGTGGTGCTATTACCATCGGCAGTTTTAGTTTATTAAGCAATGCTTATGTAAGTATTGTCTCAAAATCCAGTGCTGTTTTCTATAATATCTTTAATATCAAAAAGGGTATTTCTTTGATTTCAGATTTCTATTCTTTTATTGATACATATGGTAACAGTGAAAAGAAAGAACTGTTAAGGGAAGAGATTCATGCTGATGAAAACTACACGATTGAATTTAGGAACGTATCATTTTGTTATCCGAATTCGGATGTCTATGTATTAAAGGATATCAATACAAAGATTCTTTCAAACCAGAAAGTGTCCATCGTCGGAAAGAATGGAGCTGGAAAGACAACATTTATCAAACTGTTAGTAGGATTATATCAGCCGGTCGAAGGACAAATATTATTGAATGGTAAGGACATTAAAGAAATTCGATTTAAGGAATATCAAAAAATAATGGCAATCGTCTTTCAGGATTTCAAGATATATACAGCAAGTATCAAAGATAATATATGTATGGACTCCCCAATGAGAAAAGAAAGTTATGAGGAAGTAATCGATAAAGTTCGTTTAAAAGATGTGCTCGATCAACTGCCTGAAAAAGATGAAACAATACTTGGAAAACAATTTTCAACCAATGGACAGGAATTATCTGGAGGACAGAAACAACGAATTGCAATTGCCAAGGCAATGTATAAAGATAGTCCTTTTCTTGTTTTGGATGAACCAACTGCAGCTCTAGATGTAAAAATGGAATATGAGATCTATCAATTAGTAAGTGAATGTAAAACAAGAGGTGCAGTGATATTTATATCGCACCGACTATCGAGCTGTACTTTTTGCGATCGTATTCTCGTGTTTGATCAAGGGAAAATAGTTCAAGACGGAAATCACCAACAATTGTATAGCGAAGAGGGGAAATTATATCATAAATTATTTTATTCACAAGCAAAATATTATGTATAGATAAATTGGGTAAAAGAAGGAGACATAGTGATGTATATACCATTTCATAAACCTTATTTGGATGAACAGGAAATCGATGCAGTATCAAGAGTAATCCGTAGCGGGTTAATCGGAAGTGGCCCGATTGTAAAACGTTTTGAACGATTGTTTGGTAAATATGTTGGTGCTAGTCACTCAGTTGCTGTTAATTCTTGTACGAGCGCATTGCACTTAGCATTGCTGGCAGCAAGTATTGGACCAGGGGACGAGGTCATAACAACATCGGTTACGTTCAGTTCTACAATCAATGCAATTCTTTATACTGGTGCAACACCAGTGATCGTTGATGTCTATGAAGACGATTTATGTATGAATGTTCTGCAGATTGAAAGTAAGATCACATCAAAGACCAAGGCAATTTTACCAGTTCATTATGCGGGTATGCCATGTGATCTTGATGTTATTCGAAATTTATGCAAAAAGTATCACTTAATTTTGATTGAAGATGCTGCCCATGCGGTGTCAACCACTTATAAAGGTACAAAGATTGGTAAGGACTATGAAGACGTGAATGAATTGACTTGTTTCAGTTTTCAAGCAACGAAAAATATCTCCATTGGTGATGGAGGAATGATAACAACCGCAGATGCAGATAT
>JAFADH010000013.1 GCA_023424995.1 Bacillota bacterium | reverse complement strand
GATCAGTTTATTGATCTTCATAATTTTTCTCCTTTAATATGTATTCATAATTAAATTGTCAGATTATATTATAAGGTGACTATGTAAAATCAAATAGTTTGTATCTGTAAAACATTTATAAAATTTATGCGGCTTTTTATTTTACATTTATATCAAATCAAATATATAAAATTGGCAATTCCGCTGCAGATCAACAGGGCGAAGGATGTAATCCGTCAGAGGATTCGGACAGGGAGGATTTTATAATATTACCGGAGAGTTAACAAAAGCCATTCCATAATTATGGTTTAAAATATACGGCAGATACATAATATTAAGTAATGATACAGCCAGGCTGTGCGTGATAGAAGGTAGCAACGTGAGGTTTCAGATATATATTCAGGAACGGCTTAAGAAATATAGCATCCGCACCAGGATTATTGCCGGGATAGCATCCCTTATTTCTTTGTATCTGCTGATTGCTTTATATTTTGTAAATCATTTGTATATGGGTACGGAGATTAATGGAGTTAAAGTTTCGCTGAAGTCACAGGAGGAATCGGTGCAGGCCATAAAAGATTATCTGTCGGACTATAAGCTGGAGATAATCGACCGGGAGGACAACAGGTCGGAGATCACCGCCCAGGAAGCCGGGCTTCAATATAATGAGAAGAAAAGCATCTCACAGATTTATAAACGGCAGAATGCTCTGGCCTGGATCACCTCGCTGTTTAAAAAATACGAATATTCCGTAGTAAATCTGTATACCTACGACAGGAATAAACTGGATCAGAGAATCCGTTCCCTGGACTGCATGAATCAAAATTACATAGAACCTCAGAATGTCAGTTTTACCTATACCGACGGTTCCTATAAGATTACAAAAGAGATTATAGGAAATAAAATCAATGAAGACAGGCTGCGGGAAGCCGTCAGG
Organism: Bacillota bacterium; assembly: GCA_023424995.1. GTDB lineage: Bacteria > Bacillota > Clostridia > Lachnospirales > Lachnospiraceae > Mobilitalea. Next base: position 7,023 of record JAFADH010000013.1, on the reverse strand, counting down.
ATGTATCTGGTGAACGGAAAAAGGGTGTTGGAGCTTGAGGCCGGTCAATGCTATGAGAATCCCAAATATACAACCAAGTCTAACAAGACTGCCAAGACCAGGAATTTATTGGATCAATATGTGTCCGCGAAGATTATCTATACCTTCGGAGAGGACAATGAGGTGCTGGAGGGCAGTACCATAAGCCGGTGGCTGAGTGTGAACGATAATCTGGATGTGGTGATCAATAAGACGGCGGTAATTAATTACATTAAGGTATTGCGCAGCAAATACGATACGGTGGGGATTACAAGAAGCTTTCAGGCCTCCGGCGGAAGAACAGTGGAAGTAGTCGGCGGATTATACGGCTGGAAGATCAACCAGACAGAAGAGGCGAAGGAATTAATTGATAATATTAAGCAGGGGAAAGAGATTGAAAGGGAACCTATATATACCCAAAGGGCATTATACCGGGATAAGGATGATATCGGTGACACTTATATTGAGATTAATATATCCAGGCAGCATCTGTGGTTTTATAAGAACGGAAAGCTGATTGCCCAGGGTTCCGTGGTAACAGGCAATCCCAACAGGGGGAATTCAACGGTCCGCGGTACCTATATGGTCATATACAAGCAGAACAATGCAACCCTGTCCGGCCCGGGGTATTCGGTTGCTGTTACCTACTGGATGCCGTTCTTCGGCAATATGGGAGTCCATGACGCCAAATGGAGGTACAGCTTCGGCGGGGAGATCTACAAGCGGAACGGAACCCACGGCTGTGTGAATGCACCGTACTATCTGGCAAAAACCATATATGATAATATTGAGGAGGGGACACCCGTAGTAATATATGAGGAAGAGCCGGTTCTCAGATGAAGAAGAAAAACATGGTAATGATAGCTGAAAAGTTTAATTGGAAATTTAAAGCTTTTTAAGGCCGGCAAGCAGGCAGGGGTATGAATGCAGAGTGTATTCATGCCCCTTTTAATTTATATGGATCCATTATGCGGTCAGATTGAAATTTATACATAAATAGATGAAAAATTATAAAAAATAAGTAAAATCCCTATTGGAATAAATCAACAAATGTGTTAATATTAAACTTGGACACTGTTTATGGGAGAATTTTTCGAATGATTTATCTTTTTATCGGATTCCTTGCATTTTTACTCTTTCTTCTTTATGATATTAATAGTATTATATTCAGGAACAAGCTTCTGAAAAGCTGCTTTTTCCTGGGGATAGTCCTCCTGGCGGCTGCTACGGCGGGTATCGTAATATCCTGTGTGAATGAGATGCGGATAGATCTGCTGAGGACAACCTTATTTGGCTTCCCGGCAATTATATTTTTCATATTTTTGATTTATACCCTGTTTTTTGCAATACCGTTTCAAAGCACTTACATAGAGACAGACCATGCCGGAAAGGTGTGCCGGACCGGTGTCTATGCCTTATGCAGGCACCCGGGCGTATTATGGTTTGCCGGATTTTATATAACCCTTGGATTTGCGCTTAACATCCCGTTACTTAAAGCTGCGGCCGCAGTATTCAGTCTCCTGAATGTTATCTATATCATTATTCAGGACAGGTGGACATTTGTTAAGAGCTTTGAGGATTATGAGCAATACAGGACGGAGACTCCGTTTTTGATTCCGAATTATAACAGCATAAAGCGTTGTATAAAGACATTAAAAGGGGAGGAAGATACAAAGATATGAAGTTTGAAGAGAAGCTGAAGAAGAAGCAGCAGGATAAAATATGGCAGGAATATTGCGGGTTTTTAGATCTTGATATGAATTCCTACATGAATATCCAATACCGTCTGATGTCTGAGCAGATAGCCATCTGGAGCGAGTGTGAGCTCGGTAAGCTGCTGTTAAAAGGAAAACGTCCCAAGACAATCGAAGAGTTCCGTCAGATGGTTCCCTTAACGACCTACGGCGATTATGCCGATATATTACTGCAGAAGAAGGGTGATATGCTGCCGGACTATCCTGTCATCTGGATACAGACCACCTGGGAAGGAGGAAAGCATCCTATCAAGGTTGCTCCTTATACCCAGAGCATGCTGGATACTTACCGGAATAATGTCCTGGCCTGCCTGATGCTTTCCACCAGTCTGAAAAAAGGCAAATTTAATGTAAAAGCCACCGATAAGATGCTTTACGGCCTGGCGCCCCTGCCTTATGCCACCGGTTTACTTCCCTTATTGCTGAATGAAGAAATCAGTATAGAATATCTTCCTCCGGTGAAGGAAGCCGAGAAGATGTCTTTCGGAGAACGCAATAAGCTGGGCTTCAAGCTTGGACTGAGGAAGGGAATTGATTTGTTCTTCGGTTTAGGAAGCGTTACATATTTTATAAGTACTAATTTAATATCCTCCTCTAAAGGTTCATCGAATAAATCCGAGGATAAAGCAAAAACAGGTGGGTTGTTCAGCTATTCACCCAAGATGCTGTTCCGCCTGGTCATGGCAAAATACCGCTGCAAAAAAGAGGAACGTCCGCTGAAACCAAAGGATATCTTTAAATTAAAAGGATTAATGGTGGCGGGAACGGACAACCAGTGTTATAAGGATGATCTGGAGGAGCTGTGGGGGATACGTCCCATGGAAGTATTCGCCGGAACGGAACCCGCATGCATCGGATCCGAGACCTGGAACCGCAACGGGCTGTACTTCTTCCCGGACAGCTGTTTTTATGAATTTGTACCGGAAGAAGAGATGTATAAGAGCCTACAGGATGAAACCTACCAGCCCAATACATATCTGATGAATGAAGTGGCTCCCGGTGAGAAATACGAGCTGGTAATCACAGTCCTGAAGGGCGGTGCGTTCGTACGCTACCGGGTAGGGGACGTATACCAGTGTGTGGGGCTTGAGAGCCAGGAGGATCAGACCCGGATTCCCAGATTCAAATATATCGACCGTGTCCCCACGATCATAGATATCGCAGGCTTTACCCGTATTAATGAGCATATGGTGCAGGATGTGATTGATATATCAGGGCTGCCCATTGAACAGTGGATCGCCGTTAAAGAATTTAATAAGCAGAACAGGCCTGTCATGCATCTTTATGTTGAGATGAAGAGTGAAGATATCATGAATCTTGCCGTAAGCAAGGAGATATTAAAAGAACATCTATCCATTTATTTTAAATATATCGATCAGGATTATAAAGATCTGAAGCGGATATTAGGTATGGACCCTCTGGAAATCACTATTTTGAAATGCGGAACCTTTGAAGGCTATGAACACCAGAAGGGTAAGAATATAAAGCGTTTCAATCCGTCCGCCTATGAGATCTCGGAACTGCTGCGATTTGAAAATAAAGACTTTAAGCTGATCGGAGGGAGGAATATATAATGGGTGATTTTGCATATATTGCGATCATTGCATTGTTATGCTACGGATTCTTGTTTCTGGCTTTCATGGCATCAAAAAAGAACCCCATCATAAATGCATTTTTGATTATTTTGGCGGCTCTTATATTATGGACCGGCGGATCCTTCTGTATGCGAATGCAATTATGGCCCTCCCTGAAGTTTTGGTATGACGTATCTATTCTGGGATTAACTTTATTGCCCTTCTCCTTTTTATATTTTGTCGGCAAGTTCGCAGATATAAAGAATAAGCTGAGCGAGAGAATCTGGTTATTGGTGGTTATAGGAATCAATATTTCCAACATATTATTCGGCTTCTTTCAAAAAGCCCCGACAGTTAACTTAATTAATGGAGAAGCTGTATTTGTATATGAATATAATTGGACAGCCTATGTATTATTTGCGGTCTGCGTAGCTATTGCTTTAAATATGCTGCCGATACTGTCAAGATACGGTAAAAAAAATGCGATTGCGAAGAAGCAGTTTACGCCCATCATCATAGGAGTAGTAATCCTTTTTGCAGGACATATAGGCATTATGCTGCCGGTATTCAGGGGATTTCCCGTTGATGTCCTGTCCGGTATATTGAACGGCTTCTTAATGTTTTACGCATTGTATAAGAAGAATTTGTTCCGGTTAAAACCGCTGATCTCCAGAGGCAGCTGCTATGTAATTACGATCGCTCTTTCTTTCCTTACCTTCTTCTATCTTATAAGTCCTCTTAATAAATTTATTGCAAAACATTATATCATATCATCGGAGAATATGATATTGCTGATCGCCGTGTTATTCACGGCATCGATCGCCTTCATTTATTATTTCATGAGACACTTTTTTGACATGATATTTATAAAGGACGAAATAATGCAGGCGGAAAGCTTGAAGGAATTCAGTTTGAATATCTCAAAAAGCCTTAATGTGAATGAGATATTGGAACAGCTGGCTGATGTAATACATAAAACCATTGCGGTAAAAAAGGTGTATATATGTATCGCCGATAAAAAGAATACGGGCTATGAAGTAGTAAGAAGTGCAAGTCCCCTGGATATAAAGCGGTTCAGCATTAAAATCGACAATCCTCTGGCTGTCTGGCTGGATCATCATAATGAATGCCTTATGATGAAGGATTTCAAACATACCGTGGAATACAAGTCCATGTGGGAGAATGAAAAAAAACAATTACAGGAAATCGGATTGGAATGCGCCGTACCTTTAAGAGACGACAGCGGAATGATCGGTATCATTCTCCTTTCTGAAAAAGAGAAGAAGGTAAATTACACCTATAGAGATATCAGTTTTCTGGATTCTGTCAATTCCATCGGCTCCATTGCAGTTAAAAATTCCAAATTATTTGAAAAGGTCTATATGGAAGCACGCACGGATGAATTGACGGGTTTACTCAACCGCAAATATTTTTATGAGGTTCTCCAGCAGGAATATGAGAAGAATAAGGACAGCTCCCTGGCGCTTATCATACTGAACATTGATGATTTTAAGCTGTACAATCAGCTGTACGGCAATAAAGAGGGCGATATCGCATTACAGAATATCGCCAAGATTATCAGCGCAAGTGTGGGTAGTAACGGATTTGTAGCCAGATACAGCGGTAAGGAGTATGCTATTATACTCCCGTCCTATGACCTGTTCTCCGCTAAGAATCTGGCGGAGAGCATTCGAAAGCAGATTCTGAACATGAACAAGAGAGAATCGGATTATGCCCTTAAGATGCTTACGGTCAGCGGAGGAATCTGCTCTATTCCGTATGCGGCAAGCAATGTGAAGCAATTGATCGAGAATGCGGACATGGCGATCTATACCGTAAAGCACAGCGGTAAGAATGCCATTATGGTTTACACCGGAAGGGAGCAAAGGACCGAGAAGAAGACCAAGGAATTCATCCGGCGCAGGGAGAACATATACTCTGAATACGCTCCCACGATCTATGCGCTTACTGCCGCAATTGATACCAAGGACCACTACACCTTTAACCATTCCAGGAGCGTGGCGAATTATGCCACAGCCCTTGCTTATGCCTACGGACTGAATGAAGACACGGTAGAGATCATCCGGGAGGCCGCCCTGCTTCACGATATCGGCAAGATCGGTATTCCGGAGCATATTCTGAACAAGCCGGGCAAATTAACCGATGAAGAATATGAAATCATGAAGGGTCATGTAGAAAGCTCCATCGGCATCATAAGGCACCTGCCTTCCCTGGATTATGTTATTCCTGCGGTTATAGGACATCATGAACGTTATGACGGGAACGGATACCCGAGGCGGATTGCCGGGGAGGATATCCCCCTGTCGGCAAGAATCCTGTGCGTCGCCGACTCCTTTGATGCCATGATATCGGAGAGGCCTTATAAGAAGCCCTTATCCGTCAATGTGGCACTTAAGGTATTAAGAGAGCAGGCCGGTCTCCAATTCGATCCCAAGCTGGTAAGGATCTTCGTAGAACTGGTTGAGAACGGCACGATCAAAGTATATGAGGAAGAGCCGGCATAATTAATAATCGCAAGAGCAGGGTATTTATTAATATGGTATTATAAATGAGTCCAGGCTGCAGGTGCGGCTTGGACTTTGTTTCACATAAATAATTTTTCAATAAGGAAATAATAAAAAACTATAAAGCTTGGCATTTGAATGTCCGATACACAATATGAATGTATTCGGAAAATATAAGTTATCGGAAGCTGCCTTATAGCTTTCGATAAAAGGCGCAGTTTTTTGCGCCGTGCATCTCGATTATTGGAACAGGGTTTTGTTCCGATAATATAAGTTATGGACAGATGTACTTTATCTTCCCATAATAAGTCGCAGCTTTTGCGTTGTGAATCCCGATTGCGGGAACATGTATTATGTTTCTGTAATAATAAACCATGAAAGGCATGTGAAATGATATGCAGGAAGTATCAAGGATATCCAATGTAGATAACAGAAATACATATAATTCGGGCACTGTCAGAAAAACCTCCGGCAATGAGTTCTCAACATATCTGGGCGAGACAAAAAGCATGGATGAGATCTTTCAGCAGGCTGCCGATCAATATAATATTCCGGTAGATTTGTTAAAGGCAATCGGTAAGGCGGAATCTAATTTTAATTCCAAGGCGGTATCCAGATGCGGAGCGCAGGGTGTGATGCAGTTAATGCCCGCTACGGCCAAAGAATTAGGAGTTACGGACTCCTTCGATGCGGAGCAGAATATCATGGGCGGAGCAAAATACATAGCCGGTCTTCTTAAGAAATACGAAGGGGATACCTCTCTGGCACTTGCAGCTTATAACGCAGGAAGCGGTAATGTGGCAAAATATAATGGAATTCCGCCGTTCGAGGAAACCCGGAATTATGTGAAAAAGGTAATGGGGTATTACGGACAAGGAAATGTGAATATTACGGATAATGCCGTGAGTGCGGAGCAGAACAGGACGGTTTTGCTGACGGTACCTCCGGTACAAAGGAATCTGGCGGCCTTTATCACAAATAGTTCAGCTTCCGGATCGAATACGAGCATATTAAGTGAGCTGTTCTCGTACGATGATTATATTAAATTTCTTGATCTGTTCCTGTATAATGAAGAAGAAAAAGAGGAGCAGGTATGATTTGTAAGGTAAATTATACTTTCCGCAAAAGCGTTACCCGCTTTTAAGAAGCTTT
>JAFADH010000359.1 GCA_023424995.1 Bacillota bacterium | reverse complement strand
ACTTATTGGCATATTCCGCCCATCCGATCCAGTTGATCTTTAAGGTGGTATTTAATTTCTCCTTCAGTATTTTATTAAAATTCTCATTAATTGTTGCCTGCCCGGTGGGTTCGTTGCTTACCACATACAGTACCAGTTCCACTTCCTTGGATGTATCCGGCTTACCCGTCGCTGTCCCGTCATCCGTATCCTTGCCGGGTTCCTTACTCCCGCAGCCGCTCAAGGATAAGCATAGCATTGCCAGGACCAATAACATTGATAATAAGCTTTTCTTTTTCATAATTTGCTCAAATCCTCCTCTTTTTTATTGTATTATAAAACCGGTCACCCCTTGACGGAACCGATTGTAATACCTTTCACAAAATACTTCTGGACAAAGGGATACAAAAGAATGATGGGTCCGGTTGCAACCACCGCCATGGACAGCTTCAATGTATTGGACGGCATGCTCTCAATCAAAATCCCTGCCTGACTGGCGATCCGCGCCAATGCCTGTGTCCGCTGGAGTAAATCGTAGAGCATATACTGAAGCGGATATTTTTCCGATGAATTGATATAGAGCATGGCATTGTACCAGTCATTCCAGTATCCCAGAGCCATAAACAGGCCGATGGTCGCCAGTCCTGATTTTAATAAGGGCAGTATGATCCTCATAAAGGTCTTGAATTCTCCCGCTCCGTCTATCTTTGCCGCCTCGATCAATGCCGCCGGTATTGCCGATACAAAGCTGCGCATGATCAAGAGATAGAATATGTTCAGCATGCCCGGCAGAATCAACGCAAGATAGCTGTCCTTCAAATGCAGATATTGGATATAGAATATATAAGTGCTTACCATGCCTCCGTTAAACAGGGTAGTAAAATAGAAAAAGAAAGAAAACTGGTTCCGGTACTTAAAATCCTTACGGCTGATCACATATGCCCCAAGGGTCAATATCAACAGCCCGGCTGCAGTTCCGACTGCAGTTATGAAGATGGAAACCCCGTAAGCTCTTATGATCGTGACCGGAGTCTTAAATACCAGCTCATAAGCTTCCAGAGTAAATCCCTTGGGCAGCAGTCCGTAACCGGTAAACCGGATTGCCTGTTCCGAGGAAAAAGAACCGGATACCAGGATAAGAAACGGCAATAAGCAAAGTACGGCAATAAAAGCTACAAGAATATAACTGAGAATATCAAAACTGATCCGTGCCGGTCCTCTCTTAATACCTTGTGCCATTCCCAAATGTTCGTTATTCATATTGTTCCTCCATTTACAGTCCAATAATTTACAGTCCAATGATTTGCAGCCCGATAATTTACAGTCCAATGATTTATAGTCTAATAATTTATAGTTCAATAACTTATAGTTCAATAATTTATAGTTTAATGACTTATAGTTCATTAATTTATAGTTTAATGCTTAAAATCAGAACAAGGCCAGGTCCGAATCAATTCTCTTAACCGCATAATTCACTATCATAATAATGATAAAGCATAACAGGGATTGATAGAATGTGGCGGCTGCCGTCATTCCCAGGTTCGAATTCTGCATCAGCGAACGGAAAACATAGGTGTCGATCACATCGGTTGCATTATAAAGCTGTCCGTTGTTCCCGACGATCTGGTAAAACATCTCAAAATCCCCGCGGAGGATACGGCCGATCTGCAGCAGGAACATAGTAATAACCGTAGGCTTTATACTTGGCAGCGTAATGTAGCGGATGCGCTGAAAGATATTTGCCCCGTCAATTTCCGAGGCCTCGTAGCATTCCCCGTCAATTCCCGTAATTGCGGCAATATAGATAACGGAATTATATCCGCACCACTTCCAGGCATTGAACAGACAGATGATGAAGGGCCAGATACCGGGCATGGAATAAAAGTTCACGGCCGTATGGCCCAAGCCGGTCAGAATACTGTTGATCAGACCCGTTTCATAATTGAACAGATTATATACGAAGGTTCCCACGATGACCCAGGAGATAAAATACGGAAGGAAAATGACAGACTGGGATATTTTCTTAAAATATCTCCCTTTCATTTCTGAAACGGCAATTGCTATGAGGATCGCCAATCCCTGTGAAGTGATCAGATTTAACAGGTTGTACAGAACGGTATTCTTCGTTATCAGCCAGCCGGTTCCTGAGGAGAACAGATACCGGAAATTCTCAAAGCCGTTCCATTCGCTTCCGAATACTCCCAGATTAAACCTGTAATTCTTGAATGCAAGCACCAAGCCGGACATTGGCAGATACAATAATACAAACACAAGAATTACCATAGGTGCAATCATTAAAAACAGAGCTCTATTCTTTTTAAATTCTTGTGCAAAATTTTTAAAAGACTTTAACATGAAGCATCTCCCTTATGTATTTTGTATGTTTTTTATTATGGTAATGCCATTATACATATTTATAATGCCGAATGTAATAGGATAAAACTATGATTTTACTGACATTCTTGTGAATTATATATCCATAATTTTCTTCCCTCAAAATCCGGACTGCCGCAAGTTAAGATATTACGATGAAATAGGTTGGAATGGTCAGCAATATTAGAAACTGTGCGGATGAAATAATTAGAAATGAATTATTCTGCGATTAACACAACAAAAGCCGCCGGGCTTGGAAACAAATCCATGTCCGGCGGCTTTTATCAGTTGTCTTATATTTTTAGTAAGGTAAAACAATTCAATTATGCAACGTCCATGTAATACCGAATTTGTCCGTTATAAAAGCAAAGATCGGCACGGGCGGTGAGAACTCAGCGACTTTATCCGCACCAAATGCCTTTTGTCTTATGTCAAAGCAGATGGCAATCCTCCTTACATTGTCATTTTGCATCTGTTTTGCAGATAAAGCGGCATATGGCACAGAATGTATCCATGCTGATAACATGCTCCATCGCACAGGC
>JAFADH010000161.1 GCA_023424995.1 Bacillota bacterium | reverse complement strand
TCCATCCAATCCACCGGCCGGTCGGACTGATTTTGCACAATGCTTCACCCCCTTCACTTCATATACGCTTATAAAGCATAAAATGTTGCACTGCATTAATAATAATTTCATCCTTCAGACAGTTAATACAATCGAAACAAAAAACATATACCATCCATATGGCTTGTATGTAATATTTCCAAAAATTAATAATCTTTCAATTTTTGATCTATTGTACAATAACTCTATATTGCACAATAACCCTTATATGTCACAATAACCCTTATATGTCAATAATCCTTATATGGCACAATAATTCTTATATGGCACAATAATTCTTATATGGCAACGACCGCCAGGTTTCCCGGCGGCCGTTGAAAATAACATCATTATAAAAGTTTTTCCGTATAACCGAGCCGCTTTACGACATATACCCGGCGCAGAATTGAGAAGTTGATTATTACTGTGCTAATCGTTCTCGCAGTTCTTTGATTTTCTTCTCTATAATCTTAATGACTGCGATGAATTCTTCGTCACTTTTTCCGGAAGGATCCTCCAGGCCCCAGTCTTCACGGATTCTACAGGGTATCACAGGACATTCCACATTGCAGCCCATGGTGATTACTGCGTCCGGGGCAGGTATATCCGCAATCAGCTTATTATACTGCGTCTCTTCCATATCGATACCATAGATACTCTTCATTAAGCGTACCGCATCCGGATTTATCCGGTCCTTACGATGGGTTCCTGCCGAATAACTCTCAAATATATCTCCTGCATACAGTTTCCCCAGAGCTTCCGCAATCTGGCTGCGGCAGGAATTATGAACACATACAAATGCTACCTTGGGTTTATTATTCATGTTATTATCCTCTATTTCATCGGTTATGCGTCTTGATCATCAAATAATTTTGCATATATGTAACTGGCATTTTACATATATGCAAAATTAAATGCCAGATACTATAGGCTTATACGTCATATAAGCAGTCCGGACAGAAATACCTGAGTGTATCAGGGAACAAACTTACCTGTCATTCTCAATTGCTTTTATATAATCCTCAAGCTCCTCTGATACCACATGAACATCCGGTACAATACCCTTTTCCATAATATTCTGTTCTCTTACATTCCAATAATGATTCACTAAGAATACCATAAGCTTTCTTTCCTTATATTCGTAGGACAGCTGCCCCACACCCTTGCCGTAGGTATTACTGCCGATCACCGTCACATTGCCCAGGTATGTCTTTAGCCCTAAGGCCAGCAATTCCGAGGCACTGGCTGATCCTCCGTCCACAAGGATATAGATGTTTTTGAATTTAATCTGCGATGCGTCGGAATAATAGTTATAGGTATAGCCATCTTTATAAATTATCGTACAGGTCACACAGTCGGCAAGCAATACATCCAGTATATTATTAGCGGCTTCCGTAAGACCGCCGCTGTTTTGCCGGAGATCAATGGTGAGATTTCTGTTCTCCGTATCATGAATTGAATCCAGTATTTCAATCACCTGATCGTCCGTATTCTGGTTAAAATCGTAGATCCGGATATAATCCATGTCATCATATTCCACGTAATCGACATTTTTCATATGCATTTCATAATAATCATAGTAATCGTCATAAATAGCACCTGTAAAGATATCACCCTCCTTCTTTCCTTGTTCCAGAGCATTGCCGATATCTTCATTTGTCATACTGTCATCTTGAAATAATTGATTAATACTGCCGGTATCTATGTCATTATATAAATAATCATCCTGAATATGTTCTCTTATTTGCCGGACTATCGGCTTCTTTCTGTCCGCTATGGTTGCTTTGATACCAAGCGCAGTATCATTGTTACGGTTAACGGAAAGTGCCCTTTCGACATATTCCTCCGCATTCACATAATCCTCCATTATAGTATAGATACCACTGATGTAGGAAAGTACCGTATCATTTTTCGGCTCTGTTTCTGTTATGCGTATGTACCATTGTAAAGCTTCTTCATAATCAGAAAGGCTGTAATAGCTTTCCCCGATATACCATAATATATCTATATCATCTTTAAATTTACCCAGTGCGGATTTCCCGAATTCAATACATCTTGAATAGCGTTTTCCGCAATACAGGGAGTATAATTTGTTGATGTATGCTTCCCTGCCGTCGGGATCAATCCCGATCGCCTTATCAAAATAATCAATGGATTCCATGTAATAGCCCTGATACGAATATTCATTGCCGATGCTGTTACTTAATGAAGCGGTGGCTTTTCCTTCGTCGAATATGTTCCGATAATGGGAGGCTGCCTGTTCCATATCTCCCATGGCCGTGTAGCACAGGATAATCCAATTATCCATATCTATATTCTCAGGAAATACTTCCTTTATGTCAAGGAAATAATCCAGAGCTGCAGCATAATCTCCGTTATTATAATAAAATCCTCCAAGCAGGCTTTGTGCTTCCGCCCGGCCATTTAAGAGACTTGCCACGGTCTTATAATATTGTTCCGCTTTATCATAACCTTCCGCTGCCTGCAGAATCTGTCCTTTGGCATCATAAAACTCAGTGCTGAGTTTAAATATGGAGATCGCTTTATCTGATATCTCTAATCCTTTCTCATATTTACCAAGGTAATAACAGCACCAGATCATATATAAGTATGCCTCAGACTCCCAGTCATCAAAGGTTAGATATTTTTCCATCATCTGAAAGGCTTCTTCATACTTCTGCTGGGTATAATATATAAGGCCTTTGCCATAATAGGCATAAAGATTCGAAGAATCCAGTCTGAGCGCTTCATCATAATCCCGCAGCGCCTCTTCATATTGGTATAAACCCAAATAGGCATTTCCTCTGTTACTGTACTCCACACTGTAATCAGGGGATAACACGATGGCTTTATTGGCATATTCCAGGCTTAACATATATTCATCAAGCTGATGATAAGCATAACAAAAATTATTATAAATATCACCCAGCAGCGATTTACTTGTATAATTATCCTCCAGCTCTTTCAACTGCAGTGCATATTCCAGTGCTTTTTGCAAATGTTCTATTGCTCCTTCTGCCTGATCTGCCTTCACCATCTCCAGTCCGTTTTGATTTTCTTTCTCCGCAGAATTCCTGATTAATGTTTTTGTCTTTGTCTCTTCTGTCGGCCCCATAACAAATTGCAGCATATCCCCTGCTACTATAATTATAAAAAATACCGAACATATAACAACTGAAATAATTTTGATTACATTTTTAATTTTATTGATTATGTGTTTCATTATAATAATCCACCCTAATAATTTTTGTTATTACCATTAAGAATAACACAAATTATTACTAATCTAAATGTGATATATCTACTATATATAAGCTTTTTCATGCGGGACAAATAAACGGCTGTCTTTAAACAAGACAGCCTGATTATCTGAAAATAACTTCTTAAGTTATCTTTTATGTATTTCTTAATTTACAATAAATATTTTTCCATACCGCAGCGATACTTTTCACTTATGATACTTTCAGACTGGTAAGATGATACGAAGCTGAAAATATCCCCATAATTGATATAGGTGTTATATGTCAAAATGATTTTATCAGATATACTCTTCTATTTAACTGTTACCTTGCAGGTATATATTTGCCCGTTAACCCTGGCTGTAACCACTGCAGTTCCTGCTTTTTTAGCAGTAATAACACCTGTACTGCTCACTGAGGCAACTGATTTATTACTACTGGACCAGGTAATTCCGGAGGATATCCCTATGATATTTAGTCTGGAGGTATTCCCTGCCACTATTGATATGGTACTTTTACTGATGGATGTTTTCTTCACCGTTATTTCACAGGTCATGGTGATTCCGTTAACTACGGCCTTAATTCTTGTAGTACCTGCCTTTACGGCAGTTACTTTACCATTCTTACTTACCTTTGCTACTGCTTCATTCTCTGACTTCCATTGCACTATCCCTTTCATAGCATTCACACTCAGGGTAGCAGTATTATTCCTATCATTCCTTTACGGACCCAAGGGATATCCCCTTTACAAAGTACCTCTGCATAAAGGGATATATCACTAAGATCGGCAATATGGTAATTACGATAGCCGCCATCTTCAGCGTAAACGGGTGACTGCGCGCCGCTGCTGTAAGCATGGCCGTGACAGGGGAAACCGCATCCGTATTTTCCACTACCAGTTCTCTTAATACAAGAATAAGAGGCCACCGCTTCCGGTCCGATATGTACATCATGGCCGAGAAGTAATTATTCCAGTAGAATACGGCGCTGAAGATGGTCATAGTAGCGATTGCCGGTTTTAGCACCGGTATCACCACCGAGACCAAAATACGTACATCATTGGCTCCGTCAACCCTTGCCGCTTCCTCCAGTGAGTCCGGTATCGTAGTTCTGATAAAATTCTTCATCAGGATTAAGTTAAACGCACTGATACATCCCGGCAGAATCAAGGCAAGAATGTTATCATAAATTCCCAGTTCCCGGATCAATATATAATTCGGAATCATTCCTCCGTTAAAAAACATGGTAAATAAAATCATTCCCATAATAACCTTGCGCCCTTTTAAGCCGGGCTTTGAAAGCGGGTATCCTGAAATGACCAGCAAAAATATGCTGAGTGCCGTACCCGCTACCGTAACCGTGACCGTAATAAAATATCCGGAACGTATTAAAGCATACCCGAATATCTCCTTATATGCCTGAAGATCAATTTTTGCCGGTATGACCCGCAAAGGATGCGCCAGATATTCATCATATGACATGAAGGAAGTAAAAAATACATATAAAAACGGAAGCACACAGCATAAGGAAAATATGGTGACCACTGCAAAGCATACTGCCACAAATATGGATCCGGACGGATCCTGTGCAAATTTTCTGAACATTCTGCGGGAACCTTTCAAAATATCCCCTCCTCTCCCATCAATTTGGCTGCTCCGTTCGCAATCATGAGCAGCGTAAAGCCTACAACGGAACTAAACAGGCCGACTGTGGTCGCAAAGGAAAACCGTCCGTTTATGATTCCCAGCCTGTAGGTATATGTCTCAAATACTTCCGAAACAGCCAGGTTACTGGCATTCTGCAGCATAAAGATCTGCTCAAAGCCGTTATTCATAATATTACCGATGGTCAATAGCAACAGTATGACTATGGTACCTTTGATCCCCGGCAACGTTATATGCAGGATCCGCTGCAGACGTGAAGCGCCGTCCACGGTTGCCGCTTCATACAGCTCCGGATTAATAGAGGTAATGGCTGCCAGGTAGATGATCGTATCCCATCCGACATTCTTCCATATATTTGAAACAATTGCAATGCCCCGAAAGTATTTTGAACTGCCTAAAAAGAACACGGGCTCACCGCCGAATGCACGAATCGCACTGTTTATAATTCCCCAGGAGGGGGAAAGAAGATTGACCAATATCCCTCCGATAACCACCCAGGAGATAAAATACGGCAGGTAAAGCAAGGTCTGCGTTATCCGCTTGTACTTAAGGAAGGGTATCTCGTTCAGTGCCATGGTCAGCATAATAGGAATTGGAAAATAGATAATGAGCTTTAACAGATTCAATAATAACGAATTGCCAAAGACCCTGTAGAATGCCTCCAGATGAAAGAGATACCTGAAATTCTCCAGGCCGACCCACGCACTGCCTATGATACCCGTTGAAAACTTAAAATCCTTGAATGCCAGAATAAGTCCGTACATTGGTATATAATTGAAAATGATGAAGTAGGCCGCGCAAGGAATCAGCATAAGATATAAATAGCGATTCGATATGAGATATTTCCATCCCGATTTTTTCTTTTTCCGTGTAATACTGTGGCTCATTCGTTTTGTCCCCCTTAATTTCTTTGTAAACTAATTCTAGCGGACTTGTGTTTTGTATACAATAGACAAAACAATTGTTTATTTTTGATATTTTATGTGCAATTTATTTCTGTTTTGATTTTTTGAATTGATATTTTAAGATGGTTTAAAATTCTTGCATTAAGAAATTCCAGATTAAAAATAGAATAAACCGGTATCCTTTAATAATCAAAGATACCGGCTGTTTATATTGCAGAAACCCAAATTTAGTTTTAAACAACGCTTCATCCGCAGGAATTTTACAGGGGATATGATTTCATATATAATCCCGGCATCATCTGAATTTGTTTTATTCATGCTTCATATGCCATATATCGTCCGTTCATATAAGGCGGATATTAACACGTATTTATTCAGTCACATAATTCCAGCCTATGACATCCAAAGCATGTATTAATGCTCAGTTGCATAAATTAGTTGATAAATCAGTTGTATAAATCACTTGTATAAATCACTTGCATAAATCAGTTGCATAAATCAGTTGATAAATTAGTTGCATAAATCAGTTGTATAATTTAAGGCTATTTTGGCTGCCTTATGGTTATCTTCGTATAATAATTCAGCTGGCTTTCGATATCCACCGCACCTTTTCCGTCGGAGCACATTCGCACACGGTCAATGACATTCTTAAGTCCGTAACCGCTTTTGGAGCTATTGGCTTTTCCATCGCGGATATCCTGCAATTGCCTGGAAGTAATACCATTGCCGTCATCTTCAACAATCAGATAATAAAAATCTTCATCCGAGCTGCTGTAGATCATAATGTTAAGATGAGATCCGTCTTCCCTTCTTCCGTGATAGATGGCATTTTCCACCAGGGGCTGCAGAATCAGCTTTACTGTCCTGCACTGCAGCAATTCATCCTCAATATCCAGCTGTACCGTGACTTCATTCTCATATCGAAGCTTCTGCAGATAGATATAAGCCTCCAGATGCTGCAGCTCGCTCTTAAGAACCACCTGGTTTTCATCCAGCGCAAGGGAATAGCGCAGGAATAAAGCCAGGCTGTCTACGGCATCCGACAGGGTGTTGCGGTCGTCCTGACGGGAAAGCCACTTAATGCTGGATAAGGAATTAAACAGAAAATGGGAATTTATCTGTGCACGCAGGGCACTCATCTCGGCTGCGCGTATGAGATTATTGATCTCATTGTTCTGTCCGATCAATTCCAGGATCCGCTGCCTGGTGTCATCAAGCTCATCCGCCAGTATGCCAAACTCATCCTTCCCGTCAATATGCAGCTTTTCATTCAGATTCCAATTAGATATCAGCGCTATCTTTTCCTGCAGTGCTTTCAGCCGCCGATGCAGATGTACCGTAAATACCCAGGTAAAGAAAAGAGCCATGACCAATACCGCTGCCAGATTCGGAATCATCCGTATGAGAGTCATCCGGTATCCGCGGTCCAGATATTGATTGCTGGTTTCGATCAGGACATCAAATCTGCTGCTGTCCTTTGTCAGAATCGTAACGGCCTGCCCTCCCGAAACATCAGGAGGAATATCCATGTCCAATATATCCCGGCCTTTCATCTCGTACAGATACCGGCTGAACATCTGCCGGTCATTCATAGACATCAGCTTATCCCCATGGATAATCGATATATGATTCCCGCTGGTATCTTCATTGAAAAAACTCAGCAGCTCTGTCTCATATACCCGCATTTCGATACAATATTCCCGTTTGGTATTCGTCTGGTATACCCGCTGGAAGATGGAGAATACCTTCTCATTCCGGCTGTTCAGATAAGTTCCGGTAATCAGGACATTCTCCGGATAAGCCGTACCGGTCCGTCTCAGCGCCTCTATTATCCCGTCTATATCATCAATACCGTCCGGGGTCCCGTGTATCCCGCTGCGGTACAGCCGGATACTGCTGATCCGCCCCGCATTCAGCTGTAAAAACTCTGAGGTCTCCCTGTTCAGGGTATCCGTAACCGGTTGATAATCCTCTGTCTCCATAGTGCGTACCAATTCACGGTTCATTGACAGCAGCTTTAAGTAAGAGAGAAAATAATCCATCCGGTTGTCTATGTTATTTTGAATCTGGCGTCCGTATGTCTCCAGTACGAGGCTTTCCTGATCCCGGTAACTGTCCCGCAGTATCATATGTAATGTAAACATGAAGGCTGCGAATACAAAAGCGATCACAATGGCAAAGCTTATGATGATCTGTGTACGGAATTTCAATCGGTTGAGAAGCCTCACGATATCTTCCCTCCGCGCTGGCGGAATTCACTGGGGGTTATTCCTTTTTCTTTTTTGAATATGGTATGGAAGTAGGTAATACTGCCAAAACCGCATTGCTCCGATATATCATTGATGGAAAAAGAGCTGTCCAGCAGCAGTTTTTCCGCCTTCTCCATCCGCACCTTCATTAAATACCGGGTCACATTAATTTTTTTAATTGTTTTAAAGAGATTTCCTATATAATTCGGTGTAAAATGAAGCATCTGGGCAATACTCTCCAGAGTCAGAGGCGCATGGTACTGCGCGTTTATTATTTGTTCTATTTCATCCACGATCTGCTGCTTGTTCTTCATCTTACTGACCAGATCGGCCGGTTCCATATAACCTGTCACATTACGCTTCAGGATAGCCTTATAAAGCTCATCCGGGCTATGAGGCTCCGTAGTATCATAAACCTTTTCCGTACGAAGTGAATCAACTCCTTCCTTATGGAAGAACTGCTGCAGCAGGGACTCAAGTTCCTTCGCCAGCTGCTCTCCATCGGCCTCGGATATGGCGCACAGAGTGATAAGCCGTCCGGCACTGATACATACATTAATGGATTTGCGGCATATCCGTGAGCAATTATGATTTAAAATCTCAATAGCTGCATCGGTCAGATCCAGACGCTCATTATTATATATGCTTAAGAGAAGGCAGAGCCTCTCCTTCCTGCTGCAGAGCCATTCCAGCCCCAGGTTATGCAGATCCTCCTCATTCACCTGCATTCCCGTCAGCATCCGGTTCACCAGAGCCTGACGGGCAAGTCCCAGACTTACGGAATAATTGTTCTTCATCTTATTATACAGGCGCTCATTCAACATCTTTTCCGCCACTTCATCCGAGGCTTTCTTAACCACACGAAGTAATTCCCCCTCGTTTACCGGCTTCATGAGATATGCCTGGATGGACAGATCGATGGCCTGCTTTGCATATTCAAAATCATCATACGAGCTTAAGAATATGATTTTGGTCTCCGGAGCTACATTGCGTATCTTTCGTGACATTTCCAGCCCATCCATCACCGGCATCTTAACATCAGTCAGTACAATATCCGGCCGCTGTTCTAAGACCATGGAAAGCCCCTGCGCCCCATTCGCCGCCTCACCGATGATCTGTATACCGATCAGTTTCCAATCAATAAAGTTCATAAGTGAATTGCGTTCAAAGCTTTCGTCTTCAACAAGAATCATAGTTGCCAAGTGCCCACCCCTCCTTGAATCAGATGTATGTGAAACATCCTTATCATAGCACATTATAATATAATTTACAATAATTCCTTATTCTTGGCTATCATATTCTGTCGATTTTTCATATATTCCGTCTCTATAAGGTTGGGAAGAAATTCATAAATTCATAATTTCCCCGCTGCCCACAGCAGTCCGTTGTATACGACTTTACGGAAATTCTCATCCGCATATGCCCGGTTGTCATGACCCGAAGCATAGCAGAACACTCTGCTGTTCTTATACCGTCGCGTCCAGGCTATATTTTTAATGCTTGTTTCATTCTCTGTGGCAATAAGAATATGGTTGCCCGGTTCTTCCGGCTCTCCCATGGTGTAGGTCTCGTCCACGATGCCAAAATCTGACATGCCCTTTGTTATGGGATGTGTCCGATCCTTCACCAGCTCTTCCACCGTCTGGTTTTGCGTGAATTTAAAAAGGCCGCCGGCACCGCGATGGCGAAGGCCGCACACCCCGGTGTACACCTCCCAATCCTGAAAGGAAAGCAGCGCATGGTGCAAAAGCACAATACCCTGTTCTGCCGTTCCTATTTCGTTCTCCATATATTGTCTTATGACACTGTCCTCTGCCGGTTCATCCCAGTTCATATTATACCATAACACCGCATCATAGCTTCCCCTGTTAAGCTCATCCTGTACAAACAGGTCAATCGGCTGCACATAACATTCGCAGTCCGAAAAGCTGTCCAGCATTTTTTGAAATCCGATTACATCATAGGGATGATTTTCGACTAATACCGCTACCTGCAATTTGTCCATTTTAAACCTCCGCTTCATATTATTTACGGCAGCTGGTTACCCGCTGCTTTGTAGATATCATACCACTCTTTGCGTTCCAGGGTTATATCTCCCGCAGCTGCAATCTCTTCGATGCGCTTGGGATTGGTACTTCCGATAATTGACTGTAATTTAGCCGGATGGCGCAATATCCATGCAATGGCTATTGCGGCTTCGGTACAGTCATACTTTTGCGCCAATTCACTTAACAGGGCATTCAGGACCGGATATTTTTCACTGTTTAAAAAGGTGCCTGCAAAAAAACCGTACTGCAGGGAGGACCAGGTCTGAATGGTAATACGCTTGGCGCGGCAGTACTCCAGTATACCGGCGTCCCTGCTGCAGCCGGATACATCGGGCACATTCACATGAATGCCGGAATCTACCATTCCGGTGCAGGCCGCACTGAACTGAAGCTGGTTTATGATGATACGCTGGCTGACGTATGTATTTAAAAGCTCTATCTGTACAGGATTCATATTACTTACTCCAAAATAATGCACCTTGCCGCTGTTTTGGAGCAGGCCGAAAGCCTCCGCAATCTCTTCCGGTTCCATTAAGCTATCCGGTCTGTGGAGCAGTAATACATCCAGATAGTCCGTTCCAAGCCTGGATAATATCTTATCCACCGACTGCAGGATATATGCTTTCGAAAGATCATACCAGCCCTCCCGAATACCGCATTTTGACTGGATAACCATCTTCTCCCGTAAAGAAGGGGTATTGGAAAGCACCTTGCCGAATAACCGCTCCGCTTCCCCTTTACCGTATATATCCGCATGGTCAAATAAATCTATGTCCAGGGAAAGGGCTTTATCCACCAGCCGGGCAATCTCTTTTTCATTTTTATCAGCCATGCGCATGCAGCCTATGCCGATCGCAGATGCGTGCAGTCCACTGATGCCCATATCAATTCTTTTCATATGCATTCTCCTCATACTGTCTCAAAAGCAGCGCCGCATACCACTTCTCCGTTAAACAGAAGGATATGCGGCGTCTTGTTTTAATTAATATTCCAATAATATTCCGATGTCATAGGCTGTCTGTAGTGTATACTATATCCCTTAAATCCTGCAGATATTTTAGGGTGAAATCTGTTTCATACTTGTAGTCTATTTCCTTAGCGCCATTGGTTATAACCCACGGGCACGCGGCGGAAACGCCCTTATCGTAACCTGCTTCCTTCAATACATTAAACAAGTGCAGAAGAATTTTCTCACGGTCACCAACATTGGGCTGTGCTCCTTCATCCCCTTGAATATGTACGTTCAGGCAATACTCCGGATATTTCAAGATATCCTCCAGAGGCTGGTTCAATTCCAGGAAGTAGTTCAAATCAGCCATTACCTTAATATTACTGCGTCCGGTTGCTTTTGCAAACTCAACCCCTTCAAGATAACGCGGGAACAGGGTATCTTCCTCCGCCTGGGGCTCAAGTGCGATCTGCATCCCGTATTCCCCGGCAATATCGGCGGCAAAATTAAGGGTACTGATAGCCTGGTCTATGGCTTTTGTCCGGTCGAAGCCCTGCTGGCAGCGGAAGTGCCCGCCCCAGGCGCCCAGATATTTCACACCCAGCTCCGACATACGGCGGATAGTGCGCTCCAGTGAGAATTCAACAACCTCACGGTCATAATATTCACCGCTTGCTCCCCGCCACATATTACCGGGTCCCAGCAGATGGCTGGTTACCGGAGTGGGGCGTCCGTCTGTTTTATAGATATTCTTCCATTCCAGCCATTCCTTTTCTGAGAATATCGGATCTCCGTGGATACTGGCCGGTACCTCGAAGTACTCCCAGCCCTTACTAAGAAGATGAATAGGTACCACATCAACCACGATGCCGAACTGAAATGCTTTGTTTGATTTACTCATTTTATTTTTCCTCCGATTTCTTAATTAGTTAAATGATTAGTCTTCATAACGGGCGGGATTTGCTGCCATATAATCACTGAATTCCCTTGCGATATCGGCAGTTGCAGGAGCATAATTATCATTGATAAAGGTCTGCAGTTCATCAAAAGGAACCTCTCCGGTGATATAACGGACCTCCAGGCTGTTCAACGCGCTTACTTCATCCGGGAAATTGGTGCCGATCTTATCCAGCATCTTAGTAAAGCCAAAATAGCACTTGGCGGCTGCCGCCTCAGCCGCTCCGGCTTCCGACTGCCACTTGTCGATCAGTTCCCTGGTGGATCCGCCCTGAAGAGCTGACTTGCCCTGATATGCATTGGCAAAGGCAAACATATTGCTGGTCACCTTTCTGACGGCATTCGCCTGTTCCGGGGTACGCTCAATGGCACGTTTTTCAATATCGTAAGTATTATAATTCTCGCCGGCGATACCCAGCTGCATGGCTACAAAGCCTTCCTCGCTGTTGGCATAATCCAGTAAGCGCAATACTGCATCCTGCTTTTCCGGAGATGATTTCGCATTGATATAATAAGCCATCCAGTTGGAAGGAGGCATGGCATATACAGGTTTTGCATTCTCTTCCAGGACCAGAGGGGGACAATAAATAAAATCATCGGCATTCATGGAGTATTTTTCTATCAGGTTAGTGATATAGCTTGTTTCGGAAGCACCTGCGATGCCCACGCGGTTTTGTGCAAGCTTTTCATAATTTTCCTCGGCATTGTGCGTAACAAATTCCCGGTCAATGATACCTTCCTCATACAGTGCACGAAGCTGCTGCATATACGCGGGATATCTGCTCTTAAGAGGACGAAGCTTTGCACTGCCGTCCGCATCCGGCATACCCCAATGCCAGCTGGATATGCTGTAAGCCATGGATAAGAAATCATTCTGCAGATGCCAGATGCCGGAATCTATGGAAGACTGCTGGGCATTCAGACTGGCGCCGAAGGTATCGTCCTTGCCGTTACCGTCCGGATCCTGTGTTGTGAAGGCACGGCATACCTCTATGAACTGCTCCACCGTTCTCGGAGCTTCCAGCCCTACGGCATCCAGCCATTTCTTATTGATAACATAACCGAACTTGTCATAACTGTTGGGACGCGGCACTCCGTATACCTTCCCGTCCGGAAGGAAAACACAATCCCCGAATTGTTCCGTGGTGATATTCGCCGCCAGATTGGGATATGCCTGAAGCTTATCCGTGATATCCAGCAGCAGGCCTTCCTCCGCCCATTGAGTGGCAAAAATATCTGCGCCATAATGAACCAGGTCCGGCATATCGCCGGTGGAAACCAGCATCTTTACCCGATCCCCATAGCCTTCCTGAGGGGGAGCTTCAATTTTTAACTTTATGTTCAGTTCTTCTTCAATTAATGCAATGAGCGGATTATCATCCAGAACAATTTCAGGATTCAACTGCAGAACAGCGGTTATCTCAACCGGCTTTTCACTGTCGGAAGCCGCATCTCCTGCTGTCTTATCCGGATTTGTACCGGGAGTATTATCCGATTCATTGGTTTTGCCGGTACAGCCTGACAGTATGGTTAAAATCATGGATAAAACAATGATGATACTTAAGACCTTTTTGTACATAATTTACCTCCTCGTAATATTCCTTGTATTTCCTCTGATCTCTGCTTATTACTCTTGTTTTTATAGGATACCGCGGTATATCCCGATTACTAGTTTTTGCATACCTTGCTAGTGAGTCCATTGTATCGAATGTATATTTTATATGCAATAGAGATAACAATTTAATATTTTTTATATTTTTTTTATGCAATATGGATAGTATTAATTTCTTGAATTGATATTTTAAACTTTTACGGAATAGAAAAAACTCAGCGATTATCTGCCGGAACAAATTCATATAACCCGATGGCGGCTTTTCCGTTCACCCGGACAAGTTTCGGCGGCTTTGCATATTCCACACAGATACCGGTATTATCTTCCCTGTAGATTAAGCCTGCCGCTTTCATGGCATTGACCAGACCGGCTTTCCGTTTTGCCGGGAACACCACATAGGCAGTGCTTCCGCTCTCCTGCCTGATCAATTCGGCAATATCCGCAGCCAGAACACCAGGATTTATATCAAAAGGCGGATCACATATAATACGGTTGAATTTATGCTCATATTTTTTGTGCAGAAGCTTCGTAAGTCCCGTATCCAAGTCATATTTAACAAACTTTAACCCTCCGTTTTCCCGAAAGCGGTTATCCCGTTCGAATAATACGATATTCTTATTGGCTTTATATGCGCACTGTGCGACGGAAGGGGTAACCAGGCATGCCGTATAGCCTTCGCACAGGTCTGCCAGTTTTACGGTTGTTTCAGCCGAGAAGAAATACTGCATATGATCAAGGTCGGCATCCAGCTTTACATAAGGTTCTGAGTTTAAATAGGATAATTCCGTATATGGAAAACGTTCCTTGTTCCTGTGGGCAAATAACCGGTCAATCCCGTTCTCCGTCATCAGGGAAATGATGTTTTTCTTATGCAGCCCATGATCAACAGCCGATTCTTTTTTCACAAATCTCAGCCACACATATGCATTCGGCTGGCGTTTGGCATCACCGTACAATCGGTAATTGTCATATTCCAGCTGCAGACCGAGGGCGTCGATCAGCTCCCAGGTCTTTAATACCCATCCTGGTTTTGAAAGTATTACGAGAATTCCTTCCTTCTTTAAGAATTCAACTGCTTTAATGAATTGCTTCAGATACATTTCATATTCCAAGCCGGCATCAAGATAAAATCTGCTTTCCGTTCCTTCCGCAGGTCTGCTGTTTGGTCGGGCCGTTCCTGCGATTACCGTATTACCGCACTCTGCACCGCAATCTTTATTATCCTCATCCGGGATTGACAGAACCGGGTCCGTATTTTGATATCCGGATAATAATTCCTTCATGCTCTCCCATGTAATATCTTCCGTACGGCAATCAGTATCACAGACAAGGGTTATCAGTGTCTTTGGCCGGTACAGATACGATAAAAGCAATGTAATGAGTTCATAATCGGGAGTCATTATAATTACCTTGTCTTCTTCTTTTATGCATCCGAAATTAATGATTGAAATTATGTCATATATATCGAATATAATATGCTCGGATTTCGTTAAATCATAATATTTGCAGGTTAATTCATAAGCACAGATAACATCCTCCAGGGATGCGGATGTTTTTAATGTTTCCATGGCAGCTTCTCCTAATATAATATTTAGGCCGCTTCCGTCAGGAATAAATATAGAAAAAGGCTGCAAGAATGCTAACATTCTTGCAGCCAAAAATTTGTATTATCCTTCACACAATAATAAATGATTCAGTGATTGACGATGCTGGTATCCATTATTACGGCCATCATCATCTTGATCGAATTGAATCCTGTCTATGCTAATGATACAACTTTTTCTATAAGATCATGTCTTCCATTGCTAATTAAAAAGAAGTACACAAACAAACCTAACGGAATAGGCATTTTACTTCTTTTCGCATTTTCAATTACGAAAATAATCAGCAATTACGGGCTGTCATATTGTACCTCCTGTATGTATATATTCAGCATAACATGATATGGGTATCATAGGTCATCTGTAAGGTAAAATAATGAATATATATACGTGTATATTCATTCCTTCACAAAACCCGACTTATGATACCCATATCATAACATGGATTGGAATAATATTCAATTACCGTCTTTTAATGACCCTTTGATTCTTTTTCATGCTGATGACCAGTATAATACAGGATACCGCTCCGAAGAACAGAAAGGACTGTACCAACGGTGCATAATTATAATCACCGCCCTGCCAGAATTCCACAAAATCGCTGCTGATATAAGACATGGGAAACAGCCTTGCAACAGCCTTCATGGCCTTGGGGAGCTGATCCACCGTAACACCCATCATTCCGCAAAGTATCATGAAGCCAAAATACAGGAACATGGTTATGCCGTAGGTCGGTCCGAATTTACGGAATATGGATGCCAGTCCATGGGCAAGAATGAAAAATATAACGGATAACACATATAACGCTATGATCAGAACTGCGGCTGAGCTGAGCTTCGGTACCTGAAGCTCAAGCAGCAGGCTGTCGGATACCCCGTACAGAAGGAAGGCGCCCGTGGTAAAGATCAGATAGGCTATCATCTTGGCAGCCAGCATCGTTCTCTCACTGTAGCCGAACAGATTCATTCTGAGAGGAATCTCCTTCTCCAGCTCCTGTGAATAATTAGCGGCATATCCGATCAGCAATACAGCCATGGGTATGATCATGCTCATGGTTATGAAGATTCCCGTAACCATATCGGGATAAAACTCCTCCGGGACCTGCTTCTTAAATACAAAGGAAAATAAGGCGGACATCATTATCGGAAATAATATTCCGAATATGATTATAAATATGTTCCCGCTTATATTACGCAATTCATATTGGATCAGCCTCAGGCTAAGCTGTTTTTTCTTCATGCTTCCTGCCTCCCGTTCTATGCTCATTGAAGCTTGCGATGGCATTAATGGACATTATCTCAATATCATTATTACTTCGTTTGTAATTGATGTTCTCTTTCATCAGCAGTCCGGTTATCTCTCTTTCCAGCTCATTATCGGGACAGGAAAGGGCAATCAGATGATTCGGCGCTTTTAATTTATGGAACTTCCCGGCCAGTTCGGTATTTCTCTTATTATTTTCGATGGTAATTACCGTATTCCCGCAATATTTTGTAAACAATTCATCCTTGTTCCCGAAATCTACCACATACCCCTCTTCCAGGATCAATATCTTATTCACAAGCTGCTCCAATTCCTCATAATAATGCGATACGACACAGAGGGTGGTGGCCTTGTCCCTGTACCATTCCTCCAGTTTGGCCATGAGCCTCTGCCGCGTCTCAAAATCCAGACCGGAGGTCACTTCATCAAAGAACACCAGCGGGGAATCCTGTATAAGCACAAGGATGATCGTTAACCGCTGTTTCTGTCCTCCGGAAAGTGCGGAATACCTCTTATTCAGACATTCCCTGAAATCAAAAAAGCCAATGAGCTCCTGCAGCAGCTTATTCTTTTTAATACTTGTATTCAGGATTGTCTCTATAATATGCTTTACCGACATGGTATTCACATAATTATTACGCTGCATATGGACCGCTATATCCTCCGGCTTTAAGTCGGTTACGATACTGCCCTGGTAATTTGTTAATCCAAGAATTGATTTGACAAGAGTCGTCTTTCCTGCTCCGTTGGAACCGATGATTCCGATACGGTCGCCTTCTTCAAAGGCAAGCGGCTCATTGATTGATAATGCCAGCTGACTGCCGTATCTTACCTGAAGATTATTAATAATAACCATATTCTCCATCCTCCCTTAACCTTTAATTATTCAGAAACCCATATGGTTCCCCTATTATTTCTTTCCTATTATGATAACAGATGCATATGAATTTCGGATGAAGATACCATGTAAATATCATGTGAAGCCTTCGAATCCTTCTATGGGGTTTCTATGGGTTGTATATTTTATACACCTTACTTTTTTAACAGCGCCATGATATAATGTTGGCAGATATTATATCAGCGCCGGACGCAGTAAGTATCCGTCATTAATGCGAAGTATCGCTCTTTCATATAAGAGGTATGGAGTATCGTTATCATATGAACAGGATATATTAACAGGAACAGGTATGGGGCATTGCTGTCATATGAGCTTGCGGATATGATAGAATGAGAATGTAGTGAGCATAATACCAACAAACCGGTATAACAAGCCTGCTTGCAGCACGCGGGCGGAGTGAAGGATCATGAACACATCTTTTATTTATAATATCATGATAAATAGATAAAGCCATGGAGAACAGGTAAATGCCGCGCTTGCACGGGCAGGTGCCGTTATTTTCATGGATAAATGCAGTATATATGATACAAACGGTCTGTCTTTGCAGCCGATGCCTATCAGGCTTTGATGTGATAAACATAACAAAAGGAGGAATCCCGCATGGAGGTAAATCAAAAACTGCAGCATCGCAGGGCTTCGAAAACGGTAACGCTTGTAAGGACGGACGGCTCCCCGGCAGCCAATACAAAGGTTACCCTCCGCCAGACACAGCATAAATTCTTATTTGGCTGTGGCGCCTTTGATGTGGTGCCCTTGGTAAACGGGGAGCTGCAGGGAGAGGAAAAGCCGGCAATGGAGGAACGGTTTGAAAAATGGCTGGCATTATTTAACGCAGGCACATTGCCGTTTTATTGGGGCAGGTATGAAGGGGTGCAGGGAAAGCCCGGAACTCTCGCCCTGAAAAAAGCGGCAGAATGGTTGAAGGCACATGGAGTGACCGCCAAGGGACATCCCCTGTGCTGGCATACGGCTACGGCTCCCTGGCTGCTGGGCCGGAGCAATGACGAGATTTTGAAGCTGCAGCTGGAGCGTATCCGCAGGGATGTAACGAATTTTAAGGGGCTGGTTGATCTATGGGACGCAATCAATGAGGTGGTTATCATGCCTGTCTTTGACAAGGAGGATAACGGTATTACCCGGGTCTGTAAGGAGTTCGGCCGCATCCCTATGGTACGTGAGGTCTTTGCGGCGGCAAAGGAGGCAAATCCGGGAGCAGCTCTTCTGATCAATGACTTTAATACCTCGGCTGCTTATGAAATCCTGATTGAAGGATGCCTGGAAGCCGGAATCCCCATCGACGGGATCGGCATACAGTCCCATCAGCATCAGGGCTATTGGGGATTGGATAAGACCCTGCAGATACTGGAGCGTTTTTCGCATTTCGGCCTGCCCATACATTTTACGGAGAATACCTTGATTTCAGGGGCCTTAATGCCGCCGGAGATTGAAGATCTGAACGACTGGCAGGTGGATGAGTGGCCTACGACGCCCGACGGGGAAGACAGACAGGCCAAGGAAGTAACGGAGCTGTATACTGCCCTGTTCGAACATCCGCTGGTAGAATCCGTAACAACCTGGAGCATTGTGGACGATAAATGGCTTCATGCACCTGCGGGACTTTTGCGCAGGGACAATTCCTGCAAGCCGGCCTATGATGAGCTGCAAAAGCTGATCAAGCGGGACTGGTGGACCACCCGGCAGCTGGTGACGGATCCCCGGGGTAAGGTCACCTTCAGCGGTTTTCTGGGTAATTACGAAATCGTATGCGGCAAAGAAAAAGCCGCCCTGGAACTGGATAAGAGCGGTACCGCGGAAAAAGTCCTCTTAAAATAAGCTTTGGATTCGGAATTGGTATATAGATAGGGAGAATTTATGGCACTTACTATCATCTTTATGGTTTTCTTTTCCATCATACTTATGCTGCGAAATTATAAGAACCGTTATAACCTGCTGTTTATATTAATGGTATTCGGAATGAGTATATCCATGTTTACCATTGTTACCGAGATATACAGAAGCAGCAATTATCTCGTACCCTCTTATAGTATGTACGGCGGAATTGAGAACAGAATGTTCCTGCTGTTCAGCCAGATGCTGAGGCTCTCTTTATCAAACCTGCTGATATTAAGAAATTTAGGAATTATAACCTACCTGATCGCTATTATGCTTTTTGTTATAACTTTCAGTAAGACCGTTATTTCCAAGCATCAGGGAACAAAACCCATGCGCCGCATGGTCAGATATGTCTTATTGGGCGCTTACCCGGTAGTTTATTTTCTCTTCTATCATCCGGATACCGCATTTTTGATATTTTTAACGGGACACAGAATACGGACGCCTCTTCAGCATGAGCTGTGGGCAGAGTTTATCGCTGCTTTGGACCTGATTATGACCCTTCTGGCGGTCCTTTACCTGCTGTACCCCATAGGGCTGCTGATCCGTAATTATTTTAAGAATAAAATATCCTTTTTTTCGGAGCAGTTATTGGGACTGACCCTGAGCATAAGCCTGTTAAATTTAATTTTCTTCTATGTTTTTTTCACCGGTGTGTTTAAAACCTCCGTCAGGGATGTATTTGAATCCGCCTTCTGGCGTTACAAGCTGGCCATAATAGTTCCCTGGCATTACAGCTCCCTGATGCCTATTTTGTCCTTCATTATTCTACTGTTCATTCTATTTATCATGAAAAAGTTTAAGACGGATAATATGATTAACGGAATGAAGGAGCGGGCCATCCGAAGGAATTTAAGCCTGCTGAATTCCAATTTAAAGGACATTCTCCATTCCGATAAGAATATCATGTTCAGTATGAAGATTCTTGCAGAAGAGGCGGTTAACGGCTACGGAACCGAGGAGGGCAGATTAAAGCTCCAAAAGATACTTACCCTGAGTGAAAGCCATATGAATGCCATATCAAAAACACTTGATAATATCAGGGAATTAAAAGTACGGACGATCAAAAATAATTTGATCGATTCCATTGAAGCTTCCACGGAGGAGATTGCCCTGCCGGAGCATATCCAATTAATCAGGCATTATAATGACACCTGTGCCTATTGCAATTTTGATATGTACCATATGACACAGGTCATAACCAATCTCCTGTCCAATGCAATTGATGCCATAAACAGCCATGAGGTGGAGGATGCCCGGATTGTTATCACGGTTGATTCCAGTGCGGATTGGATCTATTTATCCATCAGGGACAACGGATGCGGAATTCCCCGGAAGCTTTTAAGAAAGATATTTCATCCGTACTTTTCCACAAAATCAAAGCAAAAGAACTGGGGAATCGGACTTTCCTATGCATTTCGTGTCATTACCCTGCATTACGGACATATCCGGATCAAAAGCAGACCGGGGGAATTTACGAATGTTGAGATCTTATTGCCAAGAAGCGGAGCAGGCTGATACCTTGATCCCAGGTACAAGGATACTTATAAGAATACTTTGTTCACTGTTTTACAAAAAAGGCAAAATATAAGGAAGGTTTTCTTCACACTGGGAAGAACTCCGGAATGAGAAGCCTGAAGTATTAAAAACGTCTTAATACTTAGGAAATTCATTTTGAATTTCTTTCCCTGATGTTTAGATGCTTGCGCAAAATTCGTGCGCAGGAATGGGGGCAAGGATGGATAAAATAAAATTATTGATTGTTGATGACATCGCCGATATCCGTGATTATTTTCACATGATTTTATCGAAGGAGCCGGATATGGAGGTTCTGGACCTGGCTGCCACAGGAATCGAGGCGATCCAAAAGACCAGAGAGCTAAAGCCAGACGTTGTATTGATGGATATCCAGATGGAATCCAGAACGGCAGGTATTGAAGCTGCCGATATAATAAAAAGCTTCGATCCCGATGTTAAGGTCATTATTCTCACCATTCACGAGGAGGACGAATATTTATTCCAGGCGTATTGTGCCGGTGTCATGGACTATATTGTGAAAACGGATTCTATTTCACAGATTTTAAACTCCATCCGTAATGTTTATGCGAATAAGCTGATGCTTCGTCCGGGTGTGGCTGACAAGATTATTGATGAATTTGCAAGATTAAAATCCCAGCAAAACAGCCTGATCTATATCCTTAATATCATCTCCAAGCTTACTAACAGCGAATTTGAAATACTCAAATGCTTTTATGAAGGAAGTTCCTATAAAACCATATCGGAGACCAGATTTGTATCCCAGGCAACCATTAAAAGCCAGGTTAACAGTATTTTAAAAAAATTCGAGATGAAGACCATGAAGGAAGTGGTGAGGCTGTTGAACCAGATGAACTTTTCCGAAGTAATCAAGGGTACCCTAAAATAATCAATAAAATGTAGAGGCAGTCTTTGCGGAAGCTCTGCCCGTCAATCTGCTGAAAAGCCAGGTGACCGGCAACTGATCCGGAGTTCAAAAACAAAGCTCTCTAAGAAACTGCAGTTTTTGCTGTTCTTTTTTACTGTTCAAAGCTGCATTTTCCAGGAAAGGGATTGCCGCAAAATAGATCTGACAATACAATCTGCATGACAAAATAATTTGCAGCATAGAAATACACCTTGAAACGGCTTTTAAAGACCAATGATATACTCCTCCCTGTGATAAACAGTTTTTATAATTTAACTGTCTGCCGCAGGAGCCTCGGGGGGAGTATATCAAATCAAGGTGTATTTTTGTCACCATTTTTTTCGGCAGGGCTGTTTGTCGACAGCCTCTTTCCTTAACTGACCTGCTTTTTGTAAATTATCAAAGCATAATATTGATCTGATTACCGTCAAGCCAGGAGTATATATTGTCAAAGGTAATCTGTGCTCTCCTCACCATGGATTCTCTGGTTGCAAAGGCAATATGGGGCGTTAACAGCGTATTGTCCGCCTCAAAAAGTACATGATCCACGGGCAGAGGCGGTTCGACTTCAAAAACATCAATCGCAGCGCCGGCCAGCCTCTTTTCTTTTAAAGCCGCTGCCACCGCTTCCATGTCGATCACCTGGCCTCTGGCACAATTGACCAGCAGAGCTTCCGGCTTCAGCAGTGCCAGCTTCTCTTTGTTGATTAAAAACTTTGTATCGGGAGTGAGCGGAGTATGGAGCGTTATGATATCGCTCTCCTTAAGAAGCTCCTCCAGTCCCACATACCGGATGCCCAGAGCCTCCCCTTCTTCTTTCACACTGCGGTTATAGCCCAGGAGCCTGCAGCCGAAGGCCTTCAGCAATTCAGCCGTCCTCAGGCCGATTGCGCCGGTCCCCACAATTCCCACGGTCTTTCCGGCAAGCTCACAGCCCACCAGGCCGTCCTTGGTCCCTCCCTGCCTCACTGCGGTATTGCATTCCACAATATTCCTTAATTTACTGATGATCATTCCGATAACCAGCTCTGCCACCGCCTGGGTGCTGTAACCGGCAGCATTGGACAGCTTTACTCCTTTTTCCACGCAGGCGGACTTGTCCACATGATCGATTCCGGTAAATGCAACGGAGATGAATTTAAGCTTATCCAAGGCATTGATCACTTCGCCGGGTAAGGGGTTATTCGCTATGATAAGTACATCCGCACCGTCCGCTCTTCTTTTCAGCTCGCCGGCGTCCCTGGTTACGTCGGGATAAGCGATAAACTCATGCTTTTCCTCCCGCAGACGCTTTGATAGCCGGTCCAGGATATCCCCGCTGACTCCCAATGGTTCCAACATTACAATTTTCATTCCAGTATCCTTCCTTTCTTTTTTCCGGAGCATCCTCGTTCTGCCGGTTAAACCGGCAGATATACTCCCTGCTGCTTTAATATTCCCTGAAGATCTGCCACATTGATATCCTTTGGTGAAAGGTGCAGGGTGCAGGCAATTCCGGCTGCCGCTCCGGCTGCCTGTCCGGTCAGCATGCAGGCTGAGATCCCCCGGATACTGCTCTCTGCCACATGGTCTGCCGAGATGCATCTGCCTGCAACCAGCAGATTATTCACCTGCACCGGAAGAAGGCACCGGTAGGGAATCGTATAGAAGCTCGAATCGGTGATGGGTTCATAGATATGTCCCTTGTAGCCCTTTCCTTCCGCCCTGCCGTCCCCGTCCATATAAGCATCGGGAGCCAGCATGTCATAGATCCGGGGATATACCGCTATGGCGTCCTCGAATATTCTCTGTGCTTCCATATCCTCCATGGTGAGCCGGTATAAGCCCTTGATTCTTCTGCTGTCGCGAAATCCGATCTCAGGAGCTATGGATGCAAGTTCAATATGTTCAAACCCTTCCAGGTTCTTCCTGGCATATTCATAAAACTCCAGGATGTAGCGCCTGGAATCAATCTCCCCCTTGGTCAGCCCGTCCACGTCGGTGGGATCAATCCCATAGACACAGGGATAATTCACATAGGATATCTGCCCGCCCTCTGTTAAGCGGCCAAAGGGCAGATCCTGCCGTTTGCAGGATAATCCGGTTTTACCGGCCCGGTAATCTTCTTTATATTTTCTTCCGATCTCTTTCAGCTTGTCCCCGCCTTCTGTCAATATGCCGGTATCGGCACCGGCCAGTCTGAAATTCACGGTACCCGGCTGGCACAAGCCATCCAGATCCCTTCCCTGCTCATAAGGGATTCCGGCTCCGAAGGCCACGTCCCCGTCGCCCGTAGCGTCAATAATAACCTCGGCCTTAATTGCCAGAGGACCTTTTTTACTCTGTATGATGACGCATTGTATCTGATCCTCTTCCATGACCACATCATTGACAAAGGAATGGAATTTAAGCTCGACCCCTTCTCCCTGAAGGAATTCGTCTAAAAATATCTTCAGGTATTCGCTGCTGTAGCGGTGGGGAGAATTAATTCTGATGTCATGGGACCTTCCGTATCTTTCTTTATACTTTTCTTCAATTTCCGCATAGATACCGCAAGCCTCAAAGGAAGTTCCGTATAAAAAATGATTGCAGGTTTCCACATAGCTGCCTGTGATATTACCGCCCAGGAAGCCTCTCTTCTCCAGAAGCAAAGTGCTTTTGCCGCTCCTTGCGGCAGCAACTGCGGCGCCGATTCCTGCAGGTCCTCCGCCTATGACGAGAATATCCACTTCCTGCTTTGCCTCTACGGTCTTTTCCCTGATTTTATATTTCATCTCATATCCTCCTGTTTTAATCAAAAGCCGGGTAGCCGGCGATAATCAATTACGCTTAAAATTATCTATAACCTCCCTTGTCTGCCCATATTCCTGCAGCACCTGGGAAGGTAGCCTGCCAAGAGCTTCATTGTAGCGCCGGTCAAGGTCCTCCAGGACTGTTTTGACCTCCCGGAAGCTTACGGCATCAGTAAATATCTTGGAGATGGCCTGCCGGTAGGCTTCCCCTTCCACATTGACCCTGATATCAGGGGAAGGCAGCATGAGGACCTTGTCCGGTACATCCGCAAAATCGGCAAACCCTTTCTGCGCCGGCTCCGAGGCTGCCAGATCAATTGCCTCCTGCCGGTAGGGAATATACAGGGACTGCTCATACATCTGGGCCGCATTTTCATCGGAATAAAAGAATTTCAAAACCTCCAGGGTCTTCTCCGGCTTATCCAGCGCCGCAGTTCCCACTCCCAGCAGGGAGGTTGCATCCGTAAATTCCTTATAGGGGCTTCCCGACCGGGTAAATGCAGGTACGGCTATGACGGACCAATCACAGTTGGCGGGAAACTGTTCGTTATAAACACCGGTATCAAAGCTTGCTCCGGGTATCATGCCTACCCTGCCCTCCGCAAACTGTGCTCTTGCGGCATCCGCATCAAGCCCCTCGAAGCCGGGAAATACACTGCCGTCCTCTATCATTCCCTTGACGGCTTCAATTACAGGTGCGAAGGCGGAGAATTCAAATTGCATGGTTTCATGGTTGAAGCCGGTGTGTCCCACATTCGTGCCGTTTGCCCTGATCAGGTAAGTACTGATCATCCAATCGGACTGCAGGCCAAGAACAAAGCCGAAGGCTTTCCCGTCACCGGCCTTAGTAATCTGCCCTGCCGCTTCCCTCACCTGTTCCCAGGTCCTTGGATATTCCAGGATACCCGCTTTTTTAAATAAATCATTATTTATGATGAATTTATAGGTGGTTATGTTGTACGGTAAGGTATAGATTTTTCCGTCAAAAATATGCTGGTTATTTACAAAGCTTCCTTCATATCCGGATACGAATTCACCCCCTCCGGTAAGCTCGGTAATGGGAATCAAATAACCCGCGTTTACAAACTCCGTAATAAATGAATTGGTAGGGCGGAATAATTCCGGAGCTTCCCCGGTTTGCGCGGCAAGCTTGATGATGTCCTGATAGTCGGAGCCGTATATTACATATTCTATCTCGATTCCCTTTTCCCTGCCGACGGTGTTGTTAAATTCTTCAATCTGATGCAGCCGCAGGGCCTTCTCATGCGCATTATCGGACCAGATGCGGATTTTCTCCATGGTTACCCTGCTCTGGCCTCCCTCCTGGCCTGTTTCAGGCTTGGAGAAAAGGATTGCGTTTATCCACTCTGTCCGGATAAAAACAGCCAATACAAGAAACACCAGTATTATAACAAGCAGTGTTATCCCTGCGGGTTTTGCTAAGAACTTCATATCCTTTTCCTCCCATAGCCCTAGACTGTGATATTGCCTCATAGGAGATATCTTGTGATGGTTACGACCAGCGGAATCGTCGCTGCGCATAACAGTGTCGTTATGGTAAAAATCTCTGCGGCCAGCACGGCATTTTTCTCATATTTGATCGAGAACAGGATCCCGGTGGTGGCAGACGGTGCCGCCGCCATGATTGCCGCCGTTATCAGAACGGTTTCATTTATGGGAAAGCGGCTGTAAATCACCATAAGGATCACAGGGATGAACAAAAGTTTTAAAAAGGCAATGTAATAAATCCTCGGTTTTGATAATATCTTCCATATATTTGCCCTTCCGATGGTTACTCCGGCAACCAGCATAGCAAAGGGGGTGTTGATTCCGGCGATATAGCTGAAGGCCTGGTACAATACCTCCGGGAGCCTGATTTGCAGAAGAAATAATACCAGACCCAGTGCGATCGCCAGGATGGAAGGAGACAGCAGCTTCCGGAACATGCCCTTCAGGCTCCATTCCCTGCTCTGGCTCATCATGATGACGCCATGGGTCCAAAGAAAGTTATTGAAGACCGTTATGGAGGCTGTCACATAAAAGACCCCTTCACTGCCGAATATTCCGTTCACCAGAGGAATCCCCATAAAAGCGACATTTGAATATATACTGGATATCCGCTCAACCTCTACGTTGACATTATCCACATATTTCCTGATAACAATACCATCCACCGTGATTTTTTCTCTTCTTTTTTTTCGTATCATAAGATATGCGAATACAATACTCATGATATGGGTAACAGCAGCCAGCAATAAAGAAACCAGCAGGCCCTCCAGCAGTTTCGTGCTGAACTCCCTCTGATAGGCCACCAGGATGACGATGGGATTGACGAGCATGAGTAATATATTGGAAAGCTTGCTGTTGGTCGCTTCATCGATCAGCTTTACTTTATAGCATAAAACTCCTATTAATATAATAACAAAGATAATCAATATTTGCTGCAGGGTGATGCCCGCCATTGACATATGCGTTTCTCCTATCTTACCACATGAATGGGATGTCCTTCGATAAATGCTTTTAAATTATCCGCGGCAATATCCATCAGGCGTTTTCTGGATTCCACGGGTGCCCAGGCAATATGGGGAGTGATTATGATATTGGGTGCATCAAGCAGCGGATTATCCGTTCTTATGGGCTCTGCGGATACCACATCCACAGCGGCGCCCGCCACCTTCCCGCTGACAAGGCCATCCCTTAAGTCCTCTTCCACAATTAAGGGTCCTCTGGAGGAATTAAGGATGAGCACTCCGTCCTTCATGCGGCCTATGGTTTCCCGGTTAATGATTCCCTGAGTCTCCCGGGTCAGCGGACAATGGAGGGATATTACATCACTGGAGGCAAGCAGCACCTCCAGGGAAACCTGCTTTATATTTCCCGCAAGAGCCTCTGAGGGTACCGGCCGGGAGTTATGGACAAGGATATTCATGCCCATGGCCTGTGCAATCCTTGCGGTTCCCCGTCCTATCTGCCCATATCCGATGATCCCCATGGTCTTATCCGCCAGCTCGGTCAGCGGATGCTTCCAAAAGCAGAAATCAGGGCTGTCTGTCCATTCTCCCCGTTTTACACAATCGGAATGCTCCCCTGTGCGATGGCATAATTCCAGCAGCAGCGCTATGGTATGCTGGCTTACGGCGGCTGTTCCGTAAGAGGGTATGTTGCTGACAACTATCCCTCTTTTGACCGCGGCTCCCATATCTACGACATTGTATCCGGTTGCCAGTACTCCGATGAACTTAAGCTCCGGACACCGGGATATAACCTCTTCGTCAATCACTGTTTTATTGGTGAAGATGACCGGTGCATCCCCTATTCTTTCTGTTACAAGCTCCCTGGGAGTTCTGTCGTATACCGTCAGTTCGCCGAGTCCGGCCATACCCTCCCAGCTCAGATCTCCGGGATTAACCGTATATCCGTCCAATACGACTATTTTCATTCGGTTATTTCCTTTCTGCACGTAAGTATTCCTTCGGTATACTTGTACACCGATTTCATATTAATCCTCCAGTAATGCCCAGGCACGGTTGATGACCCGTTTTGTATTGGCCAGCACGATATCCGCATCCTCTCCGTCCCTGAGGGTCACCTCCGACGAAAGAACAAGGGGGTTATCGCTCCGCAGGAAGCCCTCCTCCTTTAATACACGGAAGAAGTCCAGCAACTCCGGCAGGTCATTGGCACTGTTCGGATATCCGAAACGGGGATGCTTATCGCCATAGGCATCACATCCCGGCTTAACCACCGCATTTCCTATATGGAGATGGGTAATATAGGGCTTCAGGGTCTGTATTACAAATTTACTGGTTTCATAGGTGGTAGGGAAATGGGACAGATCCACCATCAGGCCGAAATTATTGCAATAGGTCCTGACGTCCGCCGCAAATCTGGCAGCGTATGGCGCCGGACCGATCAGGGCTGCTTTATCCATATCGTAATCAAATACCTCCAGGTTCACGGACATATCCTTCCGTGCGGCATAACGGCACAGGTTCACGGTGGTCTTGAGCAGCTGTCCGTAGGCCAGGTCCTTTGTCTCTTCTTCCCACTTTCCGGCCAGAAAGGCAATGCCCTTTGCTCCCAGATAGCAGGCCTCCTCCACTGCTTCCGCCAGCTCGGCTTCCGCCTTTTGCCTGCCTTCCTCATTGATGTCATTGGGATTTAAGCCCGTAGACAGCAGACGGGGCTGGGCTCCGTAGCATACCTTCATATGGGACTGCTCCAGTAAGGCCTTTGTCTCGGCACGAAGACGGTCGTCCCTGATCTGCGTGATCTCCACAGCGTCAAAGTAATCATCCTTTAAAATCCTGCATAAGGAGTCCTTATATTCATATTTTGCCGGCGGATAGCTCATCCATAGTATCGTACCTACCTGAAAATATTTATGGATGCTTTCTTTCATGTGTTCCTCCATTCCTGCGCATGTTTTCTGCACAAAGATCAAAAGTGATTTTTTCCCTCTTTTCTCCCGGCCTGCAGCTTATGCATAATTCCTGCTGCTTAGCCTGGTAAGGCAGCCAACGGCCTGTTACATTCATTCGAACATAATATCTACCGCATCATATTCCATAAGCTCATCAATCCAAAAGTATATAGTATCATTCCGGTATTCAAAATCATAGCTCCTGCCGGTTTTTATGCTGGCTGCTGCTTTGGGCATCCGGTGTGACGGTATCTCTAATCCGCATTGATACATTGGTGCGGGGTCAAAAAAGCTTAATCCGAAGCAGCCGCTGTTATTTACCAGCTGTACAAACAGATCCCCGTTCTCCCTCTCGGACAGGCTTACCTCCACCATGGGGCTCAAATCCCCGGCAATGGATTTCATACCGCATACGGACATAAGGATATCCCGCATGAACCAAAAGGTATTGCTATGTCCGCCCAGGTCATAAAAAACTCCCGGCAGCCAGGGAATATAAACAGAAAAGCCATTTCCATAAGGGTACCTGGTTACGCCCGGCGTATCAGTGACCTCGGTATGATAGCACCGTTCCGGGGGTCCGTATCTATGCGGTGGAATCAGCCGCAAATACTTAACGGCATCCTCCCTCGCCTGAGTGAATACCATACTGTCCCCCACCGGTATGACATCCGTATCCCGGAAGGAATGAAAGACCTCTTTATCCCCGTCTTCCAATAAAAACATGGCGGACGCCATATCGCTGCGTATCCCGTGAAACTGCCGGACGCCAAGGCACTCCAGTATCTGATGATCCCTCAGTCCGCAATAATCCTCATAGAGTCCTGTTTCACCGGTAGCGATAACCTTTCCTCCGTTCCTTACATAAGCATCTATTTTATACGCTTCTTCCGCTGACACGAATTTAATATCGGGCAGAATCAAAAGACGGTACCGGAGCAGATCAACCTCCATAAATTCTGTGGGCAGCACCTCTGCAAACAAAAGGTGGCTCTCCGTCAGGGTACGTACCCATCCCTTTTCCTCCGGGCTTATGACCCACCGGTGGGTTCGCTTTAACAGGATCTCAGCCTTTGATTTCAGTCCTTTGTAACATGCCTCATGCTCCGCATGAAAGGCAAATACCTTTTTAATTCTCTCAAAGGAGGAGCGGTCCAGGCGGTTATCGATCCTTCCCATTATAAAATAATCCAGGGCTCCCAGATTCGTCAGGCTCTGCCACAGCCTTAATTCCTGCAAAGCCGGGCTGACGGATACATGGCGGAAGGTATAGCCGATAAAATCCACGGAGGCATTGGAGCAGATAATCCCTTTTGTGCCGTCGCCAAGAATAGCACGGCAGTTGCTGGAGGCATGGTACTGCCAGTGGGGAAGTCTTCTCTTATATTCCGTGGCGGCTTCGATTCTGGCATAAGCTTCGTCATCAAAGCACAGCTCCGTATTTAGTCCTCTTACAAAGGCTACTGTCCGCTCACGGTATTCCCTCAGGATGTGTTCCTGAAACTTCATATATTTCCAGTAAACCGGATTTTTGTAATCCTCGGTATCGGGTATCTCCTCCCCGTACATTTCCCGGAATTTCTTGGTACAGCTGTCGCAATGGCAATAACCGTAGTCTTTAAAATCGTAGTCCCTCGTCTGGAAACCACCCATATTGCAGAACAACCCGTCAAAAGGTATTTTGGTGAATAACTCTTCTATGATCTTGAACGCGTATTGCTGCTGGTAGTCACCATTGATGCAGACCTGGACGTCACCGTTATAATTCATGATCCGACCGTCTGCAGTACGGAAAGCCCATTCCGGATACCGTTCAAACAAGCCGTAACGCACCTTGGAAAAATCGGTTCTTGCAAGCACACGGATTCCGTTGGCATGGCACTGCTCTACGATTTGTGCCAGACTGTCACCGTGCAGGAAGGTGCTTTGGGTATGAAACGGCAGATCCGTGGGATAGCTCGCGATAATGCCGGCGGCATTCAGTAATACCACGGTAGCCTTAAAATCCAGTAAATCCTTGACAAAGCGGTCTGCCCGGATCTCCTCCATATCGATCTCGCGTAAATTCGTCTGTATTAATCTCCAGGGATAATCTGTCCACCAAGCCATGGTTTTTGGCCTCCTTTTCATATTACTCCAGGTCCGTCTGATTTTCCAGCGCCAATTTTATATCCAGCTCTGCCAGCCTGTCAAACCGTTGGACATCCACATAACCGCATAACCTGGTCAATACCTGCGGCCGGTACATCTCCTTTGATTTGGCGGAATAGGTTTTCCACAGGGAGCCCGCTTCCTCCAAAAACCGTACCGCAGTCTGCCGCAGCGCGGTGTCTCCCTCCAGGCGGTACCGGCACAAGGCTACCGCAGCCTTCAGCTTCGCCGAATAATAGCAGCCCAGGTAACCCAGGGCCTCAATATCATCGAGTGTATGCAGCAGCTCTGCAGGGAGGTCTGCTCTCCTTCTCAGCCGGTCCGCTCCTTCCAGTGCCTGTCTTGCATGTTCTCCGATCGTTTCAGCAGCACCATGGGGGTCCTTCTTCACCGGA
The DNA here is from genome assembly GCA_023424995.1 of Bacillota bacterium. Classification (GTDB taxonomy): domain Bacteria; phylum Bacillota; class Clostridia; order Lachnospirales; family Lachnospiraceae; genus Mobilitalea. The sequence continues at coordinate 82 of JAFADH010000161.1, read as the reverse complement.
ACCTCTTTACGAAGCAATACCCGGCAGTATTCCAGGACGCCGTAATACTCACCTCCCGGGATACTCCGGCACCCGATGAATT
>JAFADH010000152.1 GCA_023424995.1 Bacillota bacterium | reverse complement strand
TGCGATAAGGACACTGGCTCCGAATAAGAATAATTCGATCGGCTTGAACACAATACTCATAGGCGTGAAGAAGAGGCTGATTAATACGGATGCCGGAATTACGAATAATGCAATCTGTAAGCTTGAGCCCACCGCTATCTCAATCGAGATATCCAGCTTATTCTTAAGTGCCATGATAATTGCTGTCGTATGCTCCGCGGCATTACCTACAATGGGAATCAAGATGATACCGATGAACATCTGCGAGATCCCTGCTGCCTGTGTCATTGGTTCGATACTGCCTACCAGCAGCTCGGATTCAATCGCAATAAACACGGTACACACTGCCAACACCGTAATGCTGACAGGCAGCGACCATTTTGAATCAAGATCTTCCGCATGCTCTACGCCATACAGGTCCTTCTGTGTGCGGAAGGAATAGATCATTCCAACAACGTATATGACCAGGAGAATCACGCTGGTAATCGAACTGAGAGCTTCGTACTCAGAGGTAATTAAGTTCTCCGGTGTATTCAGGGTGAATATCGCCGGAAGCGACAGACCGATTACTGCAAACAGCAGCATGGTTGCCGTAAATGTACCAAGCTGTGCATCATATTTTAATTCTTTATGCTTCAAACCGCCAAGAAATATACTGCAGCCTAATACCAATAATATATTACCGAGTACGGAACCGGCCAGGGATGCCTTTACTACGTCAAACAAGCCTTCCCTGATTGCAAAGAAGCTGATGATAAGCTCAGTAGCATTACCAAACGTCGCGTTCAGAAAGCCTCCTAATTTCGGTCCGGTATACGCGGCTATCTCTTCGGTAGCTTCACCCAGATACCCCGCTAAAGGTACGATGGCGGCACATGTTAAAATAAACATGATCGTTGCACTCCAGTGCAGAAAGTATCCGGCGATTGAACAAGGTATGCATAGCAGTAAAATTTTTAAGTATTTCATCTGTGAGTCTCCTTAGGTGTTTAAACAATTTCATATTAAGTTATGAGCTGTAGGTCAAAATTGCGATAACTCATCGAAATTATATTCCTGGAGATATACAAAATCAACACGAATAGTACATAAATCGACAGAGATTTTGAATTAATTTTTAGTGATTTAGCATAAAATACACTCACAAAAATAGACAAATTAACTATATTGTCAGTAAGTTAATTTGTCTGTTTCTATAGCCTTTCTTTTTGGCAATTTTTCATTTTATAACTTGGATCAAATCAATATATTATCATCTAATACTTTCTTTTCTCAAATATACTCTTCAAGTTTTAGCATTATATTATCTGTAAAGTCTCTGCAGCAAATCCATCCCGGCAGCAGTCCTGAATATTTTATTCCTTATACTTTCAATTGCATCTGCGGACATATGATCCTCATAAGCATTGACCAGAAAGTCCGCTTCTACCAGTATCTGATAATCCGGACCCGTTATGTTCCTGTAAGTATGATGATGGGCGATCAGCCAGCATACCCGTTCTATCCATTCCGGCTTTATATTCAAAGCCTCCAGCAGCCTCTTGGCTTCCGGGGGACCTTCCAGCTCCTGATAATTGCCTGCGGAGCTATTGTATTTTAATTCGCTGTTCTTAATTCCGATGTCATGAGTCAGAGCAGCGATCTCCAGGATACTCTGCGTCTCCTGATCAAGTCCCTCCAGCTCTCCGATCATCTTGGCGAAGCCGTATACCTTAAGAAAATGGTTGATCCGGCGGGGATCTCCCGTATAATAAGAGACCATTGCATTAATTATTTCTCCGATCCGCTCCATTATTATCCTCCTCTCACGCTGCCGTATAGCCATATAGTTATATATTCATGTAGTCATCCCTGATTATATGGGGTTCTCTGCCGCTTATCTATTAAACATCAATATCAGTACGGATATCAGAATTCATTCTTTAAGCTTCGTGTGAACAGATCCCCCAGAACATCCTTTGAATCCTTATTCTTGTATAGAATATCATAGACGGCACTGCATATAGGCAGTTCAACACCGTAGTTTTTTCCCAGATTTAATATTGCCCTGACCGTATAATACCCTTCTGCCAGATCAGCATAGCTCTCTCCCAGTACAAAGGACTCCCCGAATTGTCTGTTGTGACTGAATTTCGAGAATACCGTCGCCTCATAATCTCCCAGATGGCAGAGCCCGTAAGCGGAAAGTTCATTGCCGCCCATGGCCTTGATCAGGCGGGACACCTCTCTCGTACCTCTGGACATAAGCGCACCCTTCAGCGTGGTCAGCTTCGACCCGTCCAGCATACCGGCTGCGATGCCGATGACATTCTTGGCTGCGGCACCGATTTCATTGCCCACCAGATCCTGTCCGTAATAGAAGCGGATTAATTCACTGGAGAACCGGTCCACCAACACTCTTTTAACTCCATCGTTATTACTGTCGATTACCATACAGTTGGGAATCCCATGATAGAATTCCTGGACATGCCCGGGTCCCAGCCATACCGCCACATCATTGGAATAATCCAGATTATCATTCGCAATCTGGGACAGCCTTCTTCCGGTGGTTATCTCAATCCCCTTCATGCAGAGCACGAAGATCTTATTCTCCGGATTTAATGGCCTGATTTCCTCCATAAGGCTTTGGAGCCCCTGGGAGTTAATCGAGATTACGATTACTTCCGCTTCTGCTACGGCGCTTATATCCGCGGTCAGCTTCACCGAAGCCGGAAGCTCCAGGAAATCATTCCTCCTGTCCTTAAGAAACCTCTGCATATGCTTTGAATTTTCTCTGCCGTACAAGGTGACGTCCTGCTTTATGCTGTCCAGATACCAGGCGATAAATGATCCCCAGCGGCCACACCCGATTACCGTTATCTTCATAATATGATACCCTCATTATTTCCGTATTAAGCCGTCGGCTTGCTATAATAGTAATACATGTACCGCCAATTATCAATTGAATATTTCCGTATGCCTTAAGCGGCTATCTGCTTATAGACAAAGACTCGATATGGTTGATATCTGTTTTTAATTAATGTTCATATAATTCCTACGCTGCTTCTGTTAATTTGTTGTTATACATCTTTTTGGTCTATATCCTATTAGTCCATACCCTGTTAGTCTATATCCTGTTAGTGTATATCCTGCCAGTCTGCTATCCTGTCTGTCTTATAAAATACATCCCATATCTTAATTATGAAATAGTGATACCGCACAATATACCAGCAGCAATGCCATGATAATATTAATGACTCTCGCATGCTTTGCAAGAAGTCTCTGGAACACAGCTCCGAACAAAGACCAGCAGCTGGTGGATAAAAAGGCGATTAACGCAAGCATCAGGGATATCACCGCGATCAGCGGAATGGATTTGGTATAGGGAAGAATAAAGGTTGACATGGTCGTAATACCATACAATATACCCTTAGGATTGACAAATTGCAGGAAGAAGCCGGACAGAAAGGTATTCGTGTGTCCTTCACGCTTAGCTTCTCCCTTCGCTTTACTGCGGTATATCTTCCAGGCAAGCCACAGAATATAAGCCGCTCCTATATAAGTCATGACCGGCTTGACGGAGGGTATGATATGATAAAGCGTTGCGCTGAAGATACCGGACAGAAGTATTATGGCAAGAAAGCCGAAGCAGACGCCGATATTAAAGGGAATGCTTTTCTTAAAGCCATACCGGCTGGCATTGGACATGGACATAATATTATTCGGACCGGGCGTAAAGGTAGTGATAAGAGAATAGGATATCAGGGCTGTGAAATTCAGCATATGTATTTACCTCCAATATTTAATATGATATACTGTCCACGGTAAGCGGATTAGTATAAAACAGATTTGCACTGTGCAGTATAATAATACAATTCGTGCAGTATATTGTCAATAGATTGGAGGAAACTATCTTGGAGCAATTGAATACACTGATTGCCGATAATTTGAGAGGGATCCGTGAGGAGCGAAAGCTGAGTCTGGATAATGTAGCAAAGCTTACAGGAGTAAGCAAGAGTATGCTCGGACAGATCGAACGGGCTGAGGTGAATCCTACCGTAGCTACCTTATGGAAGATATCCAAGGGGCTCAAGATATCCTTCACCCAGCTTATGGACCGCCCGGAAGCCGACATCGAGCTTGTCATTAAATCCGATATTCAGCCTCTGGTGGAGGATGGAGGCAAATTTCGCAATTATCCCGTATTTCCGTTTGATACCACCAGAAGGTTTGAGATGTATACCCTGGATATTGAGGAGGGCAGCCATCTGGAAGCGGAGGCTCATCCTCAGGGCACCCATGAATTTATCTCAGTTTTTTCCGGTGAGCTGACCCTGGATATTAATGGTGATAAATATACCATAGCCGCAGGAAATTCAATCCGTTTTAAAGCGGATGTTCCCCATGGCTATTTGAATTCCGGTAATGAGATTTGTTATGTAAGCATGGTTATTTATTATCAGTGATACTGCTATATTTATTGCTTGACGGAACCGGAAGCCGGCAGGAGAGCTTTGTCTTTCCTATTGATAACCTCACGGTATGTCTCCATCAGTCCGGCAAAAACCGCATTCCAGGACCTGCTTACGCTGTATTCCCGCCCGCTCCTGCCCAGATATTCCCGGTAATCAATATTGTCTATCAGTGAGATCATGCACCGGCTGAGCTCCTCTGAATTTCCGGCAGCAAATTTTAGTCCGTTGAAACCGTGCCGTATGGTTTCCGCCACCCCTCCTGCATCTGCTCCGATTACAGGCACTCCGGAAGCCATCGCCTCCAGAACGACATTACCGAAGGTCTCAGTGGAGGAAGGGCAGATAAAGATATCGCAGGAAGCATAGATCCCGGACAATTCCTTCCCCGTCTTAAAACCGGTATAGATCGTATCTTCCGGAAACATCTGCCTGCATTTGTCAAGATACGGACCGTCTCCTGTAATAACCATGGCCGTATGCTCTCCATAGCTCTCTCTGATATTACGGTAACTGTCGCACAGGATATGGAGATCCTTCTCTGCGGAGACTCTTCCCACATATAAGAATGCCAGCTTATCAGCTATCCCAAGCTCCCTGCGCAGCTTCTCACTGCGGTGCCCCGGATTAAATCTGTTATAATCAATGCCTCTTGAGAATATCCCTGTATTATGGATGCCCTGACTGTGCAGCAGCTGCCGGGCAGCCTGGGAGGGACACAGCGCAATGTCATTCTGGGTATGGAACCATCTCAGATAGGACCAGACAGGTTCTTTTAATATGTTGATTTTATAATAATCCGTATATTGGGAGAAATTGGTCGTATAGGTGGAAACCGTAGGAATACCATGCTTCCTGCCATAATTCAAACCGGCGATGCCCATATTAAATTCACTCATCAGGTGTATCACATGGGGCTTAAAATCGGAAAGTACCGTTGAGATTCGAAGAGTATTGGGAAAGGCTATCCTGTTTTCCGGATACAGGATGAATTTGATACTGTAAAAACGCTCAATATTATGGTCCGGCATGCTGTTATCATAGTTCGGAACAAATAACCTGTATTCGATCCCATTCTCCTGATAATACTGAAGGAGCCTGCTCAAGGTATTTGTAACCCCGTTAATCTGCGGAAGATAGGTATCGGAAAATACCGCTACTCTCATATGCTCCCTCCTTCCGCCACTAATAAAGCTTCCAGGGCTGCCTCTGCTTCGTTTGCCAGATCTGCGGAATACTTCGAATAGTAAATGATGCTCTCACAGATCCACACAGCCGCGGATAAGGCATATTCAATATCTTTTATCATGCTGTGGACCTCCAGGGTATAGTGTCTTCTCATCTCGGCTACAATGGATAGAATGTCTCTTCTGGGCTCCTTCTTACTGGAGGATATATTGATTTTGCGGAAGATTCGCAGCTGATACAGCAAGAGATGCAGCTTAAGTTCATACGCAGCATGCCGCAGTTTCCTGTTATGTATCTCTTCGTTCAGATGATAATAACAGAAGAAATCGCTGAGATAATGACATATCTCCCCCAGCTTGACAGAGAAATCCCGGACGGATACATCTTCATCCATGAGCTGTTCCGATAAATTGCAGACAGTAAGTATGCAATTCTCCAAAGTATGATGAATACGGTCAGGTGACGGTAAATCCGGTTTGATGTTCCCGTATGCAAATAAATGCCGGTCCAGGTCTATATCTCCTGAAAAGTGACGGTATAAAGCTTTGGCAATATAACGGTGTGTAAAGAAATACATAGCCTGCCTCCTTTGGTTTTTGTTTGCACTATTCAATATTATTGTACTTTCAATTATATAAAATAGCTTTAATTGTGAGTTAATTGTTATTTATATCTTTGTAAAATATTTCAACATGAAATTTTACATAAATCCATGAAAAAGAAGCCGACCTCCCATTCTGTAAACTCGGGTATCCGGCTTCTCCCTTATTAAATTCCTGTTTATAGCTTACCGGTGTACCGGTAAGCTGATATCCGCATCAATTGCATGGTGTGTATTTTCGCCTGCAGCGTTACCGTCAGTCAATGCCTCCGCTGCGTCTTCCTTCTCTGCCTTGTTTCTCTGCGTTGCTGACTGAAACTTGTTGCTCTGCTTTACTGACTGAAAATTCATTCTGCGGTTATTAACAGCATCCGCTTGACAGTATACCGGCCATGCCTATTCCGGAGTTGAATCAATCCGCGCTTGATACCATAATATTATGCGGCTTCGAATATTCCTTTATAAAATATTCCTGGCAATCCAGAGGGCAGCTGTCATCCGCTTCCACCCGCTCATAAGTACCGTCACTCTGCAGGTATCTTGCCTTTACATTGTCCCTCAGCATAACATCAAGATAATTCATAATATCCTTCCTGGCTTCCTCATCATAAATCGGGCAGGCGATCTCTACCCTTCTGGAGGTATTTCTTGTCATCATATCGGCAGAAGCAATATACATCCGGGCCTCCTCCTTCTTACCGAATACATATATCCTGGCATGCTCCAGGAATCTTCCTACTATGCTTATGACCGTAATATTCCCGGTTCTGTCCGGGATACCGGGCAGGATACAGCAGATCCCCCTGATAATCAGCTTTACCTCCACTCCGGCACAGGAGGCTTCCGATAATTTATTGATGATATCCTTATCCGTAAAGGAATTGGATTTAATAATGATTCCGCAATCCTCCCCATTCTTAGCCTTAGTTATTTCCTGTTCTATCAACGCTGTGATGTTATGCTTAAATGCATGGGGAGCAACCAGCAGATGACCGTAAATTCCATACAGATTGGATAAAGACATATTTTTAAAATACTGCATTGCATCCTGCCCGATATCAAAATTGGCGGTTATCAGGGACAGATCCGAATACAGCTTTGCCGTCTTCTCATTATAATTGCCGGTTCCGACCTGAGTAATGTAATTGATTTTATTGTTATCCCTGCGTGTGATCAGGCAGATCTTCGTATGCACCTTAAAGCCTTCAAAGCCGTATATGACATTACAATTAGCCTCCTCCAGCCGTTCCGCCCATTCGATGTTATTCTTCTCATCAAATCTGGCCTTTAACTCCATCAGTACGGTAACTTCCTTGTTATTCTCCGCTGCCGTACACAGATATTCAATGATTCTTGAATTATTCGCCAGCCGGTAAAGAGTAATTTTGATAGATATTACATTCGGGTCCTCCGCGCTTTCCTTCAGAAGCCGCAGGAAGGGTTCCATCTGATGATACGGATAGAACAGCAGGATATCCTTTTGCTTGCATTGCTCCGTTATGTTCTCTGTCTTGCTCAGGCCATGAGGATAGGCAGCTTCAAAGGGAGGATAGCTCAATTCCATTCTGAGGGGCGCCGGAAGCCGGTTCATAAGCTGAAAAGGATAGTTAATCACCAGCGGAGCCCTGCTGATGAATATCTGCTCTTTGCTGATATTCAACTTTTCCAGGAAGAAATTCTTCATGACCCTGTTTATGCTTCCCTGCACTTCAAGGCGGACCGGCGAAAGCTTGGCTCTCTTTTTCAGCACCTTTTTCATCCGCTCCCTGTAATTATCATCCACTTCAAAGCCTTCATCATCCGCACTGATATCGGCATTTCTCGTAACCGATATAATTGTGGATTTTCTTATTTTATACATCCCGAAGATATCCGGCAGATGCTGAAGAATTATTTTCTCAACCATGACATACCGAAGGTTCTCTCCGGGAAGCAGCACATATTCCGGAAGTGATTGTGATACGGGTATGAGTCCGAACTTCGTCTCTTCTCCCGAGAATTCACATACAATATAGAGCGCCTTATTCGCCAGATGGGGGAACGGATGTCTTGAATTGATTACCTGGGGAGAAAGAATGGGAAGAATATGCTCTTTATAAAAGGACTCAATATATTTTTTCTCCGGCTTGGATAATTCCTTAAGTTCAAGATTACAGATTCTATGTTCCCGAAGCTTACCCTCAATCTCTGCGAAGATTTCGTCCCTTTTCTGATAAAGGGAGACCGACCTGCCGAAGATCCTCGCCAGCTGCTGCTTCGGACTCATTCCCGTCTTGTTGTCGATATTCCCGTTCTCCATCAAAGACAGATCCATTAAGCTGCCCACCCGGATCATATAAAATTCATCCAGATTGCTGGTGAAGATGGATATGAACTTAAGCCGTTCAAACAGCGGAACACTATCATCCAGCGCTTCTTCCATGACCCGTTCGTTAAAGGTCAGCCAGGATAATTCCCGGTTTTGCATGAAGGTATGCTTCGTTTCTGCTTCCGTATGCATTCACTTTATTCTCCTTTGATAATTCTTTCGTACAGATATCCTTCCCGAATGCCATATTTGCTTACTTTTATATTCCTTACTCCATAATAATCAGCAATCGTATCCGCGATAATCATACCCGGTATAATCGTATGAATACGGTCCGGAATGCTTCGGAGAACCGGCGCCAGGGTCTTTCTGTGACTATTCTTAAGAGCCAGGAGAATATCCTTTATATGTCTTGTATCAATATTGTCATTGTCATTGCCCAGGTTAAACATGTTATTTTCCAGCTTGGATATCCCCCGGATTGTTCCGCCGATTCCGAAGATGGATCCTGTAACGGCACGGTCGATCTTTAAAGAGTCCAGATATTCTTTGGCCAGACTCCGGATTGCCTCCCGTTCCTCTCTCTTGGGAATTAGCTTTTTTACGAACTTTACATACATGTTAAGGGAGCCGATGGGTATACTCGTAGCATAAATCACTTTATTTTCTTCGAAAACTACAATCTCCGTGCTGCCGCCGCCGATATCGACCATCATGCCCTCCGCTGCATCGAAATACCTGGTGATACCGATAAAATCAAGCTTTGCTTCTTCTTCCCCCGATAACAGTTCAACCCGGCAATCGGTCCGGTCTTTTATGGTCTCTATGACCTCCTGTGTATTAACAATATTCCGCAGGGAGGCTGTCGCAAATATATGAACCTGCTTCAGATCGATCTGCAGGTTGTTCAGAGAATCCATATACTCCTTCAGAACCTCACATGCTTTGTCCACGCCTTTGGCGCTCATGACTTCCCTGTCTACATAATTCACCAGGCCTGCCATTTCCTTCTTATCGAATATCTTTATAAAGCCGTCCTCATTATGTTCATATACACACATTCTTATTGTATTGGATCCAAGATCAATAACCGCGCTGATCATACCTGTCCCTCCATGTAATACCGTTACTCTCATACTATTTGCCTCAGCTTTTCCAAACAAGGGCATTCATGTAAATTCTCTGCATATTCCGGGTTAATTATTCAAAAAAGCCCTTAAAGTCCGGGAAGACTTTAAGGGCTCAGTATAAAAAATAAAATTTTCACATGGCAAATTTGTGTCTGATAAATGTGAAAGCAAATGCTTTCACATCCCAGATTTGCCGGCATCGGCAGCACGGAGGCTTATTATTAACGAATATTAATCGGACTATATCCCGAAGGTCTTCCGGAATACGCTGGGATTATAACCGGAATAGTGCTTGAAAAAATTAGAAAAGGTGCTTATGTCTTCAAATCCCACACGAAGCATGATTTCCGAGACAGGGAGCCTGGTATTTTCCAGAAGGGATTTGGCCCGCTCGATCCGAAGCCGGTTGATATAATTAAGGGGCGTGGTACCCATTCTGCTTTTGAACAGACGTATAAAATAATTGGGATGGATATGCATCAAACCGGATAGTGTCTCAACCGTCAGCTTATCCTGCAGATGATCGCTGATATAGGAAATCACCGAATGAAACTCCGGGTGGTTCTCCTCGTATATGGTGACCTGCTTCCCGTCGGACAATTCAATATATTCCGACAATAACGACAGGATACCTGCTTTCAGACGAAAGGAGGAAGCTATGGTATTCTCTCCCGCCTGCCGGAAGATCTCCTTAAAATACCGGATGATCTCCGAATCCTCCTTCACATCGATATAGTAGGGCAAATTGATATTCTTAAACAGGGGAGCATCCCAGGTCTTTACTTCAAAATGCATCCAGTATTTCGTAATATGATTGTCGCTGATATGATAGAAAGAATGCCTGGTCTGGGACGGGATAAAAAACATTCTGTTTTTTTGCCCGCGATAGGCTGTTCCATCTATCTTAATCTCACATTCCCCGTCAATTATGTAATATATCTTGCAGAAGGGACACAGGATATTATCCTCTCTCCAGCTTTGTCCGCAGTGAGTAAAAGCCCCGTAATAATAATCAATATAAAGGTTTGAAAAATATTTGGAAAAGCTGTTATCCATCACTGCCCCCTTTTGAAAAATAAGGTTAGTTTTTCTCAACTTCTTGTTACATTTTTGTATTACGAAATAATTATAGTGATGCTAAACTGTCCTTGTCAATAACACTTTTCAGTAGAACAACTGCTATTCTAAGAGCATGAGAATGAAAGGTCAGCATCAGAGTACCTTGGAAACTCTTTGCATCAGCCGCAAAGACACATGCAAGGGGGTTTCCGGACATGCTCTACTATGAAAGGAGAGGAACTATGTCATTGTATCAGGAAAGAGAAAAAAGAACGGAGTGGTTCCGTCAGGCGCGTTTCGGTCTCTTCATCCATTGGGGACTTTATGCAATTCCCGCACGGGGCGAATGGGTAAAAAGCTGGGAAAGAATCACCACAAAGGAATATGACAAGTATTTTGAAGAATTCAATCCGGTCCGGTATGATCCCAGGGAATGGGCGCGGTATGCCAAAGAGGCAGGTATGAAATATGCCGTACTTACCACCAAGCATCATGATGGCTTCTGCCTGTTTGATTCCGAATATACGGACTTCAAAAGCACCAATACAAAATGCGGCCGCGACCTGGTGAAGGAATATGTGGAAGCCTTCCGGGAAGAAGGCATAAAGATCGGCTTTTATTATTCCCTGCTGGATTGGCACCATCCCGATTATCCCCATTACGGTGACAGACAGCATCCCATGAGGGATAACGAGGAGTTTAAAGAGGTAACCCATCACTGGGATAATTATATTGACTATTTTCATAATCAGGTAAGAGAACTCCTGACCAATTACGGCAAGATAGACCTTATGTGGTTTGACTTCTCCTATGATAATGACAGACTGGCCGGTACACAGTTCGAGCATATGTCGGGAGAGACCTGGAAATCGGCGGAGCTGATAAAGATGATGCGGTCACTGCAGCCGGATATTATCATCGATAACCGCCTGGGCGGAGATGCCAGGAAAGAAGAACCGGATCTGCATTCCGGAGATTTCGTCTCCCCGGAATGCATGATGCCCGTAACGGGCGAGCTGGATGTCCTGGGGCGTCCGGTACCCTGGGAATTATGCCTGACCCTGAACGAAAACTGGGGATATGCCAAGAATAAGCCCTGGGATTATAAGACTACCGAAAATGTAATCCATATGCTGGTGGAGTGTGTCAGCAAGAACGGTAACATGCTGATTAATGTAGGCCCCAATGCCAAGGGCGAATTCCCAAGGGACAGCATCCGGATCCTTAAGGAAATCGGTGAATGGATGCGGGTCAACGGGGATAGCATCTACGGGTGCGGCATCAGTGATTACCCCAAACCGGAATGGGGACGCTACACCCAGAACGGCAAGCTGCTCTATGCGCACCTCTATGACAGACGCGTAGGTGCCTTCCGCCTGGAAGGACTGGAAGGCAGGATTAAGAAAGCCCGTATTCTGGAGGACGGCGCGGAATTAAGGCTCTCCCGGCCCTGGAACGGTGCGGAGTATCCCAAGGATGCTTATGTCGAATTGGATATTGCCGGTCTGTACGATGAAAGAGATACCGTATTGGAGCTGGAACTAATATAAAAATTCCTTGAAGATTGTTAAAAACGGCATCCTCCCATTTCCAGTTTGCCTCTGCAGAGAATTTCATGTATAATAATGAAGTCCTTGTGCAATAATGGACAAATACTCTACGGAGGAAGCACACTATGGAACAAGAACTTCAACAGGATTGGAAGAAAAAAATCATATTGTTTTTAACCGGGCAGACCATATCCCTGTTTGGCTCATCCCTGGTGCAATATGCCATCATGTGGTATATCACCCTGGACACCCAGTCGGGAGTGATGATGACCATCTCTATCATATGCAGCTCTCTGCCCACCTTTTTTATTGCTCCCTTTGCCGGGGTATGGGCGGACCGTTTTAACAGAAAGATATTGATTATTGCCGCGGATTCCTTCATAGCCGTCTCAACATTAATCCTTGCAATCCTCTTCCTGCTTGGATACGATGCCATATGGCTTTTGTTTGTCGTATCCGCAATCCGCGCCATCGGTACGGGGATTCAGACTCCGGCGGTCAGCGCCGTCCTGCCTCAGATTGTCCCGGAAGACAAACTGACGAAGGTGAATGCCACCAACGGTACCATCCAGTCTTTTATTTTATTGGTATCGCCCATGGCAAGCGGCGCTTTATTAGGCTATGCTCCGATTCAGATTATATTCTTCATCGATGTGGTGACTGCCGCCATAGCCGTATTGATTATGATCTTCCTGGTGCATGTACCCACTCACGCCAAGGCTCTGGAGCAGCATGTGACAGGATATTTCCATGATTTAAAGCTTGGTATCGCATACATTAATAATCACAGTTATGTCAAGATATTTTTCCTGTTCTCCGCTTTTTATTTCTTCTTTGCCGGACCGGTAGCTTTCCTGTCACCTCTTCAGGTTACCCGGACCTTCGGTGAAGATGTATGGAGACTGACTGCCATAGAGATCGTATTCTCCATTGGCATGATGCTGGGCGGAATTATCCTCGCTTCCTGGCAGGGCTTTAAGAACAGGGTGCATACCATGGTATTATCCAGCAGCTTGATCGGCTTATGTACGCTGGCTCTGGGAATCACTCCGATCTTCTGGGTCTATCTGGTTTTTATGGGTATCTTCGGCCTGGCCATGCCCTTCTTCAATACGCCTTCCATGGTAATATTGCAGGAGAAGGTGGAGCAGGATTATATGGGCAGGGTATTCGGTGTAATGGGTATGATATCCAGTATCGTCATGCCGGTCAGTATGCTGGTGTTCGGGCCTCTTGCGGATATTATTGATATCCGGTATTTATTGATCGTAACGGGAATACTGATGTTTGCCGAGGGGCTGCTTATGCTTCGAAGCAAAACATTGATAGCGAACGGAGTATAATTAAGATCATATGACGCTTACTCTGTTAAGGTAATACTCGCTTATTCTTAAAATACGGAAGCACACAATTAATAGTTGTTTGCTTCCGGTTTTTTTATTTAAATATTATGAACGAAAGTTATAGTATGGCTATTTGAATATTTTTACAATTTACTATTTGCAAGTCTGTTTAAACTACAGCCAAGTGGATAGAATAGTAGTACTGAGTACATTGACACGGCTTGATGCGATCTATTCATCCGGGCCGTCAGCGTAACCTTCCCGCGCATAACAGGCAGCAATAAGAGCAACATCGGCGGCGCTGTCAATGCTCGCAATGGTGCCCTGAATGTGCTGCTTACATCTACGCACGTGATTAAATCCCGGTATACGTAAATGTTGTGGATATGATCTCCCAGCTCTCCGCACCATATCTGTAGACCGTTCGGATAATTCCTACCTCGTCGGCAGAATGCCCGCCAACTCCGGTACAATATCGCACTACCTCAATGTCCGCCGGGCTATTTTCTTTTCCG
>JAFADH010000239.1 GCA_023424995.1 Bacillota bacterium | reverse complement strand
TATGATCCCGGAATTCGTAGGTCGTGTTCCGGTTACGGTAGCTCTGGATATGCTGGATGAAGAAGCGCTGATCCGGATTCTCACCGAACCGAAGAATGCGATCACCAAACAATACAAGAAGCTCTTTGAGATGGATGGTGTTGAGCTGGAATTCGATGCGGGAGCCCTGGAGGAGATAGCAAAGCAATCCTTTAAAAGAAAGATCGGTGCCAGAGGACTTCGTGCCATCATGGAGAATGTTATGATGGACTCCATGTACAACATACCCTCCGACGCAAAAGCGATCAAATGTATCATAACGAGGGATGCGGTTCTTGGCAATGAGAAGCCGAAGGTAATTATATCCGAGGATAATGCGCCAAGAAAAGCAATCACCAGGAGAACCAGCAAAAAGAGCAAGGATGAAATAGCGTAACAGTAAAATGGATTAATCCGCGAGGGACAAAACATTGTTCAGAGCTTAATGCCCGCCAAGCCGGGTATGGAAATATATTTTAATGAAAATAAATGGGCTGTTGCGGTACTTACAAAGCTGATGCTGTAAGTGCAACAGCCCATTTATCTGCCGGACAGGCAGCAGGAACAGGAGGAAAAGACATGATTATAAGGAGTGTGGAGCTGGAAACCGTCTGCGGTATAACCAGCGTGCTTCCGAAGAATGAGAAACCGGAGGTTGCCTTCGCAGGTAAATCGAATGTGGGAAAGTCCTCTCTGATCAATGCCCTCATGAACCGCAAGTCCCTGGCAAGAACCTCATCGCAGCCCGGCAAGACACAGACGATTAATTTCTATAACATAAATAATGAGCTTTATTATGTGGATCTTCCGGGATACGGATATGCCAGGGTACCTGGAGCCGTCCGGGAGAAATGGGGGAAGATGATAGAGAAATACCTGCGTATGTCGGAGCAGCTGAAGGCTGTATTCCTGCTTGTCGATATCCGCCACGAGCCTTCCGCCAATGATAAGGCTATGTATGACTGGATTGTACATCAGGGCTTTGAGCCCATCATAATTGCCACCAAGTTGGACAAGATTAACCGGAGTCAGAGGGATAGGCAGATTAAACTGATTAAAGAAAGGCTTCAGGTGGTGCAGGGGACAAGAATTTTTCCGTTCTCGGCGGAAACCAAACAGGGCAGGGATGAAATATGGGATTGTATAGAGGAGATTTGTGGGATAAAAGAATGATTTAGATGGCGGCTGAGGGACGGATGCAGGGGTGGTACCCACCGGCACCTCCCCTGCATCCGTCCCTCAGTTAATCACCTAAATCATCCCTCATCTGCTCTCAAGCAATATAGTCATAAGATAAGCATACACATCCGAACTTTTTTCCTTCCAGTTATTACATAACTTTGCTGCATCCTCTTCACTGGGAACCATAAGAGTCAGATCTATAATGGAGACATTGCGTTCAATCACGCTGAGATGAACGGCATATTCCCCCTTTTTTACCTGATAGAATTCCGCAGGAGAGGACACCTCCTCCTGCAGCTCGTATTTATTCTGGGTAAGGTAGTTTTCAATATCCTCTTTAATACCTGCGGCGATCATATTATCAAAGAATAACAGCGTCTCCTGTCCGCTGTCCGTAATCCGGTAAAGGGAGCTGTTGCGGATGGTCTTTGCGGATATGAAGGCATCGTCGATTAATTCCGAGATCGCCCGCTGGAGGTTGAAGTAATTGGTATACTCCTTCTCCAGTATAAATGCGGTCAGCTGTGCGTTGGTTAATGGAAAGCTGACCCTGCTTAAAATATATAATATCATTAGTTTGTATAGCATGAATGTATCGGATTGCATATGTTCTCACGCCTTTCACAGCCTGCAAACCCTTGCAGGTATTTTTATTAATCCCGGATCTGCAGATCAGGTTTTAAAAGCTATGCTTTGAAGTTTACGCTGCACTTATCCATAAAGAGACAGCATTTATTCGGGCGGGCCGGATAAAACTTTTTCTTTTATGGACTGATCCGCTCATGGTGCATATTTACCCTGATAAGTGTCTCGCTCCTTCATTCTTTGATGAATGCGGTTTAAAACCTGTTTTTTATTTCCGCTCCATCCGGGGGCCAGGAGAAGCTTCTTTGGACCATCGCCGGTAATCCGGTGAATCACCGTCTCCCGGGGAAGCAGTTCCAGACAGGAGATCACCAGATCAACATATTCCTCCAGAGTGATAATGCCGGTGAACAGTCCCTTCTCATAGAGAATACCGAGATCGGTTCCTCTTAGAATATGAAGAAGCTGGAGCTTGATTCCCTGAATCTTCAGATTGCCGATGTATTCCATGGTCTTTAACATATCATGTTTTGATTCCTTTGGCAAGCCCAGGATGGTATGGACAATTACCGGGATTCCCATGGCTTTCAGGTGCTCCGCAGCTTCTTCGAAGACGGACAGCGGATAGCCGCGGCGGATCAGGGAGGCGGTCTCCTCATGGATTGTCTGAAGACCCAGTTCAATCCATACGGGTTTAATCTGATTCAGCCGGCCCAGTAATTCAAGAACCCCATCACTCAGGCAATCCGGCCGGGTAGCAATGGAAAGCAGCACAATATCCGGATGACGGATAGCCTCGGTGAAGATTTTTCTCAGATAAGAAACGGGCGCATGGGTATTGGTGAAGGCCTGAAAGTATGCAATGTAACCGGGGGAAATTCCGGAAGAAGCTCCGGTCTTTGCTTCGATCAGCTTTTTTGCCTCTTCTATCTGCTCGGTGACCGAGAGTTCCGGGACGGCGGCAAAATCACCGGAACCGCCCTCACTGCAGAAGATGCAGCCGCGGATATCGATGGTGCCGTCACGGTTGGGGCAGCTCATTCCGCCATTCAAAGAAAGCTTATATATTTTCCTGCCATAGGTTTTCTTCAATTCATAGTCCAGGGAGTGATAACGCTTGTTGTCCCACATAATACCCCTGCCTTCATATATGAGCCTTCACCGCACTGCTTACCGCATCGCTGACCCTCGGATCAAAGGGCTGAGGCATAATATTATTCTCATTCAGTTCATCATCACTTACCAGACCCGCGATGGCGGCGGCAGCCGCAAGCTTCATCTCCTCCGTAATCCGGGAGGCACGTCCCTCCAGGGCTCCGCGGAAGATTCCGGGGAAGGCTACCACATTATTTACCTGATTGGGGAAATCACTGCGTCCTGTTGCCACGACCCTGGCACCGGCTTCCTTCGCCAGATCCGGCATAATCTCCGGCACCGGGTTCGCCATGGCGAATATGATGGCATCCTGATTCATGGAAGCGACCATTTCCTTTGTAACGATATTGGGCGCGGAGACACCCACGAACAGATCAGCGCCCCTCAGAGCGTCCGACAAGGTGCCGTTTATATTATCCGGATTGGTGACGGACAGCATCTGCTCCTGCATCCAGTTTAAATTCGGATCATCTTTTGAGATGATTCCTGATTTGTCGCACAGGGTCACATTCCGGAAGCCATAGGTTAACAGCAGCTTTGCTATGGAGATACCTGCGGAACCGGCTCCGTTCACGATTACCTTGCAGCTTTCCTTGTGTCTGCCGGTAACCTTAAGAGCATTCATGGCTCCTGCCAGTACAACGATGGCGGTACCGTGCTGGTCGTCATGGAATACGGGAATATCAAGCAATTCCTTAAGCCGGTCCTCGATCTCAAAGCATCTGGGGGCGGAGATATCCTCCAGGTTGATCCCTCCAAAGCCGGGGGCGATGGCAGTGATGGTTCTTATGATCTCCTCCTTATCCTGGGTGTCCAGGCAGATGGGAACCGCGTTCACGCCTCCAAACTCCTTGAACAGGACAGCCTTGCCTTCCATAACCGGCATGGCTGCATAGGGGCCGATATTACCCAGGCCAAGAACTGCGCTGCCGTCGGATATCACAGCGATGGTATTTGCTTTTATTGTGTATTTATATGCGGCCTCTTTATTCTCCGCGATTGCCTTGCAGGGCTCGGCAACTCCCGGGGTATAAGCGACGGCCAGATCCTCCCGGGTCTTTACGGTGCATTTTGAGGTGGTTTCTATCTTGCCGTTCCATTCTTCATGCATTATCAGTGCCTGTTCTTTCTTGTCCATATATTCCTCCATGCGTGTACGGATACACAGGATCTTGAGCAATTCCATGCATTGTCTGTGTTCCTGTGTCACCGAATAGTTACAGCTATCATATCATTATGAAATGATATAATCAAGCATATCCTGACGCAGGCTGCCTTCGGATTATTCAAAATTATGTCAGGATAATGGAAATAAATGATAATTTTAAAAGAAACACTTTATTTTCTAATTTACTTGTGGTATGATGTACGTAATAAGCAGACTAGTCCGTCGAATTTCTGATATAATAGTCCGTTTTTTTAACACTCAAAGGATTATCTTAGGATATATCCCTCATAATATTTTATCTATATCAATTCTTCTAATTCCGTAAGAGAATCCAATCAAGCAAAAGGAGCAAATACATGGATAAGCAATATGAAACGATGACGCTTGCCAACCTGAGAGAGATGGCAAAAGAGAGAGGTCTAAAAAACATAACTGTGATGAAGAAAAGCGAATTGATCGAAAGCCTGATCAAGCATGATTCACAGAGCAGACAGGAAGAACCGGTGAAACCTGCTGCGAAACCGGAAGTTGTACAAGCACCTAAGACAAAGCCTGAGCAGGGGAAGACGGAACAGTTGAAGGCAGATCATCTGAAGTCGGATCAGGTCAGAACGGGACCGATTAGATCGGAGCAGATCAGATCGGAACAGGTAAAGTCGGAGCAAGTGAAGACAGAGCAGATAAAACCGGAACACGAGCAGGGGCAGACAGAGCAGTTCCAGCCGTCAAGGGAAGAAAAGAAAGCGCCCCAGGGCGGCAATGAGCTGGACCAGTTGGACAGCGGTGAGACAAAAGTCGGTATCCTTGAGGTTCTTCCGGATGGGTACGGCTTCATCCGGTGTGATAATTATCTGCCGGGTGAGAATGATGTCTATGTATCACCGGCACAGATCCGCCGTTTTAACCTGAAAACCGGTGATATTGTCGCAGGTAATACCAGAATCCGCAGTCAGAATGAGAAGTTCAGCGCTTTGCTTTATGTAAAATCGGTCAATGGCTTCCATCCGGCTGAGGCCCAGAAGCGGAAGCGGTTTGAGGATTTGACACCCATCTTCCCCAATGATAGGATCCATCTTGAGACTCCGGGATCGGGAGTGTCCATGCGTATGGTGGATCTGATTTCACCCATTGGCAAGGGACAAAGGGGTATGATTGTTTCCCAGCCGAAGACCGGTAAGACCACCTTATTAAAGCAGATTGCCAAGGCGGTTACAAGAAACCATCCGGATATGAAGCTGATTATTCTGTTAATTGATGAACGTCCCGAGGAAGTTACCGATATAAAAGAATCCATCGAAGGCAGGAATGTGGAGGTTATCTATTCTACCTTCGACGAACTCCCGGATAATCATAAGAGAGTATCGGAGATGGTGATAGAGCGTGCAAAGCGTCTTGTGGAGCATAAGCAGGATGTGATCATATTGCTTGACAGCATTACACGGCTTGCAAGAGCATATAACCTGACCGTACAGCCAAGCGGCAGGACACTGTCCGGCGGTCTTGATCCGGCGGCGCTCCATATGCCGAAGAAATTCTTCGGTGCGGCAAGAAATATGCGGGAAGGCGGAAGCCTTACAATTCTGGCCACCGCATTGGTAGATACGGGAAGCCGTATGGACGATGTGGTATTCGAGGAGTTCAAGGGAACCGGCAACATGGAACTGGTGCTTGACCGCAGTTTATCAGAGAAACGTATCTTCCCGGCTATCGACCTGCCGAGGTCCAGTACCAGAAGAGAAGATCTGTTACTGACGCAGCCGGAATTGGAAGCAGCTTATCTTATGCGCAAGGCGCTGGGCGGATTAAAATCAGAAGAAGCTTTAGAGCGGATCATTGATATGTTCCTTCGTACCAAGACAAATATTGAATTCATCGAGATAATCAAAAAGACTAAAATTGTCTTTTAGGTATTGCATCTAATAATATCCTGTGCTATAATGTAAAAGCTGTTTATATGAACGGAGTTCATAATCGGGATAGTTTGCATCCGGCATACGGATGAAAATTGTGGGTATGAATAGATAATACCATCAGATCATAAAGAGGTGAAAACATGAAAGAAGGAATCCATCCCAAATATCATCAGGCTAAAGCTGTTTGCAACTGCGGTAACGAATTTGTAACAGGATCAACCAAGGAAGATATCCACGTAGAAATCTGCTCCAAGTGTCATTCATTCTATACAGGACAGATCAAGGCTGCAACAGCACGTGGTGCAATTGATAAATTCAACCGTAGATATGGTCTGGGTCAGGATAAATAAGACAAGGTGCGGCAGACAATATATTTGGCATGAAAATAAGACGTTAAAAATTGGGTTGAGGTATACTTCCTCAGCCTATTTTTAAATATTTTTTGTTTTTTTGTATTTATTATAAGAAAGGTTCAGGTGTAAAGATGAAACCATCAGGTATTGGCGGTATGGCTGTCATGGAAGGCGTAATGATGAAGAACAGGGATCAATACGCAGTAGCAGTTCGTAAGCCGGATAACGAGATAGTTGTGGAAAAAAGTACGTACAGTGATTTCTCTGATAAGGTCAAACTATTCAAGCTGCCTATCTTTCGCGGAATGCTGGCCTTTGTAGATTCGATGGTAATCGGTGTTAAAGTATTGAATTTTTCGGCAAGCTTCTTCGAAGACGAAGAAGAAACCGATAAGGAAAAAGCAAATAAGAAAAAGGAAAAAAGCGATAAAAAGAAGGAAATAAAGCAAAAAGCCCATAAGGATAAGGCTGAGAATGTGCTTAAGGATAAAGAGGAAGAGGAGAAACGCAAAAAGGAATCGGACAGCAGGACCAATGCTCTACTGATGGTTTTTGCCGTGCTGCTCTCCATCGTATTCTCTGTTACATTATTCATGGTTATTCCGGTATTGATAAGCAATCTCTTGTCCAAGGTTATTACGAATATATACCTGATGTCATTCATTGAGGGCGTACTGCGCCTCGGCATATTCGTGGGTTATGTAATATTAGCCGCCAGGATGCCTGAGATTAAAAGAGTTTTCATGTATCACGGTGCCGAGCATAAGACCATTAATTGTCTTGAGAACGGATTCGAGCTTACCGTGGAGAATATAAGGTGGCAGTCCAAACAGCATAAGCGCTGCGGTACCAGCTTCATGCTGCTTGTTATTCTGATCAGCCTGATATTCTTTATTATACTGCCTGTGAACGGTCTGCTCTGGAAAGTTATCTCAAGGATTCTTCTGGTCCCGTTTATCGCAGGTGTCTCCTATGAATTCATCCGTCTGGCAGGAAAAAGCGAGAGCAGGATCATTGATATATTAAGTAAACCCGGTCTGCTGATGCAGGGTTTAACCACCAAGGAACCGGATGATGCCATGATTGAGGTTGCTATTCAGTCCGTGGGTGCGGTATTTGACTGGAGGGCATTCTTAGACAGCTCTAATTCCATAGAGGATACAACAGAGGAAACAGCTGCTGAGGTTACGGCTGCCGAGGTGAAGGATGTAAGTAAAACCACTGCAAAAGCAGGCGAAGGAAAGCCGGCACGGCCGAAGGCGTCTGTTAAAGCAAAAGATAATGGGGCTGATGCTGCAAAAGCAGCAGAGATAAAAGAAGCAGAGATAAAGGCTGCTGAGGTTACGGCTGCAGGGACAGCAGATAATAAAACATCTGATACGAAAGCTATTGTTAAGGCCGCCGATAATAAAGCATCTGATGCGAGGAACGCTGTGAAGGCGGCTGACACGCCGGCAGCGAAAGGCGCTAAAGGAAAAGCCTCAAAGTCTTCAAAAGCAGGGAAAGAGCCGGAAAGCGCAAAGATACCTGAGGTACTTGCCGAGACGGAAGCTGCGAATGAATCTGCGGTTACTATTGAGAACTTTAAAAAGCCCATCGGTATTAAATCAGTCGTATCCGGAACAATACAGCCGGATACGGGAAGGCGTAATACCGGTAACACACCTTCCATCCATTATAAGCTGGCAGCAGCCAATCACCCTGAGGATGAAGATGATGAGATATTAAAAGCTCTGGATAAGTTCTTTGATGAGAAGTAGAGATACCCATGAGCACTTATAAGGAATTATTAGAGTCTGCAAAAGAATTATTAAGACAGCAAAAGATAGCCGATGCCCATGCGGATGCCTGGTATCTTCTGTCCCATGTGTACGAAATTGACAGGACACAGTTTCTTATCCGTGGCGGCCGGCAGGCACCGGAGGAGAAAATGGAACGATTTTATGCGATGGTGAGAGAACGGGCAGAACATATTCCCTTGCAGCACCTGACCGGAACACAGGAATTTATGGGGATGGAATTTGCCGTAAGCGGTGATGTGCTGATTCCAAGGCAGGATACGGAGCTTCTGGTTGAAGAAGTATTAAAGCTCAGTGAAGAGAAAGAAATCCTTGATATGTGTACCGGCTCCGGTTGTATCATCGTGAGCCTGGCGAAGTTTGGCAAGCCAAAGAGTGCAACCGGTGTTGATATCTCTGAGAAAGCATTGAAGATTGCTTCCGGGAATGCATATAATAATAAAGTAAAGGTTAAATATCTGCAGAGTGATCTGTTTGACCGGGTGGAAGGAAGCTATGATATTATAGTATCTAATCCGCCTTACATTCCTACGCCTGAGATTGACACCCTGATGCCGGAGGTAAGGGACCATGAGCCGGTGCTGGCCCTGGATGGCAGCATGGATGGTCTTGAATTCTACCGTCGGATTTCTTCGGATGCAAAACCATATCTCAGAGCAAACGGTGCCATTTTCTTCGAGATCGGATATAATCAGGGGGAGGCAGTCAAAGAGATATTATTACGGGAAGGTTATGCGGAGATTTCAATTAAGAAGGACCTGAGCGGGCATGACAGGATCGTATCAGCAATATTTGCGACAGGCGGATTGGACCATTAGCCATGAGCATAATGCTGATAAGCGGGCTTAGCGGGTTTACTTGCAGCCTTGATTGGAGCGGCAGGAACAGGCATAATGAAAGCGCGGTAAGCATGATCGGGCTTGCTTGTGAATTCAGACTGGAGAACAAGATCATGAACATGCCCTTTGTTCATGATATAATAATAAATTAGCAGGATAGATGGAAAGGCATGGTTATAATATGTTTGATAAATTAGAAGATATTCTGATTCGTTATCAGGAACTGGAGCAGGAGCTCATGAATCCGAATGTCATGAACGACCAGAACCGTTACCGTAATATTCGCAAGGAGCATGCGGATCTTACGGATATCGTTGAAAAGTATAAGGAATATAAGGCTACCCAGAAGAATATCGAGGACAGCCTGGCAATACTTGAGGAAGAAAGCGATGAGGATATGCGCGAGCTTGCTAAGGAGGAATTGGGTGAGTGCAGGGAGAAGCTCGGGCAGATTGAAGAGGAGATAAAGATTTTATTACTTCCCAAGGATCCTAACGATGAGAAGAATGTTATCGTAGAGATTCGCGGCGGAGCCGGCGGAGATGAAGCAGCGTTATTTGCAGCCGAGTTATACCGTATGTATGTCATGTATGCGGAACGTAACCGCTGGAAGATTGACATGATGAACCTGAATGAGAATGGAATCGGCGGGTTTAAGGAAGTTATCTTTATGATACTTGGTAAGGGTGCCTACTCCAAGCTTAAATATGAAAGCGGAGTTCACCGTGTCCAACGTGTTCCTGTAACCGAATCCGGCGGACGCATCCACACCTCTACGGCAACCGTAGCGATCATGCCGGAGGCGGAAGAAGTGGATGTTGAGCTGGATCTGAATGATTGCAGATTTGATGTGTTCCGTTCCTCCGGTAACGGCGGACAATGCGTTAATACGACGGACTCTGCGGTAAGGCTGACTCATATCCCCACCGGTATTGTGATCTCCTGCCAGGATGAGAAATCCCAGCTTAAGAATAAGGATAAGGCGATTCGTGTCCTTCGGTCCAAGCTGTATGAGATTGAGCTTGAGAAAGCCCGCAGTGCGGAAGCGGAAGCAAGAAAGAGCCAGGTCGGTACCGGTGACCGTTCGGAGAAGATCAGAACCTATAACTTCCCCCAGGGCCGTGTGACGGATCACAGAATCAACCTGACCATGTACCAGATCGACAAGGTGATGGACGGTGACCTGGAGGTTCTTGTTGACAGCCTGATAGCGGCCGACCAGGCTGCGAAGCTGGCCAATCTGAATGAGGAATAATTGATGATAAGCAGTCTGAGTAATGCCCAGATTAAGAATCTAATATTATTACAGAAGAAATCAAAAGCCAGGGAGGAACAGGGCATCTTTGTCATTGAAGGGATTAAGATGTTCCGGGAAGCCCGGGATATGGGAATTCTTAAAAAGGCTTATGTATCGGAAAGCTTCTATCACCAGATGCTTACGGAACAGCCCGGGTATTTTAGTCAGCTGGATCATGAGCTGGTAACCGATTCCGTCTTTAAGGAAGTATCGGAGACAAAGACTCCCCAGGGCATCATGGGAACGGTAACACAGATAAGATACCGGCTGGAGGATATGCTCCGGACACCGGATGCCTGTCTGCTGCTCCTTGAAGATATCAGGGATCCGGGGAATCTGGGGACCATGATCCGCACGGCGGAAGGAGCCGGAATCACCGGTATTATATTCGGTGATTCCACGGTTGATATATATAATCCCAAGGTAGTCAGAGCCACCATGGGCTCTATTTACCGGGTACCCTTTTATCAGGCGCCGGATTTCCATGAGACCATTGCTGCAATTAAGAAGCAGGGAATTATCGTATATGCGGCACATCTGATGGGGATCCCCTACGATACTGACGGGGGCTTTCGCGGCAGATGTGCATTTTTAATTGGAAATGAAGCCAATGGGCTGTCGGAACAGGCCGCCGGCCTGGCGGATACCCTGATTAAAATACCGATGGCGGGTAAAGTGGAATCTTTAAATGCTGCCGTGGCAGCAGCGATACTGATGTATGAAGCGGCGAGGCAGAGAAGGAATTAAGCAAATGCTTTTTAGGAGTTGGGGATATGGCTATTGAAGTCTTTAACCGGTATGAGACGAAGTATATGATACCGGAGGAATTATACCGAAGCATCAGGCCTTTGCTGGAAGAGCATATGGAACCGGACAGCCACAGCCGTAATGGTGAATTCTATACGATCTGCAATATCTATTATGATACTCCGGACCACGCCATCATCCGAAGATCCCTTGAGAAGCCCGTATATAAAGAAAAACTTCGGCTTCGAAGCTACGGTATGTCAGGCCCTGGGGATATGGTATATCTTGAGATCAAGAAAAAATTCAACGGATGTGTCAATAAACGCAGGACTGCCATGCCGTTGGAGGAAGCGTACCATTATCTTGAGACAAAGCAGAAGCCGTCAGCCGTCTATCCGGTGAACGGGCAGATACTAAATGAAATTGATTATATGGTGCAGCGATATTCCATCCTACGGCCGGTCCTTTTTCTTTCCTATGACAGGAATGCCATGTTTGGGACGGAGGACAGGAATTTCCGGGTCACCTTTGATACGAATATAAGAACAAGACGCGAGCAGGTGAACCTGCACTCCGGAGATCATGGAGAACTATTATTACCCGGGGGGCAATGGATTATGGAGGTCAAGACAAGGGATACGGTTCCGTTGTGGTTTGCCAGGCTGCTTTCACAATATGATATCTATCCGGTTCCCTTCTCCAAATATGGGAAGGAACATGAGAAATACATAAGACAGGATCAAAAGCCTGGATTACAGTGCAAGGCTGACGGGGAGCACGCAAGATTATATGCATAGGGGGAAACATAATAATGTTTGATACAATTTTAAGAAGTGTTGATTCAATAGCAGATATCTCCATCGATATAACTACCACACTGCTGAGCATAGTCACTGCACTGGTCCTTGGCTTTGTTATCAGCGCTGCCTACCTGATAATTACACCGAAGCGGGAACGTTCCGCAAGCTTTCTTATGAGTATCATTATTCTGCCGGCCATCGTGGCGGTAGTCATTCTGTTAATCGGCGGCAATTTTGCCAGAGCCTTCTCCATGGCAGGAATCTTTACCATCGTAAGGTTCCGGAGCATCCCCGGAGATTCCAAGGATATCTCCTTTGTATTCTTAACCATGGCAGTAGGCCTCTCCGTGGGTCTTGGCTATCTGACCCTGGGCGCCATAGTGACAGTCATTGTCGGAACGGTTATTATCCTTGTAAGAAAATCGGGCTACGGCATAATCAAATCGAAGGAGAAGCGGTTGCGGATTGCCATTCCCGAGGATATGAATTATCAGGAAGTCTTTGACGACCTTTTTATTACATATACAAGCTTTTATGAGCTGCAGAGGGTCAGAACAACCAATCTCGGGACCCTGTTTGAGCTTAGCTACGATATTATTATGAAAGAGGGAGTATCCGAGAAGGAATTTATCGACGCACTCCGCTGCCGTAACGGAAACCTGACCATACAGCTTGGTGTCAAGGATAGAGATTTACAACAATTATAATAATTATTTTGTTGAATTCTGATAATTTATTTATTACAATTAAATTATAAAATATATGAAGGGAGGAGTGCAGGTTGACCACCTCAATATATTGGTTGATTTTTTTAGCCGTATTTCTGCTGATTGAAATCCTGACTCTTGGATTGACAACTATCTGGTTTGCCGGTGGAGCATTGATCGCATTTATATTATCTCTGTTCATCGACAATCTGTGGATAGAAATAACGGTATTTTTTGTAATATCTTTCCTGCTTCTTTTATTTACAAGACCGCTTGTGCTGAAGTACTTTAATCCCAGACGTGAGAAGACAAATTATGAGAGCCTGATAGGAAAATTTGCGCTGGTAACGGATACGATAAATAATCTCGGATCAATGGGCAGCGTGAAGATTAACGGGCAGGAATGGTCGGCAAGATCCCTTAATGAAGAAACCATCGAAAAGGGAAGTTATGTCAAGATACATAGAATTTCAGGAGTTAAGCTGATTGTCTCAAAAAAGGAGGAGAATGAATAATGGATAACCCGTTTGTACTTGTGATTGTATTAGTGATACTGATATTGGGTATTTTATCATCCTGTGTACGGATTGTACCCCAGGCGTATGCTTATGTATTAGAGCGGTTCGGAGGTTATCAGACAACCTGGAGCGTAGGCATACATATTAAGATACCTTTGGTTGACAAGGTGGCTAAGAAGGTTCTGCTCAAGGAACAGGTAGCAGACTTTGCTCCGCAGCCGGTTATTACGAAAGATAATGTAACCATGAAGATTGACACGGTTATCTTTTATCAGATCACAGACCCAAAGCTTTTCACCTATGGGGTGGAGCGTCCGATCAATGCCATTGAGAACCTGACAGCTACCACGCTTCGTAACATCATCGGCGATCTTGAGCTTGACCAGACCCTGACCTCCAGAGAAATTATAAATACCAAGATGAGGGTAATCCTCGATGAAGCAACGGATCCCTGGGGTATCAAGGTGAACCGCGTGGAGCTTAAAAATATTATTCCTCCGTCTGCCATACAGGATGCTATGGAGAAGCAGATGAAGGCGGAGCGTGAGAGAAGAGAGCAGATTCTCATTGCGGAAGGACAGAAAAAGTCGGCGATTCTTGTTGCGGAGGGAAAAAAGGAATCAGCGATTCTGGATGCGGAAGGTGAGAAATTGGCAGCCATCCTTCGCGCCGAAGCAAAAAAGGAAGCGACGATCCGGGAAGCGGAAGGTCAGGCGGAGGCCATACTTACGGTACAGAAGGCAAATGCGGAGGGTATCCGTTATTTGAATGAAGCTGCACCGCAGAATGCGGTTATCCAATTAAAGAGTCTTGAGGCATTTGCAAAAGCAGCAGACGGGAAAGCGACAAAGATTATCATACCGTCCGAAATCCAAAGCCTGGCAGGATTGGCAAAGGGTCTTGTGGAAATAGGTAAAAACGAAGCCGTTTAAAATATAAGGCAGAAAACACATGAATCGATGATTTAAATAGGCAATTGCCATAGTTATATTGTAAAGATACCGGGGTGCTGAAGCATAACCCGGTATTTTTATAGATCATTCTTCGGTGGCATAATGTTACCTGTTACCGGGAATTCCCGACCGGATACCCCAAAAGCCTTTCTTTTCGGGAAAAAAGTGATATACTCACCGTAAGGGAGGTGGATCAAGGTGAAGATACGCATTGAAGTGACGGAGGATCTGACGGAGGATGAGGTGTTAATCCGCTGCGGCCGGGTGGATAAGACCATACAGAATATTCACAGGTATATTCTGGAGCAGTCCTCGCTGGATAAGAAAATCACTTTTTACAAACAGAATCAGGAATACTATTTTCCCTTGCAGGAGGTCTTATTCTTTGAGACGGAAGGGGAACATGTATATGCACATACCGCGGGGGATGCTTACCGCATCAGATACCGCCTGTATGAGCTTGAAGAGATTCTCCCCCGTTATTTTGTGCGGGTTGCCAAGGCGGCTATCGTGAATACGAAGCAGGTCTATTCCATCGCGCGCAACCTCACCGCATCCAGCCTGGTCACATTTGTCGGCACACATAAACAGGTATACGTGTCGCGCTATTATTATAAAGAGCTGCGGCGGCGTTTAAATGAAAGGAGCAGTTATGAGAAGTAAGAATTGGTTCTGGGGCGTATTTTTTGTCCTGGCCGGAGTATTTGTGATCGGAAGCCAGTTAGGCGCCTTCGGAGAGATAGGCTTTCTGAGCATCCTTGCATCGGTACTTCTGATCGCATTGATTGTGCATAGCGCATTCCAGCTGAATTTTTTCGGAGTACTTATCCCGGCGGCATTTCTTTATACGATCTATAATGATGTTATAGGACTGCCGGAGATATCCGTATGGCAGCTGGTGCTGGCAGCGGTGCTTGCCTCCACCGGCTTAAGTATTCTTTTTCACCGGCATGTCCATAAGGTGTGGGTTCATCATAATCATGGGAGCGTACATCATGGGAAAGCCGCTCATCATGCATTTACCTCGGAGAAGGAAAAGGTAGATGATAATAATCCCTATGTTAAGGTGAACTTTGGTTCTTCCAGCAAATATCTTCATGCCGACAGTTTGAAAAGCGGTGAATTCATCTGCTCCTTCGGCTCCCTGCAGATTTATTTTGACCAGGTTCAGCTGAGTCCCGGCGGAGCGGAGATTTTAGTCGATTGCAGCTTTGGCCAGGTCGAACTGTTCCTGCCAAGGCAATGGAAGGTCATTAACAGAATGTATTCTACTCTTGGGAATGTGGAGGACAACCGGCGTGATAATCCTGCCGAGAATGCTCCGGAATTGACCTTGAAGGGGAACCTGTCCTTCGGCTCCGTGGAGATCAGGTATATCTAGAATCGTCAGGTGGATTATGATATTAATTGCTGCCTGCAATATAATAGGAAGAACCGTCAAGTATAACTAATATTTACTACTTGACGGTTTGTTTTTTTAAGATTAAAATATCCTATTAGTAAATTAAGAAAAACTTAAGGTTTTGTTTCTTGAATATGGAAATTGATTGATATATATTATTAGTTGTTAAAAGGAGCTATTTGGACAGTTGCAAGCGACAGTTAAGAGGGGATCAAATGAAAAAATTAAAAGAAATACTGTCATCGCCATATTTAATCGCATTATTATTTATTTTCAAGATGGCAGTATATTATTCGTTAATTAATGTAAATCAATTGGAAGCAATCATGATATCACTGAGCCTGGTGGTCTGGGCGACTATTTTTGTCTGCTTTAACCGAAGCGGGCTGAAAAGAAAGCGTTTTATTTTTCTGGTCGTTTATTTCTTATTCAGTCTGCTGATGTTCTCGGATACCATGTATTATAATTATTATAACCAGACAGTATCCATAAGGCAGCTGTGGCAGGCGAAAAGCGTGGCGGCGGTTCCGGCCAGCTTTCTGGCGACCTTGATTCCGGCCAGCTTCCTGCTTTTTATTGACATTCCGTTTGCATATCACTGCTTTAAGAAATATGCCTCCGGGGATAGGTTCAGCAGGCTTTTTCCCTGGAGTAAGCTGAAATATATAGTGTTTACCCTGATTGCAGTGATCGTTATTCTGATTGCAAATCCGTTCAACTCACCGGCAATTGCCGCCGTCAACAGCATGGAATTCTTCACCAGCCATGTGAACGACATCTATGACACCATATCCGATAACCTTGATTCCGGCAGCATGGAGGAAGAGGAAATTCTGGAGGTGCTTCAGGAGGTAGTGCCGGCAGAGGTTACGCCCACAGTGCGGCCGCCGAGATACCGAGGAATCGGGGAAGGTATGAACCTGATCGTAGTGCAGCTGGAGGCATTTCAGGACTTTGTCATCGGAGCGGAGTACAACGGACAGGAGATCACACCGAATCTGAATGCTTTAATCAATAAAGACACTCTTTATTTTGACCGTTATTTTACCAACACCGGTAAAGGAAACACGGCGGATGCCGAGTTCACTACCATGAACAGCTTATATCCTCTGGAGGACGGTGAAATCTACCGCCTGTACCAGGACAATACCTTTGACGGCCTGCCCTGGCTCCTTCGGGACAGAGGATATTATTCCTTTGCTATCCACGGCTATAAGGGCGAGTTCTGGAACCGGGAACTGGCATATCCCAATCAGGGCTTCCAGGATTTCTACAGCCAGGAGGACTTAAACCAGGAGGAAATGATCGGCCTGGGAGTATCCGATAAATCCATGTTCGATCAGTTGGTCGATATTCTGAGTACGAGGACCGGACCCTTCTTTTCCTTTGCAATTACTTTATCCAATCATCATCCCTTTGAGCTGGAGGAGCAATACAGGACCCTGAAGCTTCTGGAGCAGGATGAGGGCACCAAGTTCGGAGATTATCTGGAGACTGTCCGTTATACGGATGAAGCCGTCGGAAGGCTGGTACAGAATCTTAAGGATGCCGGACTGTATGATAATACGATTATTGCTCTATACGGCGATCACCATGGCATGAACTGCGGTATGCATGTGGTACAGGGCCAGATGTCGGATTTCATCGGCAGAATCTACGATTATGACGAGATGATGAATGTACCGTTAATCATACATGTACCGGGCAGCGGCGTGAAGAGTACCATCAGCACCAGCGGCGGTCAGATTGATTTTCTGCCTACGATCGCTAATATTATGAATATTACCCTGGATGAATCCTTTGTCCTCGGTCAGGATCTGGCGAATACGGAGAAGGGTTTCGTAGCATTCACAGCGTATATGGTTGAGGGCTCCTTTGTCTATGATGATATAATATTTGAGATTTCCAGAGGAAGGACCTTCGAGGGCAGCAGGGCGTGGAAGATCGGAACCAATGAACCGGTGGATGCGAGCCAATACCTGGAACAGTATGAGAAGGCATTATTGCTTAAAAAGACATCCAAGGAAATTCTGGAACAGAATATAATTGCAAATTTTATAGCCCGTTAATCCTGTAATTTTAATATAGTATGTGTAATTTTTTATCATAGGAATTACCAAGTAGATTATCAATATAATTTACCGGAGTTAATCCGGATAGTAGTTTAAATTCCTTTATTAAATGGGATTGATCAAAATAACCTGCTTCCAAAGCAGTGTTGGTGCAATTAATGCAATCCATAGAAGCAATGAGATTACTCACTGCTTTTTGGAATCTTATAAAACGAATTAATTTTTTGGGATTCATCCCGAACTCCTCATGTATTTTTCTGTTAAGATACCGCTCTGAGTAGCCTGTAAAAATACTCAGGGCGGAAAGCTTTAAATCACCGTTTGAACGTATAATTTCCTTGATGAGGGCTGACCTCAGGCTATACTTGTCATCCATCTGGTTTTCATATTGCTTTATATAGTATTTCATAAATGCAAATATCTTTTCTTCAAAGGATTCTGAATAATATAAGTTCTCGAACAGGTATTTTTTGGCATCATCACTGACCAATAGATCTTCAAAGACCATCTCGTGATTTACCAGTTCGCTAAGCTTGATACTGCTGCTTACCGGATTATATCCGGGCATAAACCGGACTCCGAAATACTCGCATTTTTCTTCCAGGGCTGCTGCCCCTTTTTCCAGAAGGGTCCCGGCTATTTTGGATTTTACCCTTCCGTCTTTCTTCCAGAACAGGATATCTACGCTGGCATCCGGTATTACACCCATATGATTTGCTTCGGCAGTAAACTGGTAAAAATGGGCCAGGTCGTATTTCATCAGATACTTCTTCGTATAATCTGAAGTGATCAGTACAAATTCAGGCTGCTTTGGATTTAATTCAGTGAATTTAAGATTAGTATTTCTGTCTATCATAATCACCTCTCTTTGCATTTACCCGTTTACAAGCAAAAAAGACACAAAAGCTGTCACACCTTTGTGTCTTGTCAATATTCTAGCATCCGGTAAAAGCAACGTCAATAGAATATTTTGCTTCTGCAGCGGGGTGAATGCATAGTTTGTGAAAATACATAAGCTGTTCCGATTTTTACAATACGCTTTTAATTAAAGCGCTTAGAATAAGCATAAGAAAACGACAACAGGGTCTTGTGATTTAATATCATAAGGCCTCTTTTTTTTATCGGCGAAAGCTTACTGCAGCAGATGAATCGTTGTGGAAAGGGAAGTGCTTATAAAATTTTTAATGGAGGAATTAGTGATGGGATATCCAAAGGTAGATTTTATTTATTTGAATGAAGAGGATATGATCAAAGCAGGAGTAACTGATATGGCGGGTTGTGTGGAAGCTATGGAAGAGATGTTTAAGCTGTTAAAAGCCGGAGATTACAGGATGGGCGGCCCCAACGGCAATTCCCACGGAGTAATGATGACTTTTCCGGCAACATCTCCTTTCCCGAATATGCCCATAGATGGTCCGGACCGGAGATTCATGGCAATGCCGGCTTATCTGGGAGGTACGTTCGATATGGCAGGTATGAAGTGGTATGGCTCCAATACTGATAATAAAAAGAAAGGACTTCCCAGGTCAATCCTTATGTTAACACTGAACGATAAAGATACCGGAGCACCTTTAGCTTATATGTCGGCAAATATCTTAAGCGCCTTTCGTACCGGAGCAGTGCCCGGCGTCGGAGTGAAATATTTTGCAAGAGAAGATGCGGAAGCAGTTGGTATCATTGGACCCGGTGTAATGAGTAAAACAGCATTTGATGCAGTGATGGCAGTAAGACCGGCCATAAAAACAGTAAAGGTAAAGGGCAGAAGCAGGAAATCCATTGATAGTTTTATTCATTATATCAGGGAAAAATATCCTCAGATCATGGATATCCGCATTGCAGATACGGAAGAAGAGGCTGTACGGGACGCAGATATTGTAAGCATAGCGACCTCAAGTCCCACCGGTGACCCAAGCCTTTATCCCTACATAAGAGAGGAATGGATTAAACCGGGTGCGGTTCTATGCTGTCCTGCATCAGCAAGATTTGACGATGATTTCATCCTGAACCGGGCAAGAAATGTTGCAGATAATATACAGCTGTATGAAGCCTGGGAAGAGGAAATGGAATTCCCGGCCTATCATTCTATTCCAATCCCGGCGGTACATTGCATGGATCTGATTGCGGAAGGCAGGATGCAAAAGGATCAGATCGATGATTTGGGAGAGGTCTTAACCGGTAAGGTTCCCGTTCACCGCAGGAAGGATGAGATCATCATTTATTCCGTAGGCGGCATGCCCATTGAAGATGTTGCCTGGGGAACCATTGTATACCGCAATGCGCTGGAAAAGGGCATAGGAACCAAACTGAATCTGTGGTCAGAGCCATATTTGGCTTAAAGATGCAGGCAGAAAGAAAATGTGTTTTAAAATAGGAGTATGGAATATGAGAATCGCAGAACATCCAATACTGGGAAAGCCGGAAGAAAGAAGAACAATTGAATTTTTTTATGACGGTAAAAAGCTTACCGGTTTAGAAGGCGAACCGATTGCAATTGCTCTGGAGGCCTCAGGAATTATGGTTCACCGGTATACAAAGAAGCAGCATAAACCAAGAGGTATCTTTTGTGCCATCGGAAGATGTACGGATTGTGTTATGGTCGTTGACGGAAAACCGAATGTAAGAACCTGCGTTACGCCCTTAAGAGAAGGGATGGAAGTTCAAACCCAATATGGTGTGAGCGTCAAAGGCCGGTCAGGAGAGGAAGTACACAATGAAACGGTATGATTTAATCATAGCAGGTGCCGGTCCGGCAGGCTTATCGGCAGCCATAGAAGCTGCGAAGCGGGGATTGCAGGTGGTTGTGTTTGATGAGAATGCAAAGCCGGGGGGACAGCTGTTTAAACAAATACATAAGTTTTTCGGTTCCAAGGAGCATAAGGCAAAAATCAGAGGCTACCGGATCGGTGAAGAACTGTTAAGAGAAGCCAGGGAATGCGGTGTAGAGGTCACCCTGAATGCTGT
>JAFADH010000148.1 GCA_023424995.1 Bacillota bacterium | reverse complement strand
GCAGACGGTGTCTTATCCAAAATATATTGGCCCTCACCATCCGCCTGCAATTAATAAATTAATACTACACTAAATTACATAATATTTCCATGAGTATTTTAATATTACCGATCAAAGGATAACTCTTTTGCCTGACCATTTTCTACAGCTGCAATGGCTGCTCCTTTTCATCGGTTTTATATTTTGCGTTTATATGCCCTCATAGAGAAGAACCAAGCCGCAACAATAATACCGACACACCATGCAAGGGCGATCCATATGTCGTTCCCAACAGGCTCGGAGTTCAGCAGCGAGCGAATCGACTCGACGATTGGCGTTACGGGCTGGTTCTCAGCAAACGCGCGTACGACTTTAGGCATTGTTTCTGTCGGGACAAAAGCTGAACTGAGCATGGGCAGGAAGATCAGCGGGTACGAAAATCCGGTCGCACCCTCCATAGTTTTTCCCGTGATCCCCGGAATGACCGCGACCCATGTCAGCGCCAGCGTAAACAGTACGAGTATTCCCGCCGCCGCGAGCCATTCCCATATTCCTGCGCTGGAACGGAATCCCATAATGAGCGCGATGAGAAAAATTATAACAACCGTAAGCATGTTGGACACAAGCGAGGTCAGCACATGGCTCCACAGCACCGACGAGCGTTTGATGGGCATGGAATTAAACCGCGCGAAAAGCCCTTTTTCCATGTCCATAAACAGCCGCATGGCGGTGTAGGCTATACCGCTGGCAATTGCCATCAGCAGTATACCCGGCAACTGGTAATTAACATAGTTCACACTATCGCCCAGACTCGTTTTTACCGCACCGCCAAACACATAGACAAACATCAGCATCATAGCAATCGGCATGAGCGCCACCGTGATAATCGTGTCCGGGCTGCGCAGAATGTGGCGCATTAAGCGTCCGAACAGTACGCCGGTTTTATCTTTCATTTACCTTCTCCTCCTTTTTACCGACGATGGTAAGGAAAATTTCCTCCAATGTCGGCTGTTTTTCGACATACTCAACTTTTGCGGGCGGGAACAGTTTTTTGAGTTCTTCCAGCGTCCCGTCCGCGATAATTCTGCCGCCGTGCAAGATCGCGATTTTGTCGGCGAGTTGTTCCGCTTCTTCCAAATACTGCGTTGTGAGCAGAATCGTTGTGCCGCCGTCAGCCAGCTCTCTGACAGTTTTCCAGACCTCCAGCCGCGCTTCCGGATCAAGCCCCGTGGTCGGCTCATCAAGGAAGATGACGGCGGGCGTTCCCACAAGGCTCATCGCAATGTCGAGACGCCGCGTCATACCGCCGGAATACGTGCCGGCCCGCCGGTTCGCCGCGTCGGTCAGCCCGAAGCGTTCAAGCAGACTATCTGCGGTTTGCCTGGCGTCAGCGACACCGCGCAGTTTGGTTATCAGCAGGAGATTTTCACGCCCCGTGAGTATACTATCCACGGCGGCGAACTGCCCCGTGAGGCTGATGTGCTCGCGTACCTTTGCCGGCTGGCGCACAGCGTCGAAACCGCAGACGCTCACCATGCCGCTGTCGGGTTTTAAAAGTGTCGAGAGGATTTTGACTATCGTGGTTTTGCCCGCGCCGTTTGAACCGAGCAGCGCGAAAATCTCACCGTGCCGCACCTTAAAATCGACGCCTTTCAGGACTTCCGTATCTTTGAAGGATTTTCTTAAATCCTTCACTTGAATTGCGTAATCTGTCATTTTGGATCCTTCCCCTTTCCGAGTTTTTTCAGTATGTCGCGATTTAACGCATTGCGCCAGTTTTCCGTGTATGTGCTTGCGCTGCGCAGAAGCTCGTCGCAGAACGCAGCCACGTCCTCGCCGGTAATCTCCAATACATGCTTGCCGTCCGCGGCGCCTGCCTCGAACAATTCTATCAGACCATAATGGATCTTCATCATGTCATAGCCGGACCCCGCCGCGAACATCCACATATGTTCCTGAATCTTCTTAAAAACATATTGATAGTCTTTCGGCAGAGCCTCCACCCTTGCCATCTGCTGCTTGTATTCGCGCTTACTCTTAATCATTTTTTTGATATTGAAATAATTATCGAAAAACTCAGACATCTGATAGCTCCTCCTTTAATTGATTGATTTTTGATGCGATGAACTCCCATTTCTCCCAGAACCGGCGCAGTTCCTCGCGCCCTGCGTCGTTGAGAGTAAAAAAGTTACGCGGCGGCCCCTTCTCGGACGGTTTCTTGATAACATGCACCAGCTTGTTTTTTTCAAGCCGGAGCAATATGGTGTACACCGTTCCATCTACCACATCAGTGAAACCCATAGCATTGAGCTTGCGGGTTATTTCATAGCCGTAGGTTTGCCCCCGGCTGATGATTTCGAGAACACAGCCTTCCAACACTCCTTTAAGCATTTCCGTCAGGTTTTCCAGTATAATCACTCCTTACTATTTTGTATGACTGGTATGCAGTATTACTTACTACTGCTATATTGTATCACTTAGTAGATAGAATATCAATCAGAAAATAAAGCATTTACAAATAATGTTGTCAATCAAAGAATAACTCCTTTGATTGACAACCTCAAAATTCCCCTTATAACTCTACTTCAATCTTCCCCCCCAAAAAAACAGAATGCCCAAGTGTACATGTGTTACCACAGACACCTGGGGCATTCTGTTTTTTTTGGGGGGGAAGATGACTAGATATTAGGTTACATATTAATATATTTTTCTAATGCCGTTAGCATGAAAGGTGGTGGAATTCAATGAGGTCTTTGTATATAGTTTTGGAAAAGCATATATCTTCGCCCTGACAGGCTACAGTTCAACCTATTTATCGAAGTTCTTTTTAAAACCTCAGGCTATACGATCAGTGATTATATTGCAAAGCAAAAACTCGTAAAAATACAGGAGCTGATACTTGATTTCTCCCTGAATATCAGGGATATTGCCTATGCCGTCGGCTTCCGTTCCAGAACTTATTTCAATAACTATGTCAAGCGCCTGACCAACCTGTCTACTCAGCAGTATCGCGATTGGCTCATAAGCAGTATATCCGGCGACAATTTATTATAGTCTTAAGAAAGTGCAATCAATTGTTTCATTGAGCGCTAAAACCTCCCATAAAGGTGCACACATTTTGCGTCCTTATGGGAGGTTACATTAGATTGGATTATGGATTTTTCTGTGACTCCGGTTTATTTAATGTAACGGTATCCGGGGGTTCCCACAAATACAAGCCGTTACCTTCACTGTCTCATCTCAATCACCGAAGATACTTTCATTATTTCTTATGTAAGTTTCCAAAAGACCATTAAACCCACGCACTTCTTTGAAAAACTGTCCATCAAGTTGATTAAACAGGGTTTCATTGTATGAATCCGAGAAACTTTTCACTGTGCCATCATTATATTTTTCGAGCAGTTCCTTATTTTTTTCGTATATCTCAATTGCATCCTCCATTATGCTGCTTAATGTTTCATTCCCTAAAGCGCGGAATCCTTCCTGTGCCATCCTGGCAAACTGTCTCGTTGAGTTAAAGAATAGCTGGTTCAACCCGCCATTATTAATTTCATCGACCACGGTACAACATGTATACACGTCCTGACAAGGCTTTGGCAGAGACTCCACTACTTCATATTGGTTTGTCCACTCTTCATTAAACTTACCCCATATCCAGCTCATAACAGCAATTCTTAAATCAGAATCAGGTACAGAGGGTAATTCGCCTTTTTTGAGATACTTAAATTTCTCCTGCTTATCAAAATAATCATCAATGCTTTTATTGATTTCATCCATCGTTTTATTTTTCTTTTTTAAGACGTTGGGTAAACTCATTCTTTTTCCTCCGATAAAACCTTTATGTGATTCAGCCTCTGTATTTTACTGCTGTGTATTAGAAACTAGGATTATAATATCCGCAGACATACCTTATTTTCAAATTATTAACTTAATCGAACAGTAAACCATGGTGCATCTTTATATTGACATGTCATTTTTAATATTATGCGGAAGAATAATGATGTCCTCATCCCCGCTGCATAATATGACTTCAGAATTATTCTTTACATATAGATCCTTTACTGTTAAATTCAATAATATTAATGTGACGCATAATATCATACAAAACCCAAATTTTTCTACACTTTTCATACTTATCTCCTATATATTGAATTTATTTGTTTTATTGTGTACAATTATGTAGTATATGGACGTTATTTTAAAGTGACATTTATGTCACATGGGATACTTTTAACATTAATAATAATTTCTGTTCAGGAGATTGAAAAATATGAATTATAAGAATTTTGGTGAGCTATTAAAAGCATTACGTTTGGAAAAAGGCTGGTCACAACAGGAAGCATGCAAGGATATATGCGATCGCAGGACTTATATCCGATGGGAAAAAAATATTTCCGAACCATCCATATTTTATTTTAATCTTTTATCTAAGCGCTTTAATTATGATTTACAAGCATATTACAAGCTATTTATTTGTGATAAGTCATTCATGGCATGGGAATATATAGAGAAAGCGAATCAATATATCAACAACAATGATTGGGTGCTTCTTTATGAATGTATTGAAGAAATGCAGCGATTATCAGATTTTACTTTTGGCGAAAATAAGATGACTTTATTATATTATTTGGCATTATACTATAATAAGCACATAAAAGATTATAACATATCCATTAATTACTGTATAAAAGGATTAAAAGAAGAAGATATAAGAATAACTCTTGATAACCCCATCGGACAGATATACTCCAACATAGGTCTATGTTTATTAAACTGTCTTTCCAGTAATTTTAAGAAAATAGATAAACACCAGCAGGCAACAAACATATATCTGTCAATTATAAATAATATCGATAATAAAATAATACCAAATCTTACTTATTATCAATCGTCCGAATTTGAAAAAAAACTTTACCAAACAATAATTCATAATCTCTGCTTAAATTACAAGAACCATAATAACATTTCATTAGCTTTGGAATACATAAATAAAGGCATAAATTTTTCTAAGCAGCATAATTATCTGGCCAAGCTGCCGGATTTGCTGGAGTTAAAATTTAAACTTTTATATATCCGGGGTGACTATAAAAATGCGAAGCAGGCTTATGATTTATGTTCTAATCTCTACCTGTTTCAAGATAGGTTTGATGAATATTCATATTGTAAAAGAATCTTGCATTCCGATTATCCTGAACTATTACAGGATTGTTGAAATGCGTTACCGCAGGGGCCTGGCGGGGAGATGTTTTCTCCCCAAAAGCCGTTTTCACTTTCCTTAATCTCCATGGTAAGAATATTGTGTAAAGCATGCAATGTAATATAATATCGTTCTGTATGTTGTATAAGGTGGTTCTACTGTCTTATAAAAGAATCTTTATTGAACACAAATTGTTCCGGCTTATTTGGCTCAAAGTACACTTCAAATAACTTTTTACCTTCATCCTGCAAACGCACCGATTTTGCGCCGATTGATTGATTAATATCAGAAACATATATTTTTGCTTTTTTCAGCATGTATATTCTTGTTTCAGGAATTGTGCCCAAAGTTGATACAATTTCCTTCTTATCATCATTATCCAAATCAATTTCAACTGTATGTCCATCTATCTGAATAATCGAATCTTCCGTTTTTTCTTCAACAAACCAATAAAATGCCTGTGCATAATTAGCACCTAATACTCCATAAAACTTTACAGCTTTCTTCCCAAACACCTGAAGCTCTTCAATTCCCATTAAATTATCCGGTGTGTTCTTCATTGACACTTGGCCTATATAATAAGATTTCCCATCCAAATTAATTGCGCCTTTAACTTCACCATTTTCATTATCCGTAAATATAAATGCACTAAGATCCTTATCGATAATTATTTCTTCAATAATTTTAATATTATTTAACTGCAAATTTTCAATTTTTGTATTGACAATTTCGGAAAAGTTTAATTGAAATCTATTATTATCTTTGTAAATATCCGGATTAGCAGCCAGCCCCACTCCTACTGCTGCCACAATTGCAATCGATAAAACAATTACCCAAAATTTTGGTCTTTTATAATTCAACACGTTTTTAATCCGCCCTTTTACATTTCCCTCTCCAAAAGCGAGTGGGCTTCCGTTTAATATGTGCCTTCCGGCAGCAAGTGACAATAACGAATTAGCATAAGATTTCTTTATATCTTGACCCATTACGCTCAATACCTGTTCGTCACAGGATAGCTCCATATCCGTATTCATCAGCAAAAAAGAAATCCACACAAGGGGATTAAACCAGTGGACAGACAATGTTAGAAAAGCTAACACCTTGATTATATGGTCTTTTCGATGGATATGGACCTGTTCATGCAGCAAGATATAATTTCTTTCTACAAGGTTAAGTCCAACCGGTAAATATATCTTGGGCCTTATTAATCCAAGTACAAACGGTGTCTTCAAATTCTTAGCTTCGAAGATATTCTTCTCTATTAATTGTGCATTTTTAAGCTGTCTTTTTAAGATCAAAATAGATACAAGGCTATAAACAAGCAATGCTATTATGCCCAAAACCCATATGTATGCCCCTATTTCCGTATAAATCTGCAGTGGATTTACACTTGTCCCGGCAGCAGGTGCGGGAAGTGAATTGCTTAAAAATGAATCAACTACTTCTATCCCACTGTTTATCTGCGGACTTTGCTGATAGATAATATCATGGGGGATTGGTACAGTATTTGTATTCCGAGGCATAAGACTAAATATGCTTTCAAAGGAAAATGGAATTAAAAGACGAAAAGCAACCACACTCCATAAGGCATAGGAGATGACCTTTGGAGCTTTTTTAAGCAGCAGCCTGATAAGTATTACAAATATGATTACATAGCTTGCCGTAAGGCTCATATTCAAAACAGTAAGAAACAGTTCACTCATTACTATATCTCCTTGTGCTCATCAATCAGGATTTTCAACTCTTCAGCCTGATGTTTACTTAATTTTCTTCCGCCGATAAAAGCTGTTAGAAATTTTGGTAAAGACCCTCCAAAAGTATCCTCAACAAAACGTATACTCTGTTTGGCGTAATATTCATCCATTGTAATTAAAGATGAAACTACAGCATTTTCATTTTGAAAAATGCCCTTTTCGCATAACTTTTTAAGTACTGTATATGTTGTAGACTTTTTCCATTTCATTTCTTTTTCACACAACTTCACAAGATCCCCGGAACCAATCGGCTCACTCTGCCAGATTAATTCTGCAAACCTTTCTTCAATTTTTGCAAGTTTATAATAGTTCATGATAAACCTCCCTGGTCTATACGGCATCGACCCTATATTGCTTAGTCTATACCCAATAGACCTATTTGTCAATTATAATTTTAACTACATCTGCAATTGCAATTCATATTAAACAAAAAACCGCCAACAAGGGAGTATTTCTTCCATTGGCAGTCGTTCTTAAACTATTCTCAAACTCTGTCACTAAATAACAGCATCCAATCCGTTCTGCAACAAGGAAAAGCGCTTGTTTTGACCCGTTTCCTTAGAGCGGAATTATTGATTTCCAGGCAGTGATTTTCTATCCGCAAGAGCTGAAAACCCCTTGTTTCAAAGCGTTTTTTACACCCACTTCTCCTGTTGGCGTTCAATAAATATTGAAATCAAATACAATAAATACTGAAATAATTTTAAATTAGCATTTTTTAGGTTTGTATGGATACCCCTTTTTATGTTCATTCATTACATAAATTGGACATGAAATACAAAAGCTATTTGAAGCATTATACTTATGGGAGGTACTTCTATGTTTATAAATTTAAATGATATAGAAAAATTAACTTCAGAAGAGCTTTATAAATTGTATGAAAAGTATTTTAGCAATTCGCTTTTTGAAAGTTTCAATTTAGGTAACCTGGCTGTACACTTCAAGAAAGCATCTGGTATGATGGTTTGGGATATAGAAGACAATCAATATTTAGATTTTATGGGCGGTTTCGGTGCCTTAAACATTGGTCACAACCCGCCTAGCATTATAGAGGCTTTAAAGAGCCATTTTGATAAACCAAATCTGCTTCAGCAAAGTATAAATGTATATAACGGAGTTTTAGCTAATAATATAAGCTATCTAACAAGTGATAAATTACCTGTCAGTTTCTTTACCAACTGTGGCACAGAAACTGTAGAAGAAGCAATGAAGATAGCATTTGTATACAAAGGAAAGGGAAAGATTGTATACTGTACAAATGCTTATCACGGGAAAACCTTAGGTTCTATTTCTGCGTTAGGCACAAAAGGCAAAGATAAATTTCCACATATTAAAGAATACTTTATAGAAATTCCTTTTGGAGATATAAATGCCTTAAAAAATGTAGCGAAAAAGAATAAAGTAGCAGCATTTTTAGTGGAGCCTATACAAGGCGAGGGTGGAATCAACCTGCCTCCAGAAGGATATTTTGAGAGAGTACAGGAAATCTGCAACGAGAATGATATAGTACTAATACTTGATGAAATACAGAGCGGTCTCGGAAGGTGTGGTTCTATGTTCTGTTATGAGCAGCTTAATTTTGTTCCAGATATTCTCTGCCTTTCAAAATCACTCAGCGGAGGTGTAATACCGGTAGGTTCTGTTTCAGTAAAACAAATAATTTGGGATAAATCCTATGGCAAGCTTAAAAATGCTACCCTTCCAAGTACTACCTTTGGCGGAAATACCTTTGCTTGTATAGCTGCAATAGAAACTTTACGAGTTATTTTGGATGATAAACTTCCAGAAAGAGCAAAGAACTATGGAGATTACGCAATTGTGGAACTTAACAAGCTCAAGGAAAAGCATAACATTATTACTGAAGTTCGTGGAAAAGGACTTTTTATAGGTATAGAGTTTGGTGGCCTTAGGAAACTTCACTCAGACATGATTGAACAATTCATGATGGTTAACATCATTTCAAAGATGCTTAGGAAGCATAAAATCTTATGTGGGTTCACTGTCAACAATCCTGCAGTATTGAGATTTGAACCACCGTTAATAGTAAAAAAAGAAGATATAGACTGCTTTATAGAAGCTCTAGATAATGTATTAGATGAGAATAAAAACGAAGTATCTCTTGCAGTTGATTCCTTAATAAATGCCACAAAAAATATGCTTAATTAATTATTCCCTTCACTACAGTAAATTTATTATGAGCATCAGTTACGATAGCTGATGCTCTTTTAAATATCATATAGGAAGATATTATAAA
>JAFADH010000164.1 GCA_023424995.1 Bacillota bacterium | reverse complement strand
ATAATAACCTTTGCATTTCGGGAATCATCATATATAATAAGATTGATTATCAATTAATATTATATAATGACAGTCACTAATTGGCAATAGAAAGAGGAATCAGAATGTTTCGTTTATGGGCAAAGATATTCAAGGAAAACCGATTAATCAAGGATATGGTTGTATGCAACGACAGCACGGAGCTGCGCAGGACACAGAAGATCTTCCAGGCGATCGATGAGATCTGTCATGCCTATGATCTGTCAAAGCCAATTTGGCTGAAGGCAACCGTAGAAGAATTCAAGCGGCATGATAAAGCCAGGTTTACCCAGGATAGTTTTATCGAACCGATTGACTTTGATTATCTGGAGATTCATGTAATCGAGGAAGATTAGCCGTAAAGGTATGCAGATAAATATTGTATTACGCTTTTCCCAAAGGAAGGTGA
This sequence comes from Bacillota bacterium, assembly GCA_023424995.1. Lineage (GTDB taxonomy): Bacteria > Bacillota > Clostridia > Lachnospirales > Lachnospiraceae > Mobilitalea. The sequence continues at coordinate 6,075 of JAFADH010000164.1, read as the reverse complement.
AATGCACATGCGTAGATATAAGCTCGTTCTCACTGTAATTATCATAATAATTGCATTATTTCTGTCAGCAGTTCTTTTATTGAACAGCAGATTATTTGCCAGGCATTTCGGACTGTTATTCATAACCGATGAAGGGAATACGGCGGATACGACTCCGGATGAAGATAATATGAATACGGAGATATCCGGTAATAATAACACAGAGACAGACACTATGGACAAATTAACCGATGACTTGCCTGATGCGGATATGACAGTTGCAGATACGGCGGATGAAGCTGACCTGGCATCCGCAGATTCGTCAAAGAATCATACAATTACTGATTTTCCAAGTGACAGTGAAATCATTGATTCATCAAGTAATAATGCAGTTATTGATTCGTATACTGATAAAGGAGATAATTCCGGAACCGGTATGAAAGCCGACACGGAAGATACTTCATTACAGGTATCTTATCAAGGGGATAATATCATGTTTTATTATGAAGAGCTTTCACAAGAGATAAAAGACAGAATTACCGGTGTGTCTTATCCTGTGGACAGCAAGGTACCATACGAGGAGCTTCGGTATGTGAAGGTTCTGTACTGGGGCTTTGACGGAGAGCCGCATCCGGGGGAATTAATCGTGAATAAGGAGATTGCTCAGGATATCATAGACATTTTCAGTGAGCTCTATGATCATAAATACCCGATAGAGCAGATGGTATTGGTAGATGAATATAAAGCAGATGATAATTCTTCCATGGCTGCCAATAATACCTCCTCTTTTAATTACCGTCCTATCGATGACGGCTCAGGCAGGCTTTCCCTCCACAGTTATGGGCTGGCAATCGACATTAATCCGCTGTATAACCCGTATGTCAGGGAAATGAACGGCAAGCAGGTGACATCTCCCGAAGAAGGTTCCCGGTATGCTGACCGTTCGTTGGATAATGTATACTATATTAAGAAAGGCGATATCGTCTATGAGGCTTTTATCTCCAGGGGCTTCACCTGGGGCGGAGATTGGAAAAATTCTAAGGATTACCAGCATTTTCAAAAGAAAACAGATTGATTGAAGGAGACTGTATGCCATGCAGAGCATTGATTTTAACAGGCTGCAATGTTATAATCTCCATGACAGGCAATTAGTTCTTATCAGTCAGTTTTCGAGATTCTTATGGACATGGAATTATCCATAGATAATTAGGAGAGGCTTTATGAAACACATCATAATATCCTGTCAGGATCATGGAATGTATCAAGAGATCGAAGATATGTTAAAGGCTAATTATGTAATATCAGCCTTTCCTGCCGGTGAAGCGGATAAGAGCTCCAACCTCACGAACTCGCCGGATTTAATTCTCTTAACCGGAGTATCCATGACACAGGAGATTCTCTTGATATATGACGGATTTAAGAAGAGTCCGGAGCTTACAGGAATACCGGTTATCATCTTGGTCAGGCAGTCTGATACAGAATTGGAGCAGCAGGTGCTTTCCCTGGGAGTAAATGACTATATCATAATGCCCATATCCCGGCAGCTCCTACAGCATAGAATAGATACCTGCATAGAGCTTGTAACGCTCAAAAAGGAGAAAAGCTTCGATGAAAAATACCAGGATGCAGTCTCCTACAGCCTGGCGGAGCTGGTGGAATGCCGGGACGTAACTACCGGGGGACATCTAAAGAATACAACCAGATATTTTAGTATCCTGCTTACGGAGGTTATGAACCAGGAACGGTATCAGGGACTGCTTCCCATGGAGAATATTAATGACATTCTCCGTTCGGTCATGCTCCATGATGTAGGCAAGATCGGGATCAATGATGAAATCCTGCGCAAGGAATCTGCGCTGGACTTTCACGAATTTGAATATATGAAGACACATACGACACTGGGAAAACAAGCCCTGGAGAATATCATCAAGGAGACGGGCGGTACCCGATGGCTGTATCTGGCGAGAGATATGGCTTATTGCCACCACGAGCGCTGGGATGGTTCGGGATACCCTAACGGGCTCAAAGGAGAAGAGATTCCCCTGTTCGCCAGAATACTTACCGTTGCAGATGTGTATGATGCGCTTACCTCCGACCGGGCATATAAGAAGGCGTATTCCCATCAGAAGGCTATGTCCATCATTATTGGTAACAGAGGCAGCATGTTCGACCCCGATCTGGTGGATCTGTTTGTGAATGTAAATGAACAATTTGAGGAAGTATTACATAGAAAATGTAAATCGGAAGCATTAGAAAAGGAGTAGCCATGGCATATACGGCGCTGTACCGGAAGTTCCGCCCAAGTAATTTCGCTGACGTGAAAGGGCAGGAACACATCGTAACAACCTTAAAAAACCAAATAAAAGCAGGAAGAATCGGGCACGCTTATTTATTTACGGGAACCAGGGGCACCGGTAAGACAACCGTAGCAAGGCTCTTAGCCAAGGTGGTCAACTGCGAGAACCCTGTAGACGGCAATCCCTGCAATGAATGCCGGATGTGCAAGGGAATCGCTGCCGGAACCTCCATGAATGTAATTGAGATCGATGCCGCTTCTAACAACGGTGTGGATAATGTCCGTGAAATTGTGGAAGAAGTACGCTATTCACCCACGGAAGGGAACTATAAGGTATATATTATCGACGAGGTTCACATGCTGTCTGCGGGAGCCTTCAACGCTCTGTTAAAGACGATTGAAGAACCGCCTGCTTATGTTATTTTTATTCTGGCGACCACAGAGGTTCATAAGATTCCCGTAACAATTCTGTCCCGCTGCCAGAGATATGATTTTAGAAGAATTTCGATCGACATTATCGCTGAGCTGCTGTCAGACTTGATGAAGGCGGAGAACATCGAGACGGAGGAGAAAGCGCTCCGTTATGTTGCGCGGGTCGCTGACGGTTCCTTCCGGGATGCCCTGAGCCTGCTGGATCAGTGTATCTCCTTCTATCTGGGGCAGAAGCTGACCTATGATAATGTCCTGGATGTGCTTGGAGCTGTGGATACCCAGGTATTTGCAAGATTACTGGAATATATCCGGGAGCAAAATGTCGGGGCTTGTATCCGCCTGTTGGAAGAGATCGAAAGCACCGGCAGGGAGCTGGGCCAGTTTATCACGGATTTTATCTGGTATCTTCGTAATCTCCTGCTGCTTAAGACAACGGAGGATATCTCTGATATGGTGGTGGAAATCTCCACGGAGAATCTGGCATTGCTGAAAAAGGAAGCAGAGATGATCGAGGAACCCACCTTAATACGATATATCCGTATATTCTCAGAACTGTCGAACCAGGTGCGCTATGCGGCCCGCAAGCGGGTATTGATAGAAATAGCCCTGATTAAGCTGTGCAAACCGGAGATGGAGCAGAGTATAGATTCCCTGGTTGACCGGATCCGTGTACTGGAAGAGAAATTGGAGAATGGGATAGCGGTTTCGTCCGGTCCTGCACAAGGCGGAGCTTATGACCATGCTGATACACCGTCGGCACCTGCCGCAAAGAAACCGGTGATATTACCGGAAGCACTGCCGGAGGATCTGAAAGCGGCTGCACAGGGGTGGAAGAGTATCATTACCCAGGTCGGAAGAAAGGCACCGGCCCTGCAGTCCATATTAAACAGTGCGATGCTCAGTATTGATGGTAATCAGGGATTGCAGCTGGTTGTTACCAATCCGATAGATAAGGATTTCATCGAGCGGGAAGGGCATATGCAGGTGATCAAGGATACCCTGGCCTCCTTTGTGCAGAAGCAGGTGCAGGTCAGTGTAAGATATCTGGATAAGACCAAGGAGCGTATGGATGAGGTGCCGGATCTGTCGAAGCTGGTAAAGATGCCGATACAGTATGAATAAAGATTATTTAACAGTATGTATAAAGATTATTTATATGTAAGAAAGAAAAGATGACCGGGGAAAGCTTTACCGGAACAAGGATTGTTGAAAAAGATCGCTGTAAAAAGACCACTGTAAAAGATTACATGAAAAAAGATCATTTAGAGATAAAATCAATAAAAAGAAACTACTTATAGGGTAACTGGAAAAGGTCGCTGAAAAGGTAATTAAAAAGATAACTGGAATGTTATCGGAAGTTACCGGAAAAGACTGTTGATATAAAAAGTGTTATATGTACTAAAAAGAAATAGTGTATTAATAAACCGGTATATATTTCTATTCATAAACATAAGTAATCATAAATATCAAAGGGAAAATGATAGAGTTATCCCAGATAATAAGATGTCATTGAACCGATAGTTATATTATAATAATAGTTATTGAAAGTAGTTATTACTTCTTAATATAATTAATAAAATAACAAATCAAACCTATAGCAACATCTGAAAGGAGATATTATAATGGCAAAAAGAGGCGGATTCCCCGGAGGCGCAATGCCGGGAAACATGAATAACCTGATGAAGCAGGCGCAGAGAATGCAAAAACAGATGGAAGATAAGACCAGAGAGCTGGAGGAGAAGGAGTATGAGGCAAGTGCCGGCGGCGGAGCTGTTACTGTAAAGGTAACCGGGAAGAAAGAGATTTCTTCCGTAAAGCTTTCCAAAGAGGTAGTTGATCCGGAGGATATTGAGATGCTGGAGGACTTAATCGTAGCAGCAGCTAATGAAGCTCTTCGCAAGATGGAAGAGGAATCCTCCTCAGTTATGGGACAGATCACCGGCGGATTAAACGGTCTTGGAGGCTTTCCTTTCTAATGGATTACTATAGCAAGCAAATCAGTAAGTTAATTGAGGAGCTGTCGAGACTGCCCGGAATAGGGACAAAGACAGCCCAGAGACTTGCCTTTCATATTATCAACATGCCCGAGGAACAGGTCAGCGGCCTGGCAGGCTCCATCGTGGAGGCGAAGAAGAATATCCAGTATTGTAAGGAGTGTCTTACGCTGACGGATAAGGAACTCTGCCCGATCTGCTCTTCACCGGGAAGGGATAAGAGACAGATCATGGTAGTTGAGAATCCCAGGGACCTGGCTGCCTATGAGAAGACGGGTAAATATGAAGGAGTATATCACGTGCTCCATGGCGCAATCTCTCCTATGCTTGGCATCGGTCCGGCCGATATCAAGCTGAAGGAGCTCATGCTGCGCCTTCAGGGAGAAGTGGATGAGGTGATCATCGCCACCAATTCCAGTCTGGAGGGTGAAGCAACCGCCATGTATTTAAGCAAGCTGATCAAACCCGCCGGAATCAAGGTAAGCCGGATCGCCAGCGGGATCCCGGTGGGCGGAGATTTGGAATACATTGATGAAGTAACACTGCTTCGTGCATTTGAAGGAAGAGTGGAGCTGTAATTCCATATAATGGTTGTCCCGAGGCACCTCGTATTATCCAAAAGGCAACCCCGTTTATTCTCCTAGACATAATAGAAAATAATATGAAAGAATTGTAGAAAACAGACCTGGATAGGGCGAAACCCCGCCCGTCCAAGGTCTGTTTTTTAGCCAATTCCAGTCTGTTAAGCATCAGACCATCTGTCACCCACTAACCAATAACATAGAAGAATTTCCGGAGAAATTTCATTAACCTCAGTAAAATCAGGCGTTCCAGTTCCTGCTCTGTTTTTGAAGACAAAGAATAAATGAAGAAGAAATAGCGAAATAGAACCAGAAAGAATAAAGAAGAGTGAAGAAGAGTGAAGAAGAAAAAGCTCTTCTGAAGAAGCGCAAAAGAGAAAAATAAAAGGCAGATAAACCTCGTCATAGGATAATAGATTTTGCTCCGGACAGGATAAGTGGGGTTGCTCTACGACAGGTATACATGCCAATATTCTTGCAAAATCTTATAAACAAAAAATCCGTCAGTTATGGTTTTGTAACTTGAGTTTTTGGTTTTAATGAAATTATATTCACATGCATCTGGAATCTTTTAAACAATAAATAAAAATTGTATAGCAATTGTTAGCCAAGGTGATAGACGGTCTGTTATCCTGGCTTTTTATATATTTTGCAATAAAAAAATGGTCATTAATTATTAATTGGTAATAAAAAAATGTTATTATGTTGAATTCTGTAAGAATGACTTTGTAAATTGTATGCTCATGATTTATAATGAAAGATAGAGTAGAAAAAGAAAAGTCATGGCCATCAC
>JAFADH010000157.1 GCA_023424995.1 Bacillota bacterium | reverse complement strand
ACGAGGATTTTGCAACCCTTCCTTTCACAATTTACGAATAATGTCTTTTGGTGATTGCAACTGATTTCCTTTTCCATTATACTATTGATAACTTTAACGAAAGGCAAGGTAATTACTATGTCAGGATCCGTATATGGAACAATATTCACTATGACAACCTGGGGAGAGTCTCATGGCAAAGGCATCGGAGTCGTGGTGGACGGCTGTCCCTCCGGCTTATTGCTGAATGAAGAGCTGATACAGAAGCATCTGAACCGGCGCAAGCCCGGACAAACCAGATATGCGACCCCGAGAACGGAGGGGGATAAGGTCACTATTCTATCCGGAGTATTTGAAGGAAGAACTACCGGCGCCCCCATATCCCTTGCTGTTTTTAATGAAAACCAGCGTTCCGCCGACTATTCCGAGATTGCTTCCTACTATCGTCCCGGACATGCCGATTATACTTTCGACCAAAAATACGGCTTTCGTGATTACCGGGGAGGCGGCCGTTCCTCCGGACGTGAGACCACCGGACGGGTCGCTGCCGGAGCGATTGCCGGCGCCATCCTGGAGGAGCTGGGTATCAAAGTACGGGCATATACCAAATCCATCGGTCCCATATCAATCAATTACGACAAATCCAATCCGGAGCAATCCCACTTAAGCCCTTTTTACATGCCGGATCTTGAGGCCTCCCTTAAAGCGGAGGAATATCTGGAGCAGAAGATGCAGGAGCATAATTCTGTAGGCGGGATCATCGAATGCATCGTATCCGGTATGCCTGCCGGGATCGGCGAGCCCGTTTTTGACAAACTGGATGCCTCCCTTGCCAGAGCAGTCATGTCAATCGGTGCGATCAAGGGCGTAGAGATTGGAGAGGGTTTTCAGGCAGCAAACCTTACGGGCGCAGAGAATAATGATCCCTTTTTCTATGACAGGAGCCGGGGAATTTCCAAACAGAGCAATCATGCAGGCGGTATCCTGGGAGGTATAAGCGACGGTTCCCAAATCATCCTCCGGGCCGCCGTGAAACCGACTGCTTCCATCTCCCGGCCACAGAATACGGTTAATAAAAATAACGAGAATATCGAGATACAGATCGGCGGCCGTCACGACCCCGTCATCGTACCAAGAGCCGTAGTTGTAGTGGAATCCATGGTGGCTGTCACCCTGGTAGACCAGTTATTCCGGGGCATGACTTCACAGATGGGTAAAATCAAGGATTTTTACAGATCATAAACCGCAATATTCAAGGGCAACGTAATCCTGCGTTGCTCTTTTTTTGCCAAAAAGCCTCGTGCAGCCTCACTGCACCTGTGTTTTTGAATATCACCCGTCAAGAATATATCCTGCATTTTCAGGCCGGTTATTCAGAACATATTGTACCGGAAATAATGACTGAATATTTTTCATACAAATACAGGATGAGCTATTGACATTAGAAATTTACAAAGTATAATTGTTATTGTTGTAGTTTAGCATAACTAAACTTTTTGTTTATTCTTATTAAGAATTTGAGAGGAATTATGTTATGAATATCGGTTCCAAGATCAAAGAATTACGTATCCAGAAAAGTCTTACCCAAGAGGAGTTAGCTGACCGGGCGGAATTGTCCAAAGGCTTTATCTCCCAGTTGGAGCGCGATCTGACTTCTCCCTCCATAGCGACCCTGGTTGATATTCTTCAATGCCTCGGAACAAATCTGGAGGAATTCTTCAGCGGAACCACCGCCGAACAGGTCGTATTTAAGAAAACCGATTATTTTGAAAAATATGATACCGAATTAAAAAACGAAGTTAAGTGGATTATTCCCAATGCCCAGAAGAATATCATGGAGCCCATTCTGCTTACGCTGGATGCAGGCGGTTCCACGTATCCCGATAACCCCCATGAGGGGGAGGAATTCGGCTATATCCTAAACGGCAGTATTGTGCTGCATATCGGCAGCCGGACCTATAAGGTAAAAAAGGGAGAATCCTTTTATTTTACGGCAAATAAACAGCATTATATCACTGCTTCCGAGAAAACCGGCGCAACTCTTCTATGGGTATCAACCCCGCCCAGCTTTTAAACATAGGAGGAATCAAAGTGACTGATAACAAATTAATTAACCTGATAGGTATCACCAAGTCGTTCGGTGATAATGTTGTTCTGGACGATTTGAATCTATATATCCGTGAAAATGAATTCGTAACCCTTCTGGGGCCTTCGGGCTGCGGCAAGACAACTACGCTTCGTATCATCGGAGGCTTTGAAACCCCGGGGAAAGGGAAGGTCATCTTCAAAGGACAGGATATCACCAAGCTTCCTCCCAACGAACGGCAACTAAATACCGTATTCCAAAAATACGCTCTTTTCACTCATATGACAATTGCTGAAAATATTGCATTCGGGCTAAAGATCAAGAGGAAAAGCAAGACATATATACAGGATAAGATCAAGTATGCTCTAAAGCTGGTTAACCTTGACGGCTTCGAGAACCGTATGCCGGATTCCTTAAGCGGCGGACAGCAGCAGCGTATCGCTATCGCACGGGCAATCGTGAACGAGCCCAAGGTGCTCCTTTTGGATGAGCCCCTGGGAGCCCTGGACTTAAAGTTAAGGCAGGATATGCAATATGAATTGATCCGGCTTAAGAATGAGCTGGGCATTACCTTCGTCTATGTGACCCATGACCAGGAGGAAGCCCTTACCATGTCGGATACCATCGTTGTAATGAATCAGGGATACATCCAGCAGATCGGCACTCCCGAGAAGATATACAATGAACCGGAGAATGCATTTGTGGCCGATTTCATCGGAGACAGCAATATCATTCCTTCCACTATGGTGGAGGACAGGCTGGTTGATATCCTGGGCGCCAAATTCCCCTGTGTGGATATCGGCTTCGGCAAAAACCAGCCCGTGGACGTTGTGATCCGCCCGGAGGATGTGGATCTTGTGGTGCCGGAGGAAGGCATCATCACAGGAAAGGTCACATCCCTCCTGTTCAAGGGAGTTCATTATGAGATGGAGGTCCTGGCGAACGGCAGGGAGTGGCTGGTGCATTCCACCGATTTATCCCCGGTGGGAAGTGAAGTCGGGATCAAGGTCGACCCTTATAATATACAGATTATGAAAAAGCCGGAATCTGAGGATGAACAGGCTGTTGTAATAGAAGAATAGAATGGAGTTGATATTCTTTGGTTATGAATAATAGTACAAAACACCGGCAGGAAAAATCCGAAGCTGCCGGACTTCAGGTTCCCCACGGCATGTTCAGTGTGAAGTGGCTTTCCTTTCCCTATATTATCTGGATGGCAGGGTTTATCCTCGTACCGTTGATCATGGTGCTTTATTACGGCATAACCTCCAGGGAAGCAGGCCTCACCTTCTCCAACATTGCATTGATCGCCGACCCCATCAATCAGAAGGCCCTGCTCCTGGCCCTGTGGTTATCCGTCATCAGTACGGTCATCTGCCTGATACTGGCTTATCCCCTGGCACTCATCCTGAACAAATCCAAGATGCAGAGCAACAGCTTTACCGTACTGATCATCATTCTTCCCATGTGGATGAATTTCCTGCTGCGCACCATCGCCTGGCAGAATATATTGGAGCGGTCCGGGGTACTGAACAGTATCCTAAGCTTTCTGCATCTGCCGGCACTGAATATAATTAATACACCGGCCGCCATCATACTTGGCATGGTTTATAATTTTCTGCCCTTTATGATACTGCCCATATATAATGTGCTGATCAAGATCGATCCCGATGTGGTGAATGCCGCCAGAGACCTGGGAGCCAACAGCAGCCAGACCTTCCGCAAGATCATATTCCCCTTAAGCGTGCCGGGTGTGATCAGCGGAATTACCATGGTATTCGTCCCCTCCCTGACCACCTTCGTCATCTCCACCATCCTTGGTGGCAGTAAAATCGTATTGATCGGAAATGTCATAGAGCAGCAGTTCCGGCTGGGGAACTGGCATTCCGGTTCCGGCTTATCCCTGGTACTGATGATATTCGTCCTGTTCAGCATGGCAATCCTGTCAAAATATGATAAGGAGGGCAGCGACTTATGGTAAGAAAAATATTTGACCGCTTATACATCGGAATTATCCTGCTGTTTTTGTATGCCCCGATTATCATCCTGATCGTATTATCCTTCAACAAGTCCAAATCCAGAGCAAAATGGGGCGGCTTTACCTTCGACTGGTACCTCAGGTTGTTCCGGAACGACGACATTATGTCAGCCTTATCGACAACCCTGATCATCGCTTTCACCTCTGCTTTGATCGCGACTATCATAGGAACTGCGGCTGCTATTGCCATTAACAGCATGAAGAGGACTCCCCGTACCATCTTAATGGGAATTACCAATATCCCCATGCTGAATGCGGATATCGTAACCGGCATATCCCTGATGCTGATTTTCGTGGCCTTAAATTATACCCTGGGCTTTACCAGCGTCCTGCTTGCCCACATTACCTTCAACATTCCGTACGTCATCCTGAGCGTCATGCCGAAGCTGAAGCAATTAAGTCCTCATACCTTTGAAGCCGCCCTGGACCTGGGGGCATCACCGGTATATGCTTTTGTCAAGGTAATCCTTCCGGATATCTTTCCGGGAGTATTATCCGGCTATTTCCTGGCATTTACCATGTCGCTGGATGACTTCGTAATTACTTATTTTACAAAGGGTCCCGAGATTAATACACTGTCCACAAAGATTTATACCGAAGTCCGCAAGGGTATTAAGCCGGAGATGTATGCACTCTCCACCCTGATGTTTGTAACCGTTCTGCTGCTGCTTATCTTTATCAACCGCAGGAATGCAGGAAAACAAGCCCTTGTAAGAAAAGTATGAGAAATAGAAGGCATAGTATCAGCAGCTGTGCTTTGTGATACACTACAAGTAATAAAAGGAGGAATTTATGAAAAAATTTATTTTGTTAGCTGCCGCTCTCATTGCGGCTGCAGGAATCCTGGCAGGCTGCAGCAAGGGCAGCGGCGAGAAGGTCTATGTCTACAACTGGGGTGAATATATTGATCCCGAGGTTCGCGATATGTTTACAGAGGAGACCGGAATCGAAGTCGTGTATGAGGAGTTCGAGATGAATGAAGACATGTATGCGAAGGTCAAAGCGAATGCCGTTCAATACGATGTAGTATGTCCCTCTGACTACATGATCCAGAAGATGATCGACGAGGATCTGCTGGCTGAGATTAACTTTGATAATGTACCGAATATCTCAAATATCGATGACGCCTATCTGAAAAGCGCACAGAGCTTTGATCCCGGGAACAGATACAGTGTACCCTACTGCTGGGGAACCGTCGGTATCTTATATAACACGACTATGGTAGACGAGCCTATTGACAGCTGGAGTGCAATCTTTGATGAGAAATATTCCGGTGACATCTTAATGATCGACAGTGTGCGTGATGCTTTCGGTATTGCTCTCCGGTATTTGGGATATGATATTAATTCCACCGACGAGACACAGCTGGACGAGGCCAGAGATTTGCTGAGAACACAGTATCCGCTGGTTCAGGCTTATGTGGTGGACCAGGTGCGTGATAAGATGATAGGCGGAGAGGCGGCTCTCGGTGTTATCTATTCCGGAGAAGCCATCTATACCAAGCGCGAGAATTCCGACCTTGAGTATGTAGTACCCAAGGAAGGCTCCAATGTATGGATTGACGGCTGGGTAATCCCAAAGAACAGCAGGAACAAAGAAAATGCCGAGAAATTCATCAACTATATATGCGACGGTGATGTTGCTCTTAAGAACTTTGAATACATCACATATTCCACTCCAAATAAAATAGCCAGAGATATGATCACCGATCCTGATATCAAGAACAGCTCCATAGCCTTCCCCGACCAGGCAACCCTGGACAGGTGCACCACCTTCCGTTATCTGGGCGAGGATATTGAAGCATTATACATTGATAAATGGAATGAAGTGAAGTCGGATATCGGGGAATAGATATCTTTTAGGAGGAGCCTCTATGAGTGGAATTATCGGTCTGATAGCAATATCACTTATTATATTGGTGTTCTATGTCATTCACCTGATCGCCGAGACCAATCGGATCACAAAACAAAACCATGAAAAACTGGATGTGATATTAAAGCTTCTTCAAAAAGAGGATACAGACGAATTAAATACAATTGATAAAACAGATATTTGAAAGTGCCGCAGGTTCTATTTGTAAAAACAATCCAATCATCCACAGGCTGTGGAAAAACTCAGTATTTTGACTTCAATTATGAGAGTTCCTATAAATAAGGGCTTTTGTAAAATGAAAACCGAGTTTTTTCACAGCCTGTCCGTGCTCTTTTCCTTTGTATAAGTAAGCCGCAGAATTATCACCTGCTTCTGTCACATCTGTTAAGCACAGATATCGTTTCACACTAATCGCCATCCTTTGTTCCATTTCTCTTTCCGAAAAGATTGGATGCAATCATTCCGATCAGAAGGCCTGCCGCCGCACCTCCGGCAACGCCGCCCCATAAAGGAAATACATACAGCACTGAAATCAAGATTCCTGCTCCAGTGCCGAATACAATTCCAAGTGCCGGCAGCATGGATTTTACGGTTTGATTCTTTTTGGACATATCATCACCTCCCACAAACGTTATAGCTTTCTGTTAAAATAGGCTGATAAAATCATGATACTGAATGAATACAACAGAAGAAGACCGGCAATGACACATGCGCCCAAAATCCGCTGGGTCAGCGCCAAAATTAGAGAACTGACGCTCATGGCAGCGATCAGTATCAGGCCCGCATACCAGGAAGCCTTTTCCCTTATGGCTGTATTGCGTTCATCCTCCCATTCGATTTTATCGTTTTTTACTCCGGCTTTCTTTTCCATCAGCAACGGAACGGCCTTAGCCGCCGAAAATCCCAATACGATCGTTCCCACTCCGGTCAGAATGCCGGACAATACCGGTCTCTCCGCAAATAATCCCAACAGCAGAAGAAGCGCACCCGCCGACAAAAGCAAAATATAAATCAGTATTCGTTTTTTCACTGTTCGGCTTCCTCCTCATAGATAAAAATATCCTCAATAGTCAGGTTGAAATAGCGTGCAATTTTAAATGCCAGGAGAATTGACGGGTTGTATCTTCCATTTTCCAGCGATCCGATGGTCTGACGGGAAACATGCAAGGCCTCCGCCAGCTGCTCCTGCCGAATACCCCTGAATTTTCTGATTTCCTCCAGCTTGTTTTTCACATCAATGGTCTCCTTTATACAATGTAAAGTACACTTTCCATTGTATAATACCAGAATT
>JAFADH010000046.1 GCA_023424995.1 Bacillota bacterium | reverse complement strand
GAAACTCAAATATTTCTGAAGCCGGATTTGATAATGTCAGAGTAAAACAAGTCATCAGCCTGGCTACAAACAGCTCCACCAAACGGGATGATGTAGTAGAAATTAAATATATCTTTAAAAATGAAGGAACAAGTATATCCGGCATAGGTCTGCGCATCATGATGGATACCATGTTGGGCAGTAATGATGCCGCACCGTTTCGAGTACCCGGTGTAGGAGATGTAACCAGAGAGACGGAATTTGCAGGTGATGATATCCCCCAATACTGGCAGGCATTTGACAGCCTGGCAAGCCCCAATGTAGTTTCTTACGGCAATTTCATATCCGGAGCCATAAGGCCTGCAAAGGTTCAGTTTACCAATTGGAGAAATGTATACAGCAACAGATGGAATTATATTGTATCACCCGGCAGTTCGAACGGGGACAGTGCAGTCAGCATTATCTGGGAGAGATATCTGGCACCGGGTATGGAAGAAACCTATGTGACGAGATATGGGCTGAGTGAATTATTGCAGGATTTAAGGCCTCCGCTGTCTGTAACTGTTGCGGCTGATTCAATGATCCAGGTTGACAGCGCAGCAAAGGATTATGTTCCTTATTTAATAACCGCATATATTCAGAATACGGGAGATGCAGCTGCGGTCAACGCAGTCTGCAATATCTCCTTACCGACAGACCTGAGGCTTCAGCCCGGTGATTCATTATCTGTCCCACTGGGGGATATTGCGGTAGGAGATCTGAAAAAAGTCGAGAAAAAAGTATATGTAAAAGAGAAAGCCGGTTCAGACAGGAATGTCTCTTATTCCATAACAGTATCAGCCGATAATTGCTTAGCCAAAACACTAAGGAAAGAACTGGTAATACCGGGAATTGAAATAAAAGGCATTATAGTTATACCCGGGATAGCAGGCAGCAGGCTGGAAACAAATAATCAGATTCATACGGAAGATTATTTGGTCTATCTGGAGGAGGGATATCAGAAGAAGAAATTCCATTTTACTTTTGATGCGGATTACCAGTTATGGGAGCCATACTCATCATCCCTTGGAGATTTACACACTATATTGCATCTGGATCAGGCTAAGGCTGAGACCTTGATGCTTTTATGCGATGAAGAAGGAAAATCCCGTGTCAGCATATCACCGAAAGCAGATCAGGCAGGTGCTCAGGGGACCTACTCAGAGATGGTGAAATATCTTAAAGATAACTTTGGGTCGGAAGGCTATGACGTGGAATTCTTTGTATATGACTGGCGATTAGACAACAGAAATACAGCAAGAGAGCTGGAGGATTTCATTAATGAAAAAGCATATACGGAGATTGTGCTTGTTTGTCACAGCATGGGCGGACTGGTGGCTTCAGAATATCTTAACAGAAGCGAGGCTAACCGGAATAAAGTAGATAAGCTGATCACGCTTGGCACACCGTACCTGGGTGCCCCTAAAGCGTTATCCGTTATGGAGAACGGTAACTTCCTGGGCTTTCCGGCTGATACTGTCATGGCGGGTCCTTTAAAGGCAGTAGTAAATAATATTCCGGGGATTTATCAATTGCTGCCTTCAGAGCAATATTTTGATCTTAATAATACCACATATGTCGAATATTATAACAATAATGGCTTTTGGGGAGCTGCCAGTAGAGAAAAACTGAATTATGACAAAACGACTGAGCTTCTCAGTTCAAGAGACTGGGCCGTAAAATCAGATAATGTAACAAAAAAACCAATGCTGCAGGACGCCATAGACTTTGCAGATGACTTGTTCATAAATGATACGACGCATATTATCAGCACGGTGGATGCCTATCTGATCATTGGATATGCTGAGGATACTATCATGGAGGTCAGGGAAGAATTCAATAAGGATGGTACTTTCAATAAGTGCAAGGATCTGACCATCTTAAACGGCGGTGATGGTACCGTTCCTCTGATCAGTGCAAATATAGGCGGTTTAGCTCCGGAAGGACGGACCTATTATATAATGGAAGATCATACCGGATTAGTAGAAAATACGGATGTGTTGAATCTGGTAAGTAACATTATTAATGATAATGCCAATACATATAACAGGGAGAAAATAACCACTATCCAGCCGGAGAAGATCAATGGTAAGGGTTGGTTTTCCGGCACCTCAAAAAAGATTAAAATCAGGATTGAGTGTCCGGTCACCTTATCTATGATTGATTACGGTCAAGACGAGCCTTGGGCATATGTAAGCGAAGATCTCATTTATAACCGGGATTCAGACCGCGGTTCTTTCTATGTGCTTGGTGCGGATAACGATATTAAGATCGGATATATGGAATACATGGAGCATGAGTTATTATTAACAGGGACGGATGACGGAACCATGGATTACACTGTTTCCTTGTTTGACGCAGGATACGAAACGGTAAGAGTCTTCTTTGATAATGTACCGATTACAGACACAACAAAAATATATACGGACACAAATATTGAGGGAGGCATCCGGTTAAATCTTGACAGTGACGGAGACGGGACAATTGATGAGATAATCTCACCGACCAAGGTCTATGAAGGAACTGATTTAGAGAATGAAATAGAAGAAGTGTTCAATAATTATGAAGTAACATGCGAAGTAGCAGATCAATGGCCGGGTGCATTTAATGCTGCCGTAACCATAAAAAATGTCAGTGACAGGGTTATTGACAACTGGTCTTTGGGCTTTACCATGCCGCACGAAATAATCAACATATGGAATGGCACAATAGCAGAGCATCAGGGTGAGAATTATATCATTAAAAATTCCTATTACAATCAGGATATTGCACCGGGAGAAAGTGTAAGCTTTGGTTTTACCGCCGCATCATCCGGGCAGATAACATTGCCGGAAAATTATTATATGCATAGGCAGGAAGTAACAGTAGATTCCAAAGATTATTTATTCGGCTATAAAATTACCAGTGATTGGAGTACAGCGTGCACAGGTGAAATTATTATAAAAAACATATCAGACAATGTGATAGAAGACTGGATCTTAGAGTTTGACTTTCCTTATAATATTCAAAATTTCTATACGGCTGAGATAGTCAGCCGCGATGGTGATCATTATGTTGTAAAAAACATGGGTTATAATGCAAATATTATGCCGGGAGAAGAATTAAGATTAGGATTATATATGGTACCCGGCAACGTTTTAACTGAGCCGGATAATATAATATTAAAACAGATAATGACCAACTAATGAAATATCTGTTAACAATTATCGCTCAGAAGCATATAGTCATTGAAGTAATGATTATATGCTTCTGAGAAAAAGGAGTATGCATGAAGAATATACTGATATTCTTGTTAAGAACACTGATCAATTTATTATTTGTTATGGGAATAGAAAAATTATTTAATGAATATTCACAGAAGGCAGGTTTTAATGATATATTCACAGTCTTTTTCATTCCTGCAGCAGTGCTGTCAGTAGTACTGTTTCTACTAAATAAAGCATTAAATCATTTGCTGTTTTTACATATATCATTACATTTTAATTTTTTGTCCGTATTGATTGCTTTCATAATAATAATGATTTGGTGGACTAATAATCCGATTTATGACACGTCAGGCTTTATTAAAGCAGAAGGAGAGAGTTTATACTATAGGATGATTTCATTTTCTACTGTAATTACAATATTATTTTTCTGGTTAATCATTTCCGGTATTCAAATTTATCACAAGTATAAACATTAGAATATGTTTAAGATAAATAATATTAAAATAGCTTAATTAAAAAGCTTACAGCAATGGAAATAATTCCGTGCTGTGAGCTTTTTAGATTAATTTATTTCCAATTGATTAAAATATTTATGTCAATAGGATTAAAAAACAAGTGCCTTTCATGAATTCTTTTTATCGGATACCTAAAGTTGTAATGTGTTCTCTGTAATAATATTATATTCACAAGGTCTAAATACCTATTTCTAAAAGCAATGGGTAAAACTTCAAATGATGCTTATGATATGGTATTCTAAAATATGACAGAAACTGATTTATGGATGGGAGAAGACGGTTTCATGGTGTCTTGAGATAAATTATTTAATGATATAGTAAAATGAGTAAGAAAAAAGATGCAAATAAAATAGATGGTGCAAAGATAAAATAATTCACATATATTATTTGATCGTATTTGTTTTTAATTTATAGTTATAATATAATAGTTGATACAGGTAAAGAAGTAAAATAGTATTTTTATTGAGAGAAACAGAATGCCAATGTGCTATGAGTATATAACAAAATAATCTTTCAAAAGTTAACTGCATAGAAGGAGAAAGAGATGAAATCAATCGAAATAGTAGCAGCTATCATCATTGATGACAATAGGATTTTTGCAACACAGCGTGGTTATGGTGACTTTAAGGACGGATGGGAATTTCCCGGTGGGAAGATGGAAGCCGGAGAGACAAGAGAAGCGGCTTTAATGCGTGAAATTAAGGAAGAGCTTGATGTTGATATTACGGTCAAGGACTATCTATTAACAGTTGAGTATGACTACCCTCAATTTCATCTTACTATGCACTGCTTTATATGTGAGATTGCTGATGGTGACCTGACGCTAATGGAACATCAAGCAGCAAAATGGCTTACTAAAGATAAACTTGATACCGTGGAATGGTTACCGGCCGATATAGAAGTGCTAGAGAAATTAAGAATAGCTTTGTGAATTTGAAGTTATAATAACTATTGGTAAAACAAGTTAATTGGATGTCATTACAACTAAATCAGCAACAGGATATTAGATGATTTTGTAGAAATATAAAGAAGCATATAACTAATAGATTACAGATCACCTACCGTTATAAAAATAAGCCTCTCATTTGATATACTTGAATCAAGTAATCAGATGGGAGGTTTTTATGAAGTCAACAAATAAAAATTTACTACTTTGTGACAGCGGATTATAAGCAGTGGAACATCTGCCGCTTACATATTATAATATAGCCCGTGTGAGATTCCGCATGGTTTATTCAATTTTGGAATATTATAATTCTTTATTTGGAATTGAGTAATGATCTCCGATAATATATAATTCACTTAAATTCTATAGAATCAGTTCTCCGACAAAGCTTTCTAAATTGTCTTTTAAGTATCGAATAAAGCAATCCTGCTGCTTCGTATAATTTTTTTCTTTCATATCGAGGATAACAACAGGAAATGGAGGAACCTCTTCCAGTTTTAGTGCTACATAATTATTTGGTTTAAAGACGCTGATGTCGCGGCCGCAATATACGCTGATACCCTGATTAAACGAAACTTTATGCAAGACCTCCTCGCGGGTGATAGTATCATCTTTCTTGGGCAAAATCTTATGAGGTTTGAAATGGTAGGCTTTTGATAATGTCAGTAATATGGAACGTGAAAATGGACTTTCGATAAAGGTTTGTCCGTCCAATTCCGAAATCGGAATACTGGAATGCTTCGAGAGGGGATTCTCTGTGGAAACAAGTACATATAATTCATCGTCATACAGATGGGTGACCTTCAGCTCATGCGGAACACATAAGGGAAGATGCGTAATAGCCAAATCAAAGTCCTGGCTCATAACAGCATCGACTGCGCTTTCATAATCTGAGCTAAACTCACTGATCAGCTTTATATCGGGATTTTTTATCCCGAATATATGAAATGCATTGCGAATGGCATAGGAATTGGGTACGGCAAAGCAATGGATCGTTTTATTTTCGCGATAATCAGCCAGGTCCTTCAGGGTCTGCACATAAAGCGGTTCAATCTGCTTAAACCTCTCATATAAAAAACTGCCGGCCGACGTAAGCAGGATCGGATGACGGCTCCGGTCAAACAGGGTAACCTGCAGCTCCTGCTCCATGCTGATAATTGCTTTGGAAAGTGAGGACTGTGAAATGTAATTTTTTTCTGCGGCTTCTGAAAAATTTAAGCATTCCACAACAGAAATAAAGTACCTTATTGACGTTATATTCATAAATCCTCCCGGATGACGATACCCAATGATCACATAAATTACAATGTAATTTTATCATACAAGAAAAAGTTGCACAAGTTATTTAACCTTCAGACGCCTGTGCTTAATATAACATGTGTACCCTTATATTTATGTATTATATACTCGATAGTTTACAAACTTAATATCAAAAATGGAGGTTTATCAATGACAGGACAAATGTGGCCGATCAATGGCGGAAGTAAAGCGAAAAGACTCAAGTGGGGGTCTCCTCAGAATCAAATCAGCTGGGCGTATATGAAACAATTACGTGAAAAAGACAAAACAAAAGTAATTTATGACTGTAATCCGTATATAGAAGTATATCAATTCCGTGACAATCTGTACGGTTTATTTAATCAGAACTGCGACGGTGCAGGTGACGTATGGATGTTCTTAATCGTAGGTCCTGAAAAGGCATTTCTGATTGATACGGCCTTCGGACTTGGCGACATCAAGACATTAGCTGATCAAATCACCGGAGGTAAGCCGTTAATCGTAGTTAATACACACAGTCATTTTGATCATGCTTATGGCAATTGCCGTTTTGATCGTGTTTACTGCCATGAATATGAAGCGCCGATAATAGAAACACAAACGGAACATATCTGGGATTATTTGTTTGACCGGGACGGTAATAATATCTGGTTGGATTTTGACCGCAACGATTTACCTGTGTGGAAAAATTACGAAGTTATTGGTGTACCGGACGGGTATACCTTCAACCTCGGTGATGATTACGAAATCGAACTTATATGGCTGGGCGGGCATGCTCCGGGAATGGCTGCTTATCTTGACAAAAAAAACCGTATTATTTTTCCGGGGGATGATCTCTGCAGTGATGTTTCCGGTGTGGCAGGAGGCCCCCGGCCGGGTTCGATTAACGGACAGTACCAGAATCTGACTGTCTTTCGGGATAATCTGGCCAGGCTTGTTGCAAGAATAGATGAGTTTGACTATGTATTTCCGAGCCACTTTATGATTAATCTTGAAAATAGTGTATTGGTGGAAGAATTGGCAACCTGTGATGCAATTCTTGCTGATCCGGATGATTATGATTTTGTCTACACCGGAATTTCACCTAACGGAGGACAGCCTGTTGAACGCCGGTTCAAATATATCAAAGGCTTCAGTACACTGGCTTATACAATGAATGGGCTGTATCCAAAAAACATTTAGAATAAGCTTATCTCTTCAGGATATAAAATGATATTTTGTTAGTGTTTTGAAATAGGGATAGGGATTGGAGCGCGTATGAATACAACATCGATAAGATACTTTATTTCTGTTGTGGAATGTTTAAATTTCTCAGAAGCTGCAGAGTTGAATTTTATTTCACAGTCCTCACTTTCCAAAGCAATTATCAGCATGGAGCAGGAATTACAAGTTACCCTGTTTGACCGAAGCCGTCATCCGATCCTGCTTACACCGGCCGGCAGCTTTTTATATGAGAGACTTAAGCAGATTGAACCGCTTTATAAGCAGACATTGAAGGATCTGGCTGATTATCGTGAGAATAAAACGATTCATTGTTATATTGTACCGAATTCCTATGCCATTCGCAATGCACTTAATATATTGGAAGTAAAGCATCCGGATATAAAGGTTGTCAGTGAATTCAGTTCAGATTATGGAAGAGCGGTCGATGCCGTTATGAACCAGGACTACGACCTGGCTATTACACATCTTCCCTTATGTGTTCCGCATCAGCTGAAGGTTACCCATCTGTATAACGATGAACTATATGTACTTGTTTCGACGGAGAACCGCTTATCGAAGTATTCCGGCATTCCGATTTCGGAATTGGACGGACAAACCTTTATCGAAAGTCCGTTTTCACGTTCCATATTATCGGCATTGTCAGAGACCTATCATTTTAAACCTCTTAATATATTTCCGAGGAGATGTGAAACCATTACCCGCGAGGAGGTCCTGCATAAGGTTTCATATAATCAAGGCATCAGTATATATTGCGGCCGGGATATCAGTGTTTTTAAGCCCAATAATTATGCAGTCTTAAAACTGGAAGGTATTCCGTCATTTCCTGTTGTTATCCTCGACAAGAAAGATACCATATATACGAAACAGCAGAATTTCTTTATTGAATACCTGAAGGATAACTTAGAAAGCTTTGTCGGAGGGCCGATTTTAAATGAAGCATAAGCGATATCAGATTATTGTTACTTTTCGGAGGTATTTGTTGGGATGTATGGCTCTGGTACTGCTTTATGTTGTTTTGCATCAAGGATTTTCTCCAATGAATATTGCCGGTATAATGCGGATCTGGGGAGATGCTTTTGTGATATCATCCGTGATTCTGCTGGAAATCACAGGTGTTTTATGGCTGGACAGGAGTGGCTATGCAGACTGGATCGCGTATTCCCTTCATCTTTCCCGTTTTTTATTAAGCCATAAAAAAGATGAGAGTTTTGTTAATTACTATGATTACAAATCTTTGAGAGAACATAATATAAGACTACTTTGGCCGGGAATTGTGACAGCTTTTATCTGTTTTTTGCTTGGCGTTATTTTAAGCACACTCTTTTTTTGGATTTAATGCAATACGGAATAAGGATTGAAAAGCTCCTCTTGTAATAAACAGTTTAAGCGTCAAACTGTCTACTGCGAGCGGAGTATTTTTTACCGGTATTTTATATATTTGTATTATTTTCAAAGTAATAATAATCCAAACTGTAGTTTTTGAACTTTTAGTAAAATATGCATAATTATTGACCAATAACATTATTCGATTTGAAAATAATTACTAATTCCGAAACTGAATTGATCGTAATAATAAATTTGGATATAATGAATTTGGCTAAAAAAGAAGTGAAAAAAGTCGAATGTTAAGCAAAAATGCAATTCTAATTTAATAACGAGGAGGAAAAAAATTATGAAAATCAAATTCAATCACGCTCTGTGCAAATTATGTTCGATTGCTTTAGTGATTGGCCTGTTTGCGTCCATGCTTACAGGATGTGCAAATGAGAACACCGAACCGGACACAAAGAAGGCAGATACAGATGCAGCCGCAGGTTCCGATACGGGGAATGAGCCCAGGGAGCTATCTTTTGTATTGAGCAGTGATGTTGGTGATTTATCACCGTTCGGAGGCGACTCAGGCGGCAGGCATCATACATATAGAATGATGTATGGTTGTTTATGTGCCAGTCTCGGGCTGGGAGCCAGCGTAGAAGAACTGAGAGGACAAATGGCAAAAACGGTTACAGTAATTGATCCTGTTACGGCTGACGTTGAGATTTATGATTATATCCATGACTCAAAAGGAAATCCGATTAAGGCATCTGATGTGGTTTACAGTTATGAACAGGCTTTAGCGAGCGGTACTATGGAAAAACTCCGCGGCTATTTGGAAGGAATCGAAGCAACGGGGGATTATACATTACGTATTACATTGATTTCAGCATCCAAGGGAGCGATGGAATGGTGCCTGACTACAGTTCCGGTAATCAGTGAGGCTTGGTTCTCTGCTGCATCTGATTCGGACAAGACGTCTGCGCCTGCAACAACAGGTGCTTATAAGCTGGTTGAGACGGTTGTCGGCAGCCATACTACTCTTGAAAAAGACACGAATTATTGGCAGACGGATGAAGCCCTGCGTTGCTATTATGACAAGCAGACCTTTGATAAGATCACATTGAATGTTATAACCGAGTCATCCATTCGTGTTATTGCCCTGCAGAGCGGTGAGGCAGATCTGGTTCAGAATGTTCCGGCCTTTGAGATCGGTTCCTTTATGAACGATGACGGAACTCCGAAGCCCGGTTATAATGTGTATCCCGATGAAAACGGACGTATGTATGTTTTCATGTTTAATAATGATAATAGCGTTTTTGCAGATAATAAGGCATTACGGCAAGCTGTTTTATACGGAACCGATTTTGAAGCGGTTCGTCTGGCTTACGGTAATACTGCAAGTAATGGTTTTGTCTGTCATGACTTTTCACCTGATGTGGCAAGTGATTTTAATGATGAATGGCTGAACGAGGATTATTATGATTATGATTTTGATAAAGCGAAAGCGTTAATGGCAGAGGCCGGCTATCCGGAGGGCGGTTTTACTATCCGGCTGATGTATCAGAACAGCACTGCTGCAACTGCCGGACTGACAGTTGTTCAAAATTATCTGTCACAGCTTGGTATCACTGTTCAATTAACTCCATTTGATCAGGCTTTATTTAATTCGTATAAGTATGATAATACAAAGTGGGATATCATCGTTGATTCAAAAGCCACCACAGACTATGTTACTACGGTATGGCAGAATGTATTCGATACCAATTCCTTTGAAAATGGCAGTGCTTGTTTTACACACGATGATAAATTACAGGAATTGCTGGAAACTGCGGCCTACACAGATACCACAAGCCCTGAGGCATTGGATGATTTCCATGATTATCTGAAGGATCAGGCGTATGCGGTTGGCATGTTCTGGAACTATATCTATTATGTAGGCCAGGAGGATATTGTGAATATTTATCAGGACGGTTTTGGTAATGTTACTCCGGGTACCGTAGAGGTTTCAGCGGATTATCAGTCTGTTAATAAGTAAACAAAGCATAATCTAAGATTCTTGCGGATTAATTACAGTGGTGCATATGCGCTCACAGACGGATACGGAACGCATATGCACCAATAACTTATTACTGATAAGGAGTTAAGGATGAGTAGATATATATTAAAGCGGATATTACTGATGATTCCAATCTTCGTTGGTGTCGCAGTTTTGATTTTTACGCTGATGTTCTTTGTGCCCGGTGACCCGGTTGAAATTATTCTGGGCAATGCAGCCACCCAGACTCAGGTTGAAAACGTACGGGAGCAGCTTGGCTTGAACCAACCCTATATCGTTCGTTTAGGTTCATTTCTTAATAAATTATTCCTACACGGCAGTTTTGGAAATTCCTATATCCATGGTACGGATGTTGGATCCGAGCTATTGTCCCGTTTTCCCAAAACGTTAACTCTGGCGGCATTCAGCATCCTGTTATCTATGATGATCGGTATTCCTCTCGGAATTCGTGCTGCTACTCATGCGAATACAGCGGAGGATCGTGCTTCGATGTTTGTCTCCATGATTGGTGTTTCAATGCCGAATTTTTGGCTGGCATTAATGCTGGTGCTGCTTTTTGCTTTAAAACTTGACTGGCTGCCGTCCAGCGGTGACAAGGGATGGCAATATTACATATTGCCTGTTCTGGCGAATGCGCTTGGCGGTATCGCAGGAATTGCCCGATTGACACGTTCCAGTATGCTGGAAGTAATCCGGGCGGATTATATCAATACGGCACGTGCTAAGGGAGTAGCGGAGCGTGATGTTGTCTATCAGCATGCATTGCCCAATGCATTGATTCCTATTATTACCATTTGCGGCGGACGTTTTGGCGGTCAGCTGGGCGGAACAATGGTTATTGAAACTATCTTTTCTATTCCGGGTATCGGTGCTTATTTAATTAATAGTATTAATAATCGTGACTACAATGCTGTTCAAGGCAGCGTTCTTTATATTGCCTTTACATTCAGTGCCGTAATGCTGATGGTTGACTTGATCTATGCGTTTGTCGATCCGCGGATCAAAGCACAGTATGAAGGACAAAGTAAGAAAAAATCAAAAAGAAGAAGGGGGATAGCAGATGTCTGAAGCAGCAATAAAAAATCAGAATAAAATGAAGAAGCCGAAGAGATTTGCCCGCGCAGGCTCTGTTCTTTACATATGGCAAAAAATATGCCAAAATCCTTTGGCTCTGACCGGTGTAATTCTGATCGGTGCAATGATCATATTATCCATTATTTCTCCGTTTATATTAATAAATGATTATGAGACGATCAGTATGGCAGAAATGTATGCACTGCCCAGTTTTAAGCATCCCTTCGGCTGTGATGAACTGGGCAGGGATATTCTCGCACGTATTCTGTATGGTGCGCGGTATACCCTGGGCGTCGGTTTTCTGTCCGTATTCCTGTCAGCATTATTCGGTATTGCCATGGGAGCAGCAGCCGGTTATTTCGGAGGGGTGGTAGATCAGACAGTCATGCGCTTTTTGGATATTATGGCGGCATTTCCGCAGCTGCTGCTGGCTATAGCCATATCGGCCGTTCTTGGCACAGGCTTTGATAAGTGTATTTATGCTCTCGGTATATCCGGCATTCCGCATTTTGCCCGAATGATGCGCGCTAATATATTGACGATTCGTAATCAGGAATTCGTGGAGGCGGCAACTTCTATTAATTGCAGTAAATTACGTATTATTGTCCGGCATGTTATTCCGAATGCCTTTGCTCCTTTGATTGTAGAGATATCAATGTCAATTGCAGGCGCCGGCTTGGCGGCGTCTTCCTTAAGCTTTATCGGATTGGGTGTTCAGCCTCCCGCTCCAGAGTGGGGAGCTATGCTGGCATCGGCACGTAACTATATCCGGCTGTATCCGCATATGATCATGTTTCCGGGTGTTTTTATTATGTTGAGCGTTTTAAGCTTTAATCTGATTGGTGACGCTATTCGTGATGCACTTGATCCGAAATTGAAAGATTAAGAAAGGCAGGAAAGAATATGATAGAGAATAAAACGAAGGAATTTCAGCATTTTCTGTCCGTGCAAGACTTGATTGTCAATTATCGTTCAGAAGGAAGGACGGTCCGCGCTGTCAACGGTGTTTCATTTTTTCTGGACGAAGGGAAAACGATTGGACTTGTCGGTGAGACGGGAGCGGGCAAAACATCAATTGCCAAAGCTCTTATGCGCATTCTGCCGGATCATTCGACGAAGCTGGTCGCAGGGAAGGTACTGCTTGATGAACAGGAAATATTAAGTTTGCCGGAGCATGAGATGCGAAAACTGCGGGGCCATAAGCTGTCTATGATTTTTCAGGACCCGATGACAGCCTTAAATCCAGTGAAAACGGTTGCTGATCAAATTGCGGAGGTAGTAAAGCTTCATAATGCAGTAACAAAAGTCCAGGCTCTGAATCGTGCCAAAGAGATGCTGAAAATGGTGGGAATATCGCCGGATCGTGCGAATGAGTATCCTCACCAGTTTTCCGGCGGAATGAAGCAGCGGGTAGTTATCGCTATGGCATTGGCCTGTGATCCGAAGCTGTTAATTGCAGATGAACCGACTACTGCGTTAGACGTTACCATACAGGCGCAGGTATTGGAAATGGTTAAAAGCCTGAAGGTAAAACTCAATACCTCCATGATTATGATAACACATGATTTGGGAGTTGTTGCGGAAACCTGTGACACTGTTGCGGTTGTATATGCCGGACAAGTAATTGAGTACGGCAGTAAGGAGGATTTGTTTGATCATCCCGCGCATCCCTATACGGTCGGATTATTTAGTGCCTTGCCGGGTATGAGCAAAGGTTCCAGACGTCTGTCCCCTATTATGGGATTACCGCCGGATCCGACTGATCTGCCTATGGGCTGCAGTTTTTCTCCCCGTTGTCCGCATGCGGCAGAAGCCTGCCGCAGTGAAGCGGTCGGAATGACTGAAATAGAATCAGGCCATATTTGCCGTTGTATCAAAGCACCATGTCAGGAGGTATAAAAATGGCTGCATTACTTGAAGTTAAGCATCTGAAAAAATATTTCTCTACAAATAAGGGAGTCGTTCATGCTGTTGATGACGTTTCTTTCAGTCTGGACGAGGGTAAAACCATGGGTGTAGTTGGCGAATCCGGCTGTGGAAAGTCAACACTGGGACGTACCGTTATCCATCTGCAGGAAGCTACGGAAGGACAAGTTTTGTTTCAAGGGGAGGATGTTACTCATGTTAAGGGGCATGAATTGAGCAGGCTTCGTGAGAATATGCAGATCGTCTTTCAGGATCCTTATTCCTCTTTAAATCCGCGCATGTCAGTACGTGATACTATTGTTGAACCACTGGTTTTATCCGGCAGATTTAAAGGAGTGGAATTGGAAAAGGAAGCCAAGCGTCTGATGGACATGGTAGGCATCGAGTCACGTTTATATAATGCATATCCCCATGAGATGGATGGCGGCAGAAGGCAGAGAGTCGGTATCGGACGTGCGCTTGCTTTAAATCCGAAATTTATCGTATGCGATGAGCCGGTATCCGCTCTTGATGTCTCCATTCAGGCACAGGTTTTGAATTTGTTAATGGATTTGCAGGACCAGTATAAATTGACTTATATGTTTGTTACCCATGACCTATCGGTAGTCCGTCATATATCCGACAGTATATGCGTTATGTATCTCGGACAGCTTGTTGAGACATGTTCAACCGAGGAATTATTCAATAACCAGCTGCATCCATATACGAAAGCGTTGTTATCGGCGATTCCGTCTGTTGATATACATAACCCGGCCAAGCGGATTGTTATTAAAGGAGAGATTGTATCACCTATTGATCCAAAACCGGGATGCCGGTTTGCTGCACGCTGTCCGTATGCCGGGGAAAGCTGCGATTACGCACAGGAATTGGATATGGTAACCCCCGGGCATTATGTGGCATGCTGCCGTGTCAAGGAGATTAATCATCTGAGGTTCTAATTTAAGAAATTGTTTCAGCAATAAGAGCTTCATATAAAGAATGATTATAAAGTCACGTGAAAGAAGGAATTATATGAGAGGCTGTATGTGGCCAATCAAAACAGATAATAAGGCGCAGCGCATTATGTGGGGACCGCTTCAGAATCCAATAAGCTGGGCATATATGAAAGAATTGCGGGAAAAAGACAGAACACAGAAAATCTATGAATGTAATCCATATTGTGAAGTTTACCGGTTTGGCGATAATTTTTACGGCTTATTTTCTAATAACTGCGATGGAATGGGAGATGTCTGGATGTACCTTATCATAGGCCCTGAAAAAGCATTATTGATTGATACTGCTTTCGGACTTGGTGATACCAAAGCACTCGTTGATGAAATAACCGGCGGTATGCCTGTCATTGCTGCCAATACACATTCCGGACCGGATCATTGCTTAGGCAATGTGCGGTTTGATAAGGTTTATTGCCATGAATACGCTGCCTGGGGTATTCGGAATAAATGCAAGCCACATGCCTGGGATTACCTTTTCAATAAAGACGGCAGTAATATCTGGTTAAATTTCAATCGGGAGGACTTACCGGAGTATTGGGATTATGAGCTGGTTCCGGTTTCGAATCATTACGTATTTGAACTTGGCAGCGGATATGAGGTTGAATTAATTTGGATGCCGGGGCATGATTCGGGTCATGCCATGTTTCTGGACCGTACCGGCCGCCGTTTGATTGCCGGAGACGACGTCTGCAGTGACGTCATAAGCTGCGGTACCGGGGGCAAGCCGGGGGATCCTTATGCAAAATATTGCACATTGGAGGCATATAGGGATGAATTGATTAAACTATGCGCCCGTCTTGATGAATTTGATTATATCTTTCCCGGTCATTTTATGGTTAATCTGGAGAATAGCCTGATGGTTGATATTTTGAACACATTGAACGAAATTCTTGCGGATCCGGATAACTATGATTATGAAAGTGAAGACGAAAGCGGTAACGGCGGAGCAAAGCATATGCGTAAATTTAAGTATATCCGTGGCTTCAGCGTTATTGCCTATAATGATGCAGGCATCTACACGCCCGGCAGGTAATAAGAAAAAGCTTGTGCCCATATCCGTGGGTTTCGTAAGAATGGAGACTTATATGATTAATATTTCAAACGATCAGATATCTGTAACAGCAGATTCATTAGGAGGTGAGCTTTTATCAATTTATGGCGTCAAGTCAGGAACAGAATACCTTTGGCAGGGAGACCGCACCTATTGGGGACGTCATGCGATCAATATATTCCCGTTCGTCGGGCGGCTTTTTCAAAAGATGTATACCTTGAATGGGATACGCTATTCTATCAATATTCACGGCTTTCTTCCGAATGCTGAAATGGAGCTTGTATATAGGACTTCTGACAGCTGCTGTTTCTGTCTGCGGGAAACTGAGGAAACACTGATCATGTTTCCATATTCTTTTGAATTTTTTATCATATATAAATTAGCCGGAAGGACGCTCGGCATAGAATTTCAGGTACATAATTGCTCGGCAGAAACCATGTATTGCGCTATGGGCGGACATCCCGGCTTCAATCTGCCTTTAGAGCAGGGGCTGGTATTTGAAGATTATGATATTTCATTTCCGTTTCCCTGTGAACCAAGTCTGGTAGAACTTAGTTCATCCGTACTTTGTACCGGCTTTAGAATCCCTTATAAACTGGAAGACGGGTATCGGCTGCCGTTGAGCCACAGCCTTTTTATAAAGGATGCGGTAGTATTTGCCGATATGCCGCGGAGCGTTACAATTTCATCTCCGAAAGGCTGCCGTAAGCTTACGGTAGATTTCCCGCAGATGCCGTATGTAGGGTTTTGGCATAAACCTAATACGGCCGCACCTTTTGTATGTATTGAGCCCTGGTCCGGCCTGCCGGGACGGGAGGGGGTAGTAGAGGAGTTAAAGGATATGTGTGATTTTACTGTTATTAAGGCAGGTGAATATTTTACAAACCGGTGGTCCATCTCCGTTTGGTGAGAAACTGTACCGGTTTGACTATCTGAAAGGAGTATCTGCGGATATAATATGGATAAGAAAAGTATTTTTAGGAATAAACAGTTCATAGCGATTTTTATCATTGCGTTTTTGGTGTATTTTTCGAATGGGATGCTGTCCCAGACATTACCCAAATATGCTTATGCCTTAGGCTCTACCTCACAAGTAATCGGTTTGCTGTCCGGAATTTTTGCAACCTGTGCATTATTGATGAGGCCGGTTTCCGGGCAGATGGTAGACAATGAAAATAAAAAGCTTTTATTACGTGTAACCATAGGAATTATTCTGGTCTCGGTAACCGGCCTGACATTTTCAAGACAGGTGTGGCTGCTTATTCTATTCAGAGGTCTGAACGGACTGGGATGGGGGATCGGATCAACCTTATGCATGACGATTGCAAGCAGCTGTTTCCCTAAGGAAAGCCTCGGTATGGGAATTGGAATCTATGGATTGGGACAGACAATTGCACAGGCTTTTTCACCGATGATCGCATTGCAGGTAGTTCAATATTATAGCTTTAATTTCTTATACCGGTTTAATGTAATAATATGTATGATTGCTTTTATACTTACATATTTTATTAAGATTGAGGAGCCATTCAGGAAAGAAAGAAAATATTCTGTTAATATTAAAGAAATTGTGTGCTTTCCTGCTATTCCCCCTGCGATGATGACATTATGCAATTCAATCGCTCAAGCTTCTATCACATCTTTTTTGGTGATCTTTGCCGAAAGCTTATCTATTATGGAGATAGGCATCTTCTTTACGGTCCAGGCCTGCACCGTATTTATAGCAAGGCCGTTTATTGGAAAGATGACGGATAAACACGGTCTCTTAAGAGTATTAATTCCCTGTGAATCCTCCTTGGTAATGGGATTAATAATAATTTTCTTCGCCAACAGTATATGGTTCTTTATTATAGCTGCCATATTGATAGGAACAGGAACAGCAGGTGCTCAGCCTGCGCTCATGTCGGAATGCATGAGACGTGCGCCGATAGATCAGAGAGGAAGAGCGAGCAATACAAGTTATATCGGTACGGATATCGGTGTGACAGTGGGCAGCAATTTAGCAGGATTTGTTGTTACCTTCGTTGGTTATCGTAATTTATACCTGCTGTTTACTTTACCAATTATAATCAGTACGGCTGTATATGCTTTTTTTGATATAAGAGAAGCACGTAAAGTAATTGTATAGATATAATAATTATATGAGCACCTATGGCAGACCCGAAACCGGCAGTCTGCCTTCTTTTTATTTTACCCCATGACTTTATTCGTTCTTAAGGTGATAATAAATATTTATAACCATATATATGAATAGTTATTGATTATTCCGTTCTTTAGTTATATAATGGATTTAGTAAAGTCCGGGAGGTGTTTTATGTTCTTTTTCTTTAAACGTAATCCATATATCGCAATTATCGGGGACATCAAGCAATCCCGGTCATTATCCAATCGGAATGAGATTCAGAAGAGGCTAAAGGCTATCCTGGATTGCATTAATAAGACCTATGCCAACGATATTTCAGCAAGCTTCACCATTACCCTGGGGGATGAGTTCCAGGGGTTGTTAGAAAGCGGTGCCAATGTGATGCGTATCATCACAGAGATTGAGCGCTGTATGTATCCGGTAAAAATAAGGTTTGGCATAGGGATTGGGGAGATCACAACAGATATCGTCCGTGAGATGGCTATCGGCGCGGATGGGCCGGGATACCACAAGGCCAGGGCTGCCTTGGAATATCTGAAGGAGAATGAAAGGAAGAATCAGACAGGGAGATCGGATATCCGGCTTGAGGTGGATAGTGAAAATCAGGCTTCTTCCAGCATGATTAATACCATTCTATCCCTGATTACCGTAATTAAAGATACGTGGACCAACAGACAGAGGGAGATCATATGGGATATGCTGGAGCATCAGGATGCCCAAATGAATGTAGCCAAGAGACTCGGAATTAAGCAGCCGGCTGTCCAGAAGAGCCTTGCAAGCGGCAATTACTATGAGTATAAGGCGGCACTTGATACTATAGGTATTGCACTGGACGAGATAAGGAGATAAGATGTTCAAGACATATTTTATGTTATTGCTCTTAGGTCATGTTCTAGGTGATTACTATATTCAGACAAATAACGTTGCCCGGAAGAAGGAAGATAGTCTGCGGTGGCTCTTCGTTCATTGCATCTGCTATTGGTTTACCATCTTGATTTTATGTGCTCCTATTATGTCCTGGGAGATATTCAGTGTGGGAACGGGTGCAGCAATACTTCATACCCTGGTTGACGTATTGAAATTCGTATATATCCGCAGCATCAGGAAGCAGGATAAGATGACTCTGATCATAGACCGGAATGTTTACTTTGCGGATCAGCTGCTGCATTTGCTGTGTATTGTGGTGATTTCCTACATAGCAGAGGTCTATATTGCAGGTCTTTATGAGAATCCCTTAATAATTCATTTCTTTGATACATTGGGAATTTCCGGTTATAAAATACTTACCTGGCTGGTGGCAATATTATTGATACATAGACCGGCCAATATTACGATTTCCAAATTGCTGGCGATATTCCGGCCGGAGAGCAGTCCGGGAGATAAGGATAAGAGTAATAGCGCAGGCAAATTGATCGGCACCATAGAGAGGATCATTATCCTGATACTGATCTCCATAGGAGAGTATTCAGCCATCGGACTGGTGCTGACTGCCAAGTCCATCGCAAGATACGATAAGATATCAAAGGTGAAGGATTTTGCAGAGTACTATCTGCTGGGAACTTTGATCAGTACAATGATCGTAATTATTGTATCATTAATCTTCTGAAATAAATGAATCGCTGATTGAATTGCCGGTGCCCTGAATTTGCTTGAGTATAAGGAAAGGCATTGAGAATACCTATCCTTATATAAGTCCGGAGGAGCTGGAAGCGTATCTGAGGAGCAGGATAGTGAAGTGACAATTACGGAGGATATACATGCAGGGATATAATTGTATCTTGGTACTGAATCAGGCAGAGGATAAATTGCTCTTTTGCCGGAGAACGAAGGATCCCTATAAGGGACTGTACAATCTGGTGGGCGGCAAGATTGAGAAGGGTGAAGCAGGCTTCGCGGCAGCTTACCGTGAACTGGAGGAGGAGACGGGCATTCACCGGGAACAGATTCAATTGAATCATATGATGGACTTTACGTATTATAATCATAATTGCTATGTGGAAGTGTATGTTGGGATACTAAATTGCCATATGGCATTGCGGGAAGAAGCGCATCCCTTGGTATGGATTGACAGAAATGATAATTTTTTTGATATGAGCAGATATGCCGGAGAAGGAAATATCGGGCATATGGTAGAACAGGCCGGGCAGTTTGGCTTCGGACTGCAATAAGTGACAATAATCTCCCCCTGTCATACTATATTACAGAGGGAGTTGTTTTTGTGCTGATAAATAAATGTACCGTATACCGGTACGAAGGTGATAATGAATGGATATCACGGAATATATATCCACGCGGCTGGATGTACAGATTGCCTGGTATGAGAAGAAATCTGTCAAGGCTCAAAGGCTGTATAAGAGATATCAGGTTATAAAGATTGTTCTTTCCGCGAGTATCCCTATTCTGTCGGGGTATACCTCGAATACGGTTATCGCTGTCCTGGTAGGTACGTTCGGTTCTGTTATTGCCGCCAGTGAAGCCATCGTAAAGCTTAACAAATACTATGAACAGTGGATTGATTACCGTACTACCAGCGAGCTGCTGAAATATCATAAATATTTATATATCACCAATTCATCCCCATATGATGCTGCGGATGAAGCCAGGGATAATCTGTTCATAAGATCCATAGAAAGTATCATGTCTTCAGAGAATAATGAGTGGAAGATCATAAATATAGACCATATTAAGAAAATGTCCTGAAATACAAGAGAGAAGGGTATCCTTCAATTCCCCTTCTCTCTTTGGAAAACCGGGACAACCAGTCTCCCGCCTTGAATTGAACAAAAGAACTGTTTTATCCTGGTTCGGACGGACCTGCCGGAAGCTTAACCAGAGAGGCTTAATAATGGATCGGCGGAACATACTCAGGTACCGTATCATAAGCCTGTGACAAACCGCTTGCCACCGCATAGATGCTGCCGTGGCATTCCTGCATCGCCTCCGCCAGCTTCTTGTATTCCTGCATCGCCACATCGATCACACCGATCTGATAGTTCTCACCGTCGAACCGGCCCAGGCAGCTCTGGTCGTTCAGCTGAAAATAATGTGCTCCGAGAAAATACGGACTGAGAGCACCCTGCTCCACATAATACCGGTAGGCCTTGCCCCGTTCAGCCTGATCGGTCACTCCCTTGATGCCATGTGCGGTCAGTCCCATATCCAGGGCGCCGTGGTGGAATTCACCGATCATGACCGGCATATCTAATAACCGGCCGATACCCTCCACTTCCTTATAGGGGGACTGCTGGTAGCTGTTGATGGAGAAGACGTCAAAGTTCTCGTGTCCGCTGAGCAGGGTAGTATCTGTGATATAGGCATAGCGCATGCCGAGATTCAGATGATTCGGGTCTGCCTTGCGGCAGGCTTTAGCCGGCAGCTCTACGTACCGTGTAATCATATCCACGGAGAATTCAACTAAGTCCTTCGCAGCCTGTTCGGATAAGGAGCAGGCATGGCAGACCGGTGCGTCTAATTCGTTAAAATCAGCAAGTTCCAGCTTCCAGGCCGCATTGAGGGCGGTGATGTTTTGGTATTTTGACATCATTCTTGATATAAATTCTGCCTTGGAGGCAGTGACAGCAGGGTTCGCCAGCATCTCCTCGGCAATATTCAGATTGTGGACGAAAGCCCAGGCAGGCTCATTGCGCATGAAATATCCGATGAGATAAGGATCCTCCCGGAAGGGCAGCAAAGCGTCCGCATACTCCTCGGAGCGTTGCGCATACTCTTCTGAATAGACATCGGGAAAATCACGGAAGATCTTGATCTTCGTGGAGGGATAACCATGCTTGCTGTGGGAATCCAGGGGTAATACATAAGGCATCTCCGCATAGCGGATAAAGTTCAGATCGGACCAGTTACCGATCGTGTTGATACCCCACCGGTAGAGGTACATTTTAAGTATCCGCGCCCATTCCTCCCGCCAGGCATCAGGTCCGAAGGCGGCAATCAGATTGATGATGCAGTAGTTAAGGAACTCCCTGTCAGGTCCGGGGTGGCGCTTTCCCGCGTAGGCTGCCTGATAGATGCCATTCTTATCAGGCAGGAAGCTGCACCACTGCCGTACTACATCGATCCGGGTCTCATCACCGGTTCGTAAGCAGTCAATACCGGTAGAAATAAAGGCATTGCCCTCCGGGTCTACCAGCCACCAGCGTCTCCCGTCGTGCTGTGTGCGAAACCAGCCCGTTCCCGGGAAGGTTTTCCCGGTCCAGCCGCCATACCTGTCCCAATCAGGATAGTTATAAGAATAATGAAAGGCTTTCGCTCTCTCGGATAACAGGCGAAGCTGACGGCTGCACTGCTCCCGGTTCTCAAGCTTATTCTCCCAGGTCTTGGGTATCCACTGACCCAGCTCGTCCATCAGCTTTCTGTCCTCTAACCGTATCTCAGGTGCTTCTTCAGCCAGATAAAGTCTGCGAAGAAGAACCTTATGCTCCTTCAGGTAAGGCATGGTGGTCAGGTGAATCTCCTGGATCTCCGACCGTGTTATAGGCTTTCCGAAGACCGTCATCTTAAGACGTCCCGGTGTTCTGGGCGGGAAGATGGACTGGCTGTCCAATAGATTAAGGTCAATGGGTACCGTCAGGTCAATCTGAGGCAGGAGACCGAAGATCATGCGCAGATCAGCTTCCCTGAATACTTTATGTGATACCTTATTGTCCTTCGGAACTTCCTCGTTATCCGGTTCGGGGGTATGCCGGTAGACATTGATCTGAAAGCACATGGAAGCTTCCTCAAGCACCTGAGCCTCCATTACAATATACTTTAGCTGTTCCAGTGCGTCATTGCCGGACAGATCGCTTCCTTTCTTATAGATGCAAAGATCAAGTCCTTCTGCCGGACAGGTGAAGATGACATCTCCGTTATCCGTCAGCTGCCCGCTTCCTCTGATCGTTTCATACCTTCTCATAGCTGAATTCACCATAAAGCCTCCATTCTGTTAATATTCCGGGTATCGAAGACCCGGCATTATGATTACTGTGTGATAAATCAATTTTACAGATACTCTATACACATCATCTTAATAATAACATGTTTTACCATATTATAGAATATGAAACTTCGGTCTTTGCTGCAATTGAAACTAAATGTGTCAAACCAGACCCATTCGGATATCTATACATAATTCCTGTCCGTGGCTGCTGATGCCGAATCGAATAAGGGAAGAGCAAAATCCGCTGCCTCAGACAAAAAAACTTTGTCGAAAAATATCAGCTGAATACGAACAAATTTTCGTTATTTTCATTTTACCCATAGAAAAAATGGAAATAATGTGTTATCATATGGGATGCACTGTTAATTCTATAACAATGCATTCCCGTCTTTGAGTTTATCCGGATAAACTCTTAGGTATAGTAGCAATCGTTTGCAACAAAAGCTTAGGCAGATCGCAGGGGTGATGAATTTGGACAAAAAGAAGGAGATGCCTTCGGGAGTGGTGAAGCTCCTGGCAGGCTATCAGGTGAACAGGGACGACATCGTGGCATACGCAGAGACGGACATGAATCTGGAGGGGGAATTTGCAAGAGGTTACGTGGTATTGACACAGAAGAAGCTGGTTATCGCAGCTTCGGAACCGGACCGTACGGAGGTATACCAGTTTAAGGGAGCCGGAAGCCTGCATGAAGCGGGACTCCGGAGGGAGAAGGCATGGGCGGCCAGGTTTTATCCGGTGGAGGAGCTGGAGCGGCTGGACGTACTTCGAACGGTATGCGGCGGTATTCTGTATTCCACTTCGAAGAAGGATAATCCGGGAAGCGTACCGGATGTCCAACTGGCAGCATTCACGAATATGAAGGTGGGGGATGTGCTTCGTATCGTAAAGCTCTTTGACACACTGAAAGAGAAGGGAACTTTGGAGCCGGAGGATCTGGCAGCGGAGGATCAGGAGGAGTACTGTCCCAAGTGCGGCAGCATGTATCCGGATAAGGACCGTAAGATCTGTCCCAGATGTATGGACCGGCGCTCGGTATTCATACGATCCCTTTCTTACTTTGTACCGTACAAGTTAAAGATAATAATTATGATCATCTGCTATATCGCTATAGCGGCGCTCAACCTGGTATGGCCTTATTTCAGCGGTACCGTCCTGTATGACAGAATTTTGGCAAGAGATGAGCATTTCCTGCAGATACTCGGACTGCCGGGGATGAAGTTCGTAACAGCCCTTGGGCTCATCGTTCTTACCATGCTCCTGACGAAGATTACAATGCAGGCTATCGGTATCCTTCAGGGTATCATGACTGCTTCTATCGTCTTTAAAGTGGTGAAGGAGATGAAGACCCATGTATTCCGTTCCATGGGTAAGCTTTCCATCAGCTTCTACAACAAACGCCAGACGGGCAGCCTTATGACCCGCGTATTAAGCGATGCGGAGCGTGTGACCGGGTTCTT
Organism: Bacillota bacterium; assembly: GCA_023424995.1. Lineage (GTDB taxonomy): Bacteria > Bacillota > Clostridia > Lachnospirales > Lachnospiraceae > Mobilitalea. The sequence continues at coordinate 24,346 of JAFADH010000046.1, read as the reverse complement.
TGTGGACGGACTGCCGTACCTCATTATCAACCTTCTGTCCATCGCAGCTACGGCAGCCGTTATGTTCTGGATGAATTGGAGACTGGCGCTTCTGGCACTTATCTTCGTGCCGATCATCTTTACCATCAGCTTCCGGCTGCTGCCGCGCCTGTGGCAGTTCTACGGAAGACGGCACAGGGCGGAGCGGGCTATGAATTCGAGGCTCAATGACAACCTGACCGGCGCCCGTGTGGTGAAGGCCTTCGGACAGCAGGAGAGCGAGATGAACCGCTTCGACAAGAATAACAGCAGGGTAAGGAATGCGGAGATGTCCCTGGTGGGCTTTGATAATAAGTTTTATGCTTTATATGTAACCTTCGAAAGAATCGCCAATGTAGTGATCTGGGGACTCGGTTCCTATTTTCTGATAACGGGGACCAACATGGAATTCGGTATGCTCGTTACCTTCGTAGGCTATGCCAATCAGCTGAACGGTCCTCTGGACTTCATGTCCTGGCTGTTCCGCTGGTTTACGGACAGTATGAACAGTGCCCAGCGAATCTTCGAGATCATCGATGCGGTTCCCGAGATCACGGAGAAGCCGGATGCTGTCCGGATGGAGACCGTCCGGGGGGATATCCGGTTAAAGGATGTAACCTTCGGCTACGAACCCAACAAACCGATCCTTAAGAAGATCGATCTTAAGATCGAAGCAGGGAAGATGCTGGGTATCGTCGGACGTTCCGGCGCAGGCAAATCCACTCTGGTTAATTTGATCTCAAGATTATATGACCCCCAGGAGGGGGAAATCTTCCTGGACGGAATTAATATCAAGGAGATTGCCTTCCGGGACCTGCGTAAGAATGTAGCCATGGTATCCCAGGAGACTTATATCTTCATGGGGACCGTAGCAGAGAATATCGCATATGCCGATGAATCCGCCTCCAGGGAGGATATTATTAATGCGGCGGTGCTTGCCAGCGCCCATGACTTCATCTGTAAGATGCCTGATGGATATGATACGGTGATCGGCTCCTCCGGCAGAAACCTTTCCGGCGGTGAAAGGCAGCGCGTCTCCATCGCAAGGGCGATCCTGGCGAATCCGAAGATATTGATATTGGATGAGGCTACGGCTTCCGTAGATACCGAGACGGAGAAGGCCATACAGGCATCCATTAACTTTCTTATTAAGGACAGAACTACAATTTCCATCGCCCATCGTCTGTCCACACTGAGGGATGCGGACCGGCTGGTGGTTATCGACAACGGTGAGATCACGGAAGAGGGATCACATAATGAGCTGGTGGAGAAGAAGGGAACTTATTATAAATTGAAGGAGCTGCAGACCAAGGCGTTAGCCCTTCGTGGCATTGAATAATGAGGGAAGAGACAAAAGGAGGAGTTAAGAGATGTCAGGTAAAATTAAAAAGATGCCTGCCGGGGGGACGAAGGACGGTGCTGACCCGGAGGAGTTTGATTTAGAGAAGATGGAGAAGGAGACGGAGGAGATGCTGCGGCTCCGCTTCATAACCAGGGATAACGCAGTATTCGAGCGTACGGAGGGCGGTTTTGTATCTCTGAAGATGGAAGATGAAAGCTATCACAGGATACAGGTATACCAGTCATTTCCCTTTACGGACCCCGATGCTTATATCTCCATCCGGGAAGCGGATGAGAAGGCAAGGGAGATCGGCATCATCAAGAGCTTAAAGAAGGATGTGTCGAAGGAAACCAGGGAGATGCTGGAGGAGCAGCTGCGCCTGCGTTATTTCACACCTAAGATTGAGAAGATTATCAATATCAAGGATGAGTATGGCTTTGCTTACTTTGATGTGCTGACCGATCACGGTGCCTGTCGCTTCACGATCCATATGGGAGGAGGTTCGGTGGTAAACCTGTCCGATACCCGCCTGATGATCACGGACCTGGATGGAAACCGTTTTGAGGTCGCCGACGTAACACAGCTGACTACGCCTGAGCTAAAGAAACTGGATTTGTTCCTATAATGCAAGATATCAAAGCTTTTATGGATTTCTGATAAAAGAGACTGTTTCTGTACCATGGATTTGATTACAGGAATACAGAATTAGTTCCTGTAGTACATGTTGCCGGAAGATGCCGGAACTTCTAAAAAGGTGTCGGTTCGTACCGTGCATCTGATTACAGGAACATGAATTCAAATCCTTACATAAGAGATGTTTGATCTCGTATCGATCCGCATAATTGGAGCCTGCGGCATAGTCCGCGGGTTATGAAAGGATAGTGGTTAAGTATGGAACTTTTATTTGAATTGCCCGGGTCTGTCAGGGATGTCCTCTCACTGGACCCCGGTGAAGACATCAGGTACTGTGTCCCTTATGATATCTCAAAGGAGGGACACCTCGGGGATATTGGGTATATCGTGGTTACTTCCGGGCGTCTCTTTGTCACTGCGGGCAGCCGGATCGAATATGAATGGGAGCTGCGGCAGCTGGAGAAGATTAAGTGCGAACCCCTGGTGAATAACGGTATCCTGTTGGTCAAGGAATATAATAAGGACTATGAGCTGCGGGTGGTCCGCTTCTCCATGCACCATCTGACCAGGGTATCCTTCGTGGCAAAGGGTGCGGAGCGGCTCCGCGACAAGAATTACAATCCCGTGGATGCGAAGGAGCGGGAGAAGACCTGTCTTAAGTGCGGCAGGGCATTACCGGGAACAAGAAAATGTCCCAGGTGTGACGGCAAGCTGGTGACGGTCTCCAAGTTCTGGGGCTTAGTAAAGGATTATAAGCTGGGACTGTTCATCATGTGCCTGTTCTCCGGCGGTACGGCGGTATTTCATCTGTATTTTCCGATATACCAGAAAAACTATATTGACAATACACTGACCACCGGTTCGGGAACCACCCGGGATGTTCTGGGCTTCGTAGGAGTCATGCTGGTACTGACCATTGGACTGGTTGTTATAGAGGTATTCAAGAACTGGTGGTTCGTATCCATGGGCGCAAGGCTCAGTATGGATATCCGCCGGAAGATGTATCATAAGATCCAGGAATTGACCCTGTCCTTTATCACGGATAAGCGCCCCGGTGAGCTCATGAACCGGGTGGCTCATGATACCAGGATGATACAGCGGTTCATGCAGGAAGGGTTTGGCCATATGTTCTCCCATATCATGGTTATGGCAGGTGCCATCAGTCTTATGTTCAGCATAGATGTGACCATGACCTTGGTGTCGGTTATATTCCTGCCCATCGTATTCATCATCTCCACTGCCTTCCGAAGGAATATCCACCGGCGGTTCCACCTGCAGTGGCTGAAGAGCGATAAGATCAACAGCTCCCTCCAGGATGTAATCTCCGGTATGCGCGTGGTAAAATCCTTCGGCAAGGAGCAGGCCGAATCAGAGAAGTTTGACCGTCTTAGTGAGGAATATGCGGCAGTTCAGCAGAGAAACGAGATCTTCTGGGCTTCCCTTTATCCGGCGCTTACCTTCATTATGAGCATGGGGATCTATTTTGTCCTGTACCTTGGCGGCCGCAATATACTGAATGGTGAGATGACCCTGGGTACCCTGACGCAGTTCAGCTCCTATGCCTGGATGCTGTACGGACCCCTTGGCTGGATGACCCATCTGCCCAGAATGATCACCCAGATGGTAACCAGTCTGGAGCGTATCTGCGATGTTCTGGATGAAGAGCCCTTAATCACCAACAAAGAGAATGCCATCCCCCATGAGATAAAGGGCGATGTGGAGTTTCGGAATGTAAGCTTTGGATATAAATCCTACGAACCGGTCCTTGAGAAGATTAACCTGAAGGTGAAGAGGGGGGAGATGATCGGTCTGGTTGGAGCCTCCGGTACCGGAAAGTCTACCATGATCAACCTGATCATGCACCTGTATGAGGCGGATGACGGAGAGATCCTGATCGACGGCCACAACATCAACGACCTGGAGATCGAGAAGTATCATTCCCAGTTAGGAGTAGTGCTTCAGGAGACCTTCCTGTTCTCCGGTACCATCTATAACAACATCCGTTTTGCCAAGCCGGATGCTACGGAGGAGGAGATTATCCGGGCGGCAAAGATGGCCAATGCCCATGATTTCATCTGTAAGACACCGGATGGTTATAATACCTATGTAGGAGAGCACGGACATAATCTCTCCGGCGGCGAGCGTCAGCGTATCGCCATCGCCAGATCCATTCTGAATAATCCTAAGCTGTTGATCCTGGATGAAGCCACCTCAAGTCTGGATACGGAGAGCGAATATCTGATTCAGAAAGCCCTGGAGCGTCTGACGGAGGGAAGAACCACCTTCGCCATCGCCCACCGTTTATCCACCCTGCACGGTGCGGACCGCCTGGTAGTCATCGACGGACATAACATCGCCGAGGTGGGTACGCATAATGAGCTTATGGAGATGAAGGGAATCTACTATAAGCTGGTTACCGCACAGCTTCAGATGCAGAGCCTGAAGGAAGAGAAGGAACAGGCACTGGGAGCATAGAAAAAGAATTCGAGGCTGCCGCAGATCTGCACTCCTGCAATCGGGAGTATCAATCTGCGGCAGCCTCGGCTATTTCATTCACCTGTACTTACCATAAGATCGGCGTATTTTGTACGAAAGCTTTCCTGCAGGATATTCCGGTAGTCGCTGGGTGTCGAGCCCTTTACCTGCTTGAATATCTTGGAGAAGAGAAGAGGGTCGTTATATCCCACGGAGCGGGAGATATTCCCGATGGTCAGGCTGGGATTGGGTAAAAGCTCGCAGGCTTTTCTTATTCTGAACTCGATCAGATATTCCTGAAGAGTAATATTCATTGCATTCTTGAATATGGAATTGAAATAACTTCTGTTTAACCCCACATGTCTGGAGATGGAATCTATGGTAATCTTTCTGGAATAATTCATCTCGATAAATTGCAGAGCCTGAGTGATATACGCATCTCTGCGGCTGTCGGCGGAGTCATAGTATAAGCCCTCCGGATTTAATTGGATCAGCTTGTTCAGGAACAGGTAAAGATAAGCCAGTCTCTGGACCTCGCCGCCCCGTTTCAGATAATACGCATTATTCATCTCTGAGAAGCAGGTCTCGATAAAATCGTCCTGATCATATTCAAATATGGGATTATCCAGGGTAAGATTCGCATCCTTAAGATAGGATTCCGCTTTGATCCCATGAAAACCGATCCAGGAATAATGCCAGGGATCCTCATCATCCGCTTTATAAAAGGTGATAATATCAGGGCATATGAGAAAGCCGGAGCCCGCTTTCATATGGTAGATATTATTACCGATCTTAAAGATACCCTTTCCGCTGTGTATATAATGGATCAAATAATGGTCCCTGACTGCAGGGCCATAAGCATGGCCGTTGGGACAAGGCTCCGAACCGCATTGATATACATACAGATCGGTATGCTGCAGGTTATCCGCAATGTGTTTATCCATAAGCTTACACTCCTAACTTCCTTCTATAATGCCATTATAGCCCATCTGTCCGTTATTACAAGAAGGAATCCGTTATTGTTGAAAGAAATCTAGCATTATTCCATATAAATCTAGCAAATTTCTATTTACTATTCGGTCTTAACACGATATACTTCAAAATGTACAATAAATAATATTAAATACAGATATTAATTAGTTAAAAATGCTCCGTACATAAATCATATGTGCAAAATACCTATTTTTATCTTTTTGTAATTGGTATATTCTAGCTAAAATTATATCCTACTATATGCGCCAAAAGATGCCCAGATGAATTAAAAATATAAAAAATCCAAACAGCCGAAGGAATTATCCTGTCAAAAAAGGAAAAGTTCTTTGAATGGTGAGTGCTTGTCATTTATGGAATATAGTAATATACCATATATGATACAATATGTATTTCAATAATTCAAGAGGCGGCCGCGTGGAAAATATGATTGCCGGGAATTCTATCCGTGAAGCTGTCCGGCAGGCCATATACAATGAAAATGAAGAGAAATGATGTTTAATCACAGCTCTTTATATAAATAATTTAAGGGAGGAATATTATGAAAAAAAGAAGCACGATTTTGAGTCTGTTCTTATGTTTCGTTCTTGCATTGACCGCTTGTAAATCAGGTAACGATGCAGCTAATGACAGCACCAGCCCTACGACAGCTCCGACCGATACCGCAGGTGACAGCGATTCATCTGATCCCGCGGCTCCTTCCGGAGAACCGATCGTTATTAAATGGGGACATAACTGGACCCGTGAGATGGACACTAATTTTGTGGATCCCGTAACAGGGGAGCACTCACTCGGTGAAGAAGAACTGAATGCAAGAAGATATGCGGAACAGCAGGTATTGGAAAAACTAAATGCAAAGATTGAATTCGTCCAGTATCCTACGGATCTGACCGAATGCATCCTGCAGTCCGTCCTTGCGGGTGACCCCATTGCGGATATCGTAAGAATCACCAACGGCTCCCAGGGACAGATACTGGCGCAGAACGTCCTGCAGCCCATCGATGAGTATGCCGGCCTGTTCTCTGACCCGGACGATTCCTGGATGTATTGGGGCCAGGTATACGGACATAACTATTTCCTTAATAATGTCATGAGATTCGGCGGCAATGACCTTTTATGCTACAACATCGGAATGATCAAAAAGGTAGAAGCCTTAAAGGTGGACGGCAAGACAAAATATCCTGCGGATTATTTTGTAGAGGGTAACTGGACCTGGAGCGTATTCGAGGATTATTTACAGAAAATCAATGATCATTTTAAGCTGGAATGGGACGGATACCGTGCATATCAGACAGATTACCGTTCGGCAGCTCTTCAGGCAATCTATGCCAACGGCGGTGAAGTATACGGAGACAGCGGTCTTGGGATGAATACGGAGCAGGCGAAGGTGGCAGTTTCCTTCCTTGACAGCCTTACCCAGAAGGGTCTGATGTTCAGTGAGAACCAGTATAACGGCAATGCGGACGTAGTAGGACTGATGGATACCTGGAGATTCCAGTGGGGCCATTCCGCTTTCGTCAACCTGCCGCAATGGCTGGCCGGAGATATGGTTCAGCAGTTCGCAGACCGGGGAGATGCTATGGGCTATGTTCCCTTCCCCAGACCGGACGGTGTCGCAGCGGACGATCCCGGCTACCGCCAGTTGAACGATGCAACTGACTGCTACGCGATTCCCAAGGGTGTCTCAAAGGAGAAGGCGGAGCTGGCTGTCAAGGTATTCAGGGAGTATACCTCCTCCTACCACAAGAAGATGGCGAATTCCGACAAAGCCATGGATTATATCAAGGCCGAGGCTTCTGCAAGAAATGCGGCGGTACGTCTGAATCTGGATATCACCAATGAGGAATACGGCGCCAATATCTTCAAGGCATTCCAGTATCTGACCGAGGATAAGAACATTCCGGTAAATGATTACAGCAAGATGGCGGGCGTATATGAGATATGGAGCCATGATATCCTGGGCAATTCCTTATACGGAGTGAACGGTTCTCCCAAGTATGCCGTTCAGGTAGAGGCCAGGGTGAATGAGGTTAATGATTTGATGAGCAATTATTCCAATGTATTAAGCAGTGCGGAGATCATTGATAATGTTAAGCCGAAATTCACGGCAGTAGAAGGCTTGAAGCTTGAATTTGCGGCAGGTACCGATCCGGCTTCGGTTGACTGGAAGCAGTATAATACCGCAGCCGACAATGTGGACGGTGAACTGGATATGGCCGATGCAGCCGTTGACTACAGTGAAATCAACTTTAATACCGTTGGCAGATATGACGGCAAGCTTCATTACACCATCAAGGATTCGTCCGGTAACGAGGGTAAGGACGATAAATCGGTCATCATCTATGACGGCAATAATACAACGCCTCCGACTCTGGTAGTAAAGACACCGGATGTGTACAGAACAATCAAGCTGAACGAGGATACCTCACAGATCAACTGGAAGGATGATTTTGTGGAGACGGCAGCCGATAAGGACGGCCTGGATATTAAGGGAAGCGTAAGCGCCGACTTATCCGAACTGGATACTACTACCCAAGGGGAATACAATGTTGCATTAACCGTTACCGATTATGCAGGCAACACGGCAACGGAAACCATCGTAGTAAAAGTAGTAAAAGAGTAATTACCTCTATCAATCCATTTTGACAAAATTAAATATTGCCAATAGGATAGGGAAGTTTACTTCCCTATCCTATTGTATAAAGAAATAGAATGAATACCCTTAGTGTAACGATTGGCAATCACTCCTGTCAGGAGTATAACGAACAATAATAAAATTTGGCTTTAGAGGGGTATGCTGAATGAAAAAGAAAAGAAGATTAATCCATGTGATACTTGTGGTTCTCGTACTGGGGGCCATAGCGGTATCCATGACAATTGGAGCCGGCAATTCAATAACGGTAAAAGCAAATGGTCCGGTAGAGGAATTCTATGAGAACACCTATCAGGAATATCTGAATACGAACGGCTATGATGGCACCATGTCTTCCTCACAGGTACAAGTGAATCCGGCTGATTATACCGTCTCAGACGGGATGGCTGCCAGCCGGGACGGCCAGGGCGTGACAACCGGAGAGCGCGGCAGCATCACCTGGAGCTTTCATGTGGAAGAAGCGGGCTTTTATAATATAGAGATAAGATACATTCCGCTGGAAGGTACGAAATCCCAGATCAAACGCATTCTCTACATCGACGGTGAGATCAGCTACAGCGGATTGAGACAGATTGTCTTTAACCGTATGTTTACCGATATAGGCACTGAGCCGGAGGTAAAGAATAAAAATGAGATAAGGCCGAAATCCATGGAGATCTTCCAGGAACAGACGGTTTATATCGATGATTCGCAAAAGAGGAGCGCACAGCCTTATAAGTTCTATTTTTCCAGGGGAGAACATACCCTGACTCTTGCATCCGTTAAGGAGCCCATGAAGATTACCGGAATCACCTTAAAAACCATGCCCGGGATACTTCCGTACAGTGAAGCGGTGGGTCCGCTGACGGACCGGTATGACCTGTATGACGGGGAAAATATTGTGTGCCAGGCGGAACGTGTGGATGGCAATACCCTTGAAATCACACGATCCTCCTCTGCCATCACCATTAAAAATAATGTAACGGATCCTAATCTGCAGCCCTACCACCCCTTCCATGTAGTCTATAACACCATCGGGGGAGACAGCTGGAAGTATCCGGGAGATACCATCCGGTGGAAGATCAAGGTACCCGAAGACGGACTGTATAAGCTGTCGGTGAAGGGAAGCCAGAATGTAAAGCGTGGAGTTACCTCCTACCGGGAGCTTAGGATTAACGGCGAGGTACCGTTCCTTGAGGCGCAGTCCCTGCGTTTTGATTACAGCACGGGAATGACCAATTATATTCTGGGTGACGGAACGGAAGAAGGAACTTATCTGTTTCACCTTAACAAGGGTGAGAATACCGTCAGCCTTAAGGTGGTGCTGGGAGCCTTCGGTGAGACCTATACCCAGATCACCGAGAGCGTATATAACCTGAATGACCTGTACCGGAGGATCGTGCAGATCACCGGTACTGTTCCCGATAAGTATATCGATTATGAGATCGTTAAGAAGCTTCCTGATTTTGTTGAAACCGTACGGACGGAACAGGAACGTCTTGCGTCCGTATTCGACTCCCTGCTTGCGATTACCGGAGAGAAGGGAGAGAATGCCAATCTGGTGGAAAAGATGCTGATCCAATTAAAGGGACTGGAGGAGGAGCCGGAAAATGCGGCTTTATCCGGTGAGTTATCCGCCTTTAAGTCCAATATCACCTCCCTTGCCACCTGGCTGATCCAGATCGGAGAGATGCCCCTGGAGCTGGACAGCATAACGCTGCTGGGTGAGGATAAGGAACCTGCCGGAGCGCAGGCCGGCTTCTTCAAACAGCTGTACAATGATACGGTCCGTTTCTTTGCTACCTTCTTCGTGGATAATACCAAGGTGTATACGGAGGATCAGGTGGACCATGATTCCATCAAGGTCTGGATACCCACGGGACGTGACCAGGCCCAGGTGCTTCGGGCGATGATCGATGAGAGCTTTACGCCGGAGTATAACATCGGAGTGAACCTGGAGCTGGTGCCCATCGATGTGGTGATCCCCTCCACCCTGGCAGGGGTCGGACCGGATGTGGTGCTGAGCATCGACCAGACGAAGATGATGGACTTTGCCATGCGTAATGCCCTGGCGGACCTGTCCTCCCTGGAGGGCTTTGAGGAGGAAAGAGGCAAGTACTTTGACAGTGCCATAGAGGGCGTAACCTATCAGGATAAGATATACGGCCTTCCCGAGACCCAGATGTTCGGCATGCTGTTCTACCGGAAGGATATCTTTGATGCCCTTGGTCTGCAGCCGCCAAAGACCTGGGAGGAATTTAAGAAGATCATCCCGGTCCTTAATATGCATAACTATCAATCCTATATCCCCACTACGGCGCCTCTGTCCTCCATGATATTCCAGCGGGGCGGAGACTTATACCTTGGAACGGGAAAGGATTACGGAATACAAAGCGGCCTTGCCGGTGAGAGCGCCATGGAGGCCTTCAAGGAGCTGACGGATTTCTTCACGGCATACAAATTACCGGTCGTGGTGGACTTTGCCAACCGGTTCCGGACCGGAGAGGTACCCATCGGTATCGCGGACTATACGGAATATAACCGGTTCGAGCTGCTGGCTCCGGAGATCAAGGGCCTATGGTCCTTTAGTCCGATTCCCGGCACCCTTCAGCCGGACGGTACCGTCGATAATACCGTGGCCTGCACCACGACACAGTGCGTGATGCTTAAGACAGCCGAGGGCAAGGGAGTTACGGAGGAGGCCTGGACCTTTATGAGGTGGTGGATGAGCACGGAAGTACAGACTGAATTTGCTACCGCCATAGAAGCGATCCTTGGGGCTTCCGCCAGATATCCTACGGCCAACCGGGAGGTGCTGGTGAAGCTGCCCTGGGCTGCTGCGGATGCGGAGAAGCTTCTGGAACAGTTTGAGCATACCAAAGGTGTGCCTCCGATTCCCGGACACTACATGACCACGCGTATGATCGATTATACCTTCAAGGATGTTGTCGCCAGCGGGGCCAGTGCCAGAGAGACACTATATCTGAACATAAAGGATATTAATATGGAATTGACCAAGAAACGAAAAGAATTCGGCTTAAATACCGCACAATAAGGAGGTGGGATCATGGGAAAAGAACCGGTTACATCATTACCGGCAGCGGGAAAGCATGAGAGAATGCCGCTCCGGGAAACCTGGAGGCAGCATAAGGAAAAATATCTGCTGATCCTGCCGTTTTTTATTCTGTTCATAGTATTTACATTTATCCCGGTGGTTACCTCCATTGTGTTGAGCTTTACCTCCTTTAATCTGTTTGAATTCCCGAAATTCGTCGGATTGGATAATTATATCAATCTGATCGCATTTGATTCGGTATTTCTTATTGCCATTAAAAACACAATGCTGTTTGCCATCGTTACCGGGCCGGTCAGCTATCTGCTGTGCTTCATGCTGGCCTGGATCATCAATGAGCTGCCTCCGAAGGTCCGGGCAGTCATGACCCTGATATTCTATGCGCCCTCCATATCCGGCGGAGCCTATATGATATGGAAGCTGATATTCTCCTCCGACGCCTACGGCTTTGCCAATGCCATACTGTTAAAGCTGGGCTTCATCCAGTCTCCCATGCTCTGGTTTGAGACGAAGGATTATATCATGCCGATTCTGATCGTCGTGCAATTATGGCTCAGTATCGGAGTGAGCTTCCTGGCCTTTATCGCAGGCTTTCAGAACGTGGATAAGACACTGTATGAGGCAGGGTCGGTGGACGGAGTGAAGAACCGGTGGCAGGAGCTCTGGTTCATCACGCTTCCGCAGATGAAATCCCAGCTGATGTTCGGTGCCGTCATGCAGATTACCGGTTCCCTGTCGGTCTCCGGTATCTCCATTGATCTGGTGGGCTTTCCTTCCGTGGACTATGCGGGCCATACCATCCTCACCCACCTGCATGATTATGGCAATCTGCGGTATGAGATGGGATATGCCTGTGCCATTGCAACGATTTTATTCTTTATGATGCTGTTTATTAACATTATTGTCCAGAAGTTATTAAGAAAGGTTGCGGCTTAAGGGGGTCCATATGAAGAAGTTTATTTCGTATATAAGAAAAAGGTGGAGGCTGTTTAAATTTCGGAGGAAGAACAGAAGTCTCGCGGTAGATATTTCCCTCATAATTCTGCTCAGCGGAATCGGGTTTGTCAGTGTATGGCCGCTGCTGTTTATTATTAATGCGGCCTTTAAGCCCATCAGTGAGATATTCCTGTTCCCTCCCCGGCTGTTTGTACAAAATCCGACCTTGAACAACTTTTTTGATCTGGGGGTCATCATCACCAATTCCAACATAATCTTCTCCAGATATGTATTCAATACAGTCATTATCACCTTCCTGGGAACGGGAGGCACCGTACTGTTCGGCTCCATGGCTGCCTTTCCTCTGGCGAAGTATAAGTTCCCCGGTTCCAGGCTGCTGTCCAATACCATCGTATATTCCCTGATGTTCAATGGGACGGTGACTGCCATTCCCAACTATATCATTATGACAAAGCTGCATCTGGTGAATACTTACTGGGCTGTGGTATTGCCGGTAATCGGCGGAACCTTCGGGCTTTACCTGATGCAGAATTTCATCGTGCAGGTTCCCACGGAGCTCATTGAGTCTGCCAAGATCGACGGATATAAGGAGGCGGGCATCTTCTTCAAGATAATCATGCCCTTATCAAAGCCGGCATGGATGACCCTAATCATCCTGTCCTTCCAGTCTCTCTGGGGAACCACCGGCGGAACCTTCATCTATACGGAGACGCTGAAGCCCGTAAGCTACATGCTGTCCCAGATAATCTCAGGCGGTATCGCCAGAACGGGTACGGCATCAGCCGTAGCACTGATTATGATGGCTGTTCCCATTGCCGTATTTGTCGTATCCCAGAGTAACGTAATCGAAACCATGGCAACCTCAGGCTTAAAAGGATAGGAGAGTGATTATGAGATATCAACCGAAAATTATCATTTTTATGCTATCCTTCGTCCTTGTCTTTTTATATACGGCGCCGGCGCATGCCTCCAACAGCACGGATGATAACTATACGTATGATTTCTGGGGAGTGGCCACCAAGAGTGTTCCGGCCTTTGAGCTTACACGGACAATTAATGAAAAATCACTGGACATTACCGTACAGGGCTTCAATGATGTGTGCACCGGCAAGGACCGGATCTTTCTCATCGATACGGCAGAATCCAGGCTGGAGGTTCTGGATGCCGGCTTTAACCTGATCACCTCGGTAAAACTGGTCCGCAATGCGGACAGAAAAATCGTAACGGATCCGGACACAGGCAATCAGTTGGTCTTAACCGGCCCGGAGGGAGTCTGGTACCATGAGCCCGGGAATGAGATCTATATTGCCGATACGGGAGCCAGCCGGATCATCGTTCTGGACGGAGACGGATATTATTTAAAACGGATTATAGAAAGGCCGGATAACATGATCGGCTCCACCCAGTTCAACCCTTCCAAAATCGTGGTGGATCAGGCCAATAAGATATATTTCGTGGTCCAATCGGGCTTTGAGGGTATCGTGGAGCTGAACGAGTCGGGAAGCTTCTCCCGGTATTTCGGCGTGAATAAACCCGTGGTGGACTTCTGGGATTACTTCTGGAAATCCGTCTCCAGCGATACGCAGAAATCAAAGATGGCGAAGACCTATGCGCCGTCCTTTAACAACATCGATCTGGATGACGAAGGCTTCATCTATGCCACCACGATTGACAGTGCCGCCCAGGAGATGGTATTCCGCTTAAATCCCAACGGAGAGAATGTTCTACGCCAGGCAGGCTCCCTGCCGGTGATTGGCGATATGCCGGATGGAATTAATAATTCCATGAGTGCCTTTACAGATATAGCGGTTAATGATTACGGCGTATATGCTTTACTGGATCAGTCCAGGGGCAGAATCTTCCTGTATGATTTTGACGGCAATCTGATCAATATCTTCGGCTCTGCCGGAGATCTGAAGGGAGATTTCAGAGCACCCTCCGCCATCGCCTGGTTCGGGGATAAGCTGATCGCTACGGATAAAAACCTGCGGTGCGCGTATGTATATGAGATGACGGATTTCGGCAGAGCAGCCCTGGGCGCGGCGAAGCATTATTATGCCGGGGAATGGGAGGAAGCCGCCGGGCTGGCCAAAGAAGCCATACGCCTGAATTCGAATTACGATCTTGCCTATGTGAACCTGGGCAAGTATTACCTGATGAAGGATGATTTTAAAGCCGCCATGCATTATTTTAACCTGGGCAATGACAGAAGCTTTTATTCCAAGGCATATAACGGTTACCGCAATCTCTGGGTCCGGGATCATTTTGTATGGATATTGCTGGGATTTTTGCTGGCAGCAGGTCTGCTGGCCTATTCGGAATTCCGGTACCATAGAAGAAAGGTGTGAGAATCATGGTAAAATTCATATCTGATATAAAATACCTGCAATATGTCATCTTTCATCCCTTTGACGGCTTTTATGAGACAAAGTTCAGAGGAAAGGGAAGTAATCTGTTAGCCACCCTGCTGTTGCTGCTGTACGGTATCCTGGGGATATTCTCGACCCAGTATACGGGATTTATCTTTAACTTTTATCCTACCTTTGCCCTGGACAGCATCAGTATATTCATGGCAAGTATTCTGCCGGTGGTCTTATTCTTCATAAGCAACTGGAGTACGACGACGTTAATGAACGGGAACGGAAGGCTTAAGGATATCTATATTGTAACCTGCTACTCCCTGCTGCCGTTAATCCTGTTCCGGGTGGCCACGGTTCTGCTGAGCAATATCATCATTATAGAAGAAGGACCGATTCTTTCGGCATTCAATTATCTCGGAGTGGTCTGGTTCTGCTTTCTGATATTTACCGGCCTATGTACCATACACGAATATTCCGTGTTAAAGAATATCGTTACCCTGCTGGTGACCTTGGTTGCTGCAATCATTATTATATTCCTGCTGGTGCTGTATTTCTCCTTACTTGAGAAGGTAGTCAGCTTTGTCAGCACAATAGCAACTGAAATCTCGAAAAGGTGGTGACAAGGTGAAAGAGCTGATAAATCAAGGCAAGAGATTTATATTCCGTGTCTTTCAGACACATACGGTAGTAAAGCTGCTGGGGCTGGTACTGTTTGGATATCTGGTGGTCCAGGGGCTGCAGTGGCTTCCTTCGCTTCAGATAAGGCAAGCTCCGTTACCAAAGGTATATCAGGAGGAGCCGGCACAATCCGCGGGAATTATTGCCGGTGATGCCGGTGAGGTTCTGGTTGCCGAGACGGATACCAGAAAGCTGTATATCGATTCCGGGACCCTGAATCTTAAGGTGGAGGATAAGGCTACAGGAAAGACCTGGAATGCGATTCATCCGGACGGAACTGAGGATGAGAAATCACTCCTTAAGATTTCCTATATCGGAGAGGACAATACCGTACTGTCCTGGAACTCCTTCAATTATTCCGTAAAGGACAAAACCTATACCATTGAACGGATCCAGGGCGGGGTAAGAATCAACCTGGCCATGAAAGAGCTGGATTCCCTGCGGGTGAATGAATATGTTCCTCAGAAGATAACCATTGAGAAATATGAGAGTACCTTTATTGAGGGACTTAAGGAGAAAGCGGCAGAGGGAGTGATAACCCAGGAGGAGAAGGATAAGTACGATACGGCATTATCCCTGACCTATGCCAGGGACGAAGAGAAGAACTGCTATTATAACCGCTATTCGAAGGCTCCTCCCATCAGCGTCGTCAATCAGCTGATCCAGATCACGAAGCTGCTGAATTATACCAAGGAACAGCTGGTCGCCGATAATGCGGATTTCGGAATATCCGTGGATATTGTTGAACCCGCAAGCTTTCTTATCCCGGTGGAGGCGGTCCTGAGCGGGGATGATTTTACCGTGCGGGTTCCCGCCAATCAGATTATAACGGAAAATGACTATTATACCATAACCAGGATCGAGGTGCTTCCGTATTTCGGTTCCGTATCACCGGCAGAGGTATCGGAGGGCTATGTTTTTGTACCCGATGGATCGGGAGCCTTATTAAATCTGAATGAATTCAATTCCAATTACGGCTCCTATACCAGGGCATTATACAACAATACTTATTATAACGACTATTACTATATGAATTCCTATCCGGAAACCCTTTCCATGCCCGTCTTCGGTATGATCTATGGGAAGGGCGGGACAGCCTCCGGAGGCTTTCTGGGCATAATTGACCGGGGGGATGAGACGGCCTTCATCACTGCAGCCCTGGCCTCTTCGGAAGCCAACGGGGGCGGAGGCACCTACAACAGGGTATATTCCAGCTTTGATGCCACACAGTACAGCCTGGTCAGCATTCTTGGGCCGTATGATTCCAGCGGCGGCAAATTCATGTCCGGCACGGGGATGATGGATATTGATTATAAGGTATGCTATAAGCTTTATCCTGAGGAAGTGACCTATTATGATATGGCTGGGACTTATCAGGACTATCTGGTCGGAAGATATGATCTGACGCGCCGGTATGAGGATAAAGCAAAATTGTACCTGGATGTGACCGGCGCTTTGACACTGGAAGAGCGGATCCTGGGGATAGCCTATAATAAAGTGATTTCACTAACCAGCTTTCCTGAACTGAAGGATATCATGGCGGAACTGGAAGGATTTCCTCTTGTGGTGGATTATATGGGAGTCTTTGATGAGGGATTGAATAACAGGCTCATGAACAAGGCGGAACTGGTAAAGGCAAATGGCTCGGGGAAGGAGTTGAAGGAGCTTTTGGCCTATGCGGAGCAGCAGGGGCAGGAAATCTACCTGGGCACGGACTTTTCCAGGATATATGACGAGGGTAACGGCTTCCGGGCCAATACCCACGGGATATATGACTTTGGCGGTTATCCCGCTTTAGTCTACGGCTATTATTATCCCGCCGGCACCTTTACTGATCTGGTCAAGCCCTACTATGTATTAAATCCGGTGTACCTGTCCTCGGCAGTGGAAAGCTTTCTTAAGAAGGCAGGGGAGTATGATAAGCTGTATATCGACGATCTGGCTTCCGATTATTATGCGAGTTACCGTAAGAACAAGATCGTGGCGCCTGCACAGGCTCAGGCGATCATCAATGATAACTTAGCGAAGCTGGCCGGGGAGAAGACCCTTATCTTAAATAATCCGCAGATGAACAAGATTATCTATGGCAAATATGCCGTGAATATCTCCAGGGAGAGCAGCGGATACGGCGGCTTTGCGGAAGAGATCCCCTTCCGGCAGCTGGTCATGAACGGGTTGATCTCCTACACTACCCTGAATGTGAACGAGGCAGGTGCGGATGCGGATTATTTCCTGCTGCAGGCTTTGGAACTGGGAAGCGGTCCGAAGTTTACAATTACGGCAAAGAGCCTGGATCTCATTAAGAATAAGGTTTATTCCGACTTTGTGTCCAGACAGTACAGCTTATTAAGCGATGATATCAAGGAGCTTTATCAAAGATATGAAGCAGCTTACGGGCAGATCGGCAGCACGGAGATAGCGGATCATGTGATTCTGGCGGATCAGGTCTTTGAGACCACCTATGCCAACGGGGTCAGGGTAATTACAAACTATAACAAGTATCCGGTCCAAATCGATGATCGAAAGATCGAGGCTCTTGGATATGCAGTCATCCGATAGGAAGGTGGGAGAGATTAATGCAGAAAGCACCGAAAAGTAGAAAATGGAAAATGAAATATTCCACCAGCAGAAGGATCAACGGCTTTATCTTCGTCCTTCCCTGGCTATTGGGTTTTATTATCTTCTTTGCAGTACCGCTGAAGAATACGGTCCTGTATTCCTTTCATAAGGTCGATGTGGGTGACGGAGGCGGTATCGTGCTTACCTTCAATGGGATACGCAATTACATCGATTTGTTCACCAAGGAGGTCACTACCTTAAGCCAGCCCATCCAGAGAATGTTCGCGGACGAGAATGCGGGTATATTCACCAATCTGCCCCTGATCGTTATCTTCAGCCTCTTCCTGGCGATTCTGGCAAATGCCAAATTCCCCGGCAGAAGCATCGTCCGTGTGATCTTCTTCCTGCCCATCATCCTGGGATTACAGCTGATCGTGGAGTGGACCCAGAACAGCGTGGGAAGGAATCTGATTGAGACGGCAGCCGGAGGCTTGTTCGGCAACCGTATGGGGGCAAGGCTGCTGTTCGAATATACCTTCCTGCCCAGGAATGTGGTATTCTTCCTGTCCGAGGTCATCGGGAATATATTTCAGCTGATTACGAGGACGGGTGTACAGACCATGATATTCCTTGCCGGTCTGCAGTCCATCAGTCCTTCCCATTATGAGGTGGCGAAGATCGAAGGGGCCAATTCCTATGATGTATTCTGGAAGGTGACGATCCCGCTGCTGGCTAATGTGACCGTGTTTACCGTAATCTATACGTTAATCGATCTGTTCTTAAGCTCGACCATCGCTGTGGAGGTATATAACTTTGCATTCACAAAGAGCAAGATAGGGATCGGCTCCGCATTATCCGTGGTGTACATGATTAACGTTCTGGCAGCACTGGGAATAGTGATGCTGTTTTTGAAGGTGGTGAATCTGATTGAGAAAAAGTAAAGATCTGTTAGCAAAGAAAAATGCGCCGGGGAGTGCGGCAGTCCGGATGGAGAATCCGTTTACCATGAGAAAGTTTACAGGCTTTGCCTCCAAGGTATTCTTCCTGTCCTTAATTGTTGGAGTATGCTTTGCCATCCTGTATCCGATTCTTACGTTATTGCCTATGATATTTACGGATCTCCGGAATCTCGGATCACCGGATTCCATATGGCTGCCCGGCAAATTCGGAGTGAACAGCCTGGAATTCGTATTCCGTTCCGTCATGCGGGGGGAGGCGATGATTATGGTAAAATCCCTGCTCTATGGCTTTACCATAAGCTTCATTCAGGTCTTTATGTCGGCTATGGCGGGTTACTCCCTGGCAAGAACTGATTTTAAAGGAAAGAATCTGGTGTTTTTTCTGGTGGTCTTTGTGTTCATCATACCGCGCCAGTCCTTCCTGATCACGCAGTACCTGCATTTTAAACATTTTGACATTATGGGCCTTTTTCAGCTGTTCCTGGGGCATGACATCGACTTGATCAATAAACCGGTGACCCTGTATCTGCTGGCGATCTTCGGCTTCAGTGTCAATCAGAGCCTGTTTATTTTCATCTTCCGGCAGTTTTTCAAAGGCCTGCCTGTTGAGATCGAGGAAGCCTCCCTGATTGACGGGGCAGGATTTTATAAGACCTATTTTAAGATCATGCTGCCCAATGCCCTGCCTGCCATACTGACAGTGGCGGTTCTGGCTTTCGTGTGGGCTTACGGAGATACCTATTATACCAACTACTTTAATCCGGACGGTCCCTACTTCGGAGTCATAATCGATAAGACCTTTAAGGATGCCAATAACTGGTATATCAATAACCAGGCACGGCAGTGGTTTGATACCTCCACTACCAATGATCTGGCCTTTGAAGCCTTAAAACAGGCTTCGATCATTACCTTCCTGGCACCGCTGCTGATTATCTATTTCTTCGTACAGCGTAAAATCGTTGAGAATCTTGACAGAGTCGGTATCGTAGGCTGACCTGCCGGTGAGAGGGGGAGTTCGGAATGGGTAAAAAAATAAAAAAAGTTCTTATTATAACAGGTCTGCTGGTGGCGGCCGCCTGCGGAGCATTGATGGTATGGCAGGGCCTTAAAGGGCAGCCGGATACCGATCAGGAGGAAGAGGCCCGGGATAATGACAGAGCAGACGAACAGGGAGATGACATGAAAGAGAAGACATTACTGGATAAGAATAATATGCGCGTAGAGCAAAAAGGGAATGAGCTGCTGATCGCTAATTCTTCTATGAGAGTAGTATATCAGGTTACCGCAGGTTTGGCAGATATATATCAGGGCGAAGAGGAGCTTCCCGCCCTGTCCGCCGTATATGCGGAGACCATTCTGGAGGATGGCACCGTAATAAAAAGTACGGAGCTCGCAAGGGATATCTCGAATTTTGTAAGTGTCCGGGAGATAAATGACGGCTTTGGCAATGGCGCCCTGGTAACCGTGGATAGCCGGGGAGACCGGATTTCATTGCAGCAGAATTATTATATTTATGAGGAACGGCCCTATATCCTTTTGGAATCTGTAGTAAGCTCCGCTTCCGGTGTGAAGACAAATCACATGGCGCCCATAACGGCGAATAAGGGGGATTACAAATCCGGCGTGCTTAACATACCCGGAGAAGACACCAGATTTATCTTTACTCCCTTTGATAACGACGCCTTCGTGCGGTATGCTTCGGAGCCCTTGATCGCAGCGGACGAAAGCTATGAGGTCACGGCGGTTTTTGATAATGTGACCCGCAGGGGCATGGTCATCGGTTCCGTAACCCATGATACCTGGAAGACGGGGATCACCGTAAGACAAGGGGGAATTGATGCCATTACCGAGCTGCGTGTATTCGGAGGCATTACCTCCCTCCAGACCAGGGATACACTGCTCCACGGTTATGTATCCGGCTCCTCCGTAGCTTCTCCCAGGATATTCCTGGGCTTCTATGAGGATTACCGGGATGGGATGGAGGCCTACGGCGCCGCCAATGCGGTCATAGCGCCGCCCCTTGCCTGGGATAAGGGAATTCCAATGGGCTGGAACAGCTGGTCCGCGGTTGCAGACAAGATCAGTTATGATATCTATGTGGATTCCTCCGATTTTGTGAAGGAGAATCTGCAGCATAACAGCTTCAGCAATGACGGTGTGGTTTATATCAATTTTGATTCCTTCTGGGATAACCTGTCCGAATACCAGCTCAAGCAGGCGGCCCGGCATGTCATAGATAACGGTCAGATACCGGGCATCTACTATACTCCCTTTACCTTCTGGGGAGGCGGGTATACTGCGGGCACCGTAGAGGGAACCGATAAGCGGTACAGCTGGCAGGATCTTGTGTTAAAGGATGAGAAAGGGACTATTCTGCCGGCAGTTGACGGCGGAGTATCCATCGATCCCACCCATCCAGGGAATACCCTGCGCATGAAATATATGTTTGACAAGTTCCGGGAATGGGGCTTTCAGTATGTGAAGCTGGACTTTATGAGCCATGGAGCTAGGGAGGGCGTCTTCTATAACAAGGAAATCACTACCGGGATCCAGGCATACAATTACGGAATGCAGCAGCTGCTGGATATCCTGGGAGATGATATTAAGGATCAGGAATTCTTTATCAGTCTCTCCATAGCGCCCATGTTTCCCAGTCAGTATGCCCACAGCAGGCGTATCTCCTGCGATGTATTCGGAGAGATAGGGAATGCGGAATATATGCTGAATTCCCTGACCTACGGCTGGTGGATGAACGGTACCATATATCCCTTCAATGATCCGGACCATATCGTAGTATACAACAGCTATAACCACCGGGAGCCAATACTTTATAACGAAGGACTGACCCGTTACATATCCTCGGCAATCTCAGGCACCATGATGATTGACAGCGATGATTTCCGCATCAGCGGGGCCAGGGAGCGTGCCAAAGAGATACTGACCAACGAAGAGATCAATGAGGTGGCAAAGGCCGGCGTCAGCTTCCGTCCGGTGGAGGGCAATACCAGGGACAGGGCCTGTGATACCTTCGTGCGTTATGATGCGGAGGAGGATGTGACCTATCTGGCGGTTTTTAACTTCAGTGCCGCAGAGGATAAGAAGCTGGCCGTGGAGCTTTCCCGGATCGGTCTTGATCCGGAGCAGAAATACCGGATGTATGACCTGTGGTCTAAAACCACACAGGAGATTCAGGGAACGGCTGAGATTACCCTGGAGAAAGCCGAACCTAAAATATATAAGATTTATAAGTAACAGGCATATAGTTCCACCATAAAGATCCGCAAGGGGATATTGCATAACTTTTGAAAATTCTATGGGCAGTGCAATCCCCCCGGAGGATAAATGAAAAAGAAGCAGGTGCATATTATAGGAAGACCAAGTGCATGCAGGATGTGAAAGGCGGGGAAATTAACATGAACAATGAAAAAGTCTATTGCAGGCAAAAGCTTCTGGTAGAACAGGATGAGAAAAGCATCCGGTTAGTCGGCGGCAGTATCCGTATGGAGTATGATAAAGAGGCAGGGACGGCTGTCTTAAGCGATACGGACAATAATTATCTGCTGAAAGGAATATCGGCAGAGGCAACAGCGAAGGACGGAACAAGGATAAGCAGTAAAAGCCTGCGAAGAGATTCTGCAGCCGGCTGCCTTGTAACCGGGCATAAGGACGGCTTCGGAGAAGGAGTAAAGCTCTCCGTTCGGAGCAGGGGGGAAGACGGATTAATTCTGGAACAGAATTATTACGCATATGAAGCCTATGATCATATTCTGCTGGAGGCAGTATTGATCCGGGACAGTGAGATCAGTACGAACTATATTGCGCCGTTGGCGGACGGACAGCTGGAATGTGCCGTACAAGGGGATCTGAGGTTCTTATCCGCGCCCTTTGACAATGATGATTTTGTCCGGTATGACTCCCAGCCCCTGCAGTCGGCAGAGGAAAGCTATGAAATCACTTCAATCTTTGACAATGATACAAGAAAGGGTATGGTAATCGGTTCCGTAAGCCATGACATCTGGAAAACAGGAATACAGGCAGGGCAGGGACGTTACGGCGGGCTTACCGGATTTAAGGTATTTGGAGGTATTACTTCAAAGCTGACAAGAGACAGCCTTCCCCATGGTTTTGTTACAGGCAGAGCCGTAGCATCGCCAAAGATTTTTTTCGGTTTCTTCGGGGATTACCGGGACGGTCTGGAGGCTTACGGAAAGGCAAATGCGGTCATTGCACCGCCCCTTCCCTGGGATAAGGGAATTCCCATGGGCTGGAACAGCTGGTCGGCGGTAGCCAAGGAGCTTAGTTATGAGATTTATACCGGAGCTTCGGATTTTGTGAAGGAGAAGCTGCAAGCCGGCAGCTTCGGGGACCGGGCGGTATATATCAATTTTGATGCCGGCTGGAACAGGCTCACTGAGGAGCAGCTGGTGAATGCGGCAAAGCATGTGAAGGCCAACGGCCAGATTCCCGGAATCTATACCACACCCTTTACCTTCTGGGGCAAGGATTTTGACAGGCCGGTGGGTGAATCCGGAGGACTCTATACCTGGAGGGATCTGCTGTTAAAGGATGAGCAGGGGAATATTCTGCCCGTCTATGACGGAGGTTATTCCATCGATCCCACCCATCCGGGCAATTATATGCGCTTAAAGCAGCAGTTTGAGAAGTTCCGTGAATGGGGTTACCAGTATGTGAAGCTGGATTTCATGTCCCACGGCAGCGTGGAGGGAGTTCATTATAACAAGGACATCACTACGGGAATCGCCGCTTATAATTACGGAATGCAGCAGATTGTGGATATCATGAAGGAGGAGATTCTCAGACAGGAATTCTTCATCAGCCTGTCCATCGCACCCCTGTTCCCCGGCCGGTATGCCCACAGCCGCAGAATCTCCTGTGATATCTTCGGAACCATTAATTTTGCGGAATATATGCTGAATTCCCTGACCTACGGCTGGTGGATGAACGACAGTGTATACCGGTTCAATGACCCGGATCATATCGTGGTGTATAACAGCTATAACCACCGGGATCCGATCCTTTATAATGAAGGAATGACCCGTTATATCTCCTCGGCCATCTCCGGAACCATGATGATCGACAGTGATGATTTCCGTCTGGAGGAAGCAAGAGAGCGTACGGCAGAGATCCTTACCAACGAAGAGATCAACCGGGTTGCCAAGGCAGGGATATCCTTTTGTCCCGTGGAAGGCAATACGGGGAATCAGGCCTGCGATACCTTCATCCGAAGGGACGGGAAGGAAGCCGCCTATCTGGCGGTATTCAATTACAGCGCGGCGGATAAGAAAGTGAAGAAGCTGGAGTTCGGACGCATCGGTCTTGATCCTGACAGGGAATATGTCATGTATGACCTGTGGTCAGGGGAGAGGAAAACCGTAAGGAAAGAGATAACCATAGAGATGGCGGAGGCAGAACCGAAGCTGTATAAGATATATCAGCACAAAGCCTAAGTATGAGGTATGCTTTGCTGCCGGAGTGAAACAGATGCTTCCAGGATGTACCGGCAGTAATACTGTGATATAGCTTTCCGGCTAAATCAGTACCGGAATCGAATGTCGGTTTACAGGATTAAGCATTATCGGAGCCGGCAGAAGCTTTAATGATATACGGTACCGGAGCAGAGAGGAAAATCACAGATTCAGCCGTATAAAG
>JAFADH010000035.1 GCA_023424995.1 Bacillota bacterium | reverse complement strand
GCGATACCCTTGCGGCTTTTCAATCTGTCATGTGTTAGCGCCTCGCCGTTCGCGGCATTTTGTATCATAACCATTGTGGTAAATTCAGTTTTAGGCATCGCTATAAACCTTCAACCTTGCCTCAAGTTCACGAATATATAATCCGACATCCTCCGGGCAATGAGCATCTGAAGCGGTCTGGATTTTCACTCCGTGATTTTTTAAGGCTTTAATCAGCTCTGCATTCATGCCCAACTCAGAAGTATCGGGACAGCGGCGGAAACTCCCGCTACTTTGTTCCGCATACATATTGCTTTTTGCAAGCGCGGCCGCAAGTTCGTTATAATAGTCAAATAATGAAAACGAAGGCTTATGACCAAACAGTTTTATGCAGTCGGGATGTGCTATCCCGGTATATGTCCCACCTCTGGCAAGGTCGATACTCGTTTCAAGATAACGGCCATAGGCATGATCAACGTCAACATTGTTCCAATGCTCCGGCTTATGGTCATATGCAAAATCGTCAATAAAATGAACGCTGCCCACAAGAAAATCAAAACCTTTATCTTTTGTTGTGGTATAAACCAGCTCCTCAAACTGTTTGAAATAGCACACTTCCAGCCCAAATTTGATTTTTGCCGGCCAGCTTTTCTTCCGCACTTTATCAATCAACCTCAAATAGTCATCAAGCAGTAATACTCCTGCTTTACGGTGAAACCATTTGTCTATATAATCACTCGCGGCACAAACGCTGTCATACATCGGCACAAATTCGGAAAAACGATAGCAATGCTCCAACAACCAGATTTCATCAATGTTTCTGCTGACAGCGGTATCTACAAATTTTTTAATCCAGTCCAGTGTGTAATCGCTGCGCTCAATATGGATGTGACAATCAATATGCTTCATAAAAACCTCACTTAAAACAATTCGTCCAACAGAATATAGTAATTGATTTTATCCCAATTAGGATCAATTCTCAACTGTTCAAACAGCAAGTTAATATATTTCGCTGCATCGATATTTCGCAGATTATAACCCAAAGACCTGACGCAGAGGGCTATATCCTGCCATTTATCCGAAATTCCACCCCTGCCTAGATCAATAAACCCTGTCACCTTGTTATTATCTATGAAAATGTTCGGTAAGCAGTAATCTCCGTGACAAAAGCATAATTCTTCTGACGGTTTATTTTGAATCAAGTAATTATACAACTCCATAGGAGTATCAAACTCGTTGCCATCCTCAAAATCATCCATGTCAACTAAATCATGTTCTATGTTGAATAGTGCATCTTTTAACTTTATGTCTAACGTATTCTTGAACGGGCATCCTGTGATATCAATGGACTTTAACATTAAGATGCCATCAGCCAGCAGTTTAACGGTATTTTCATACGGCTCTCGAACAACATCCTCCGGACAATCACAGGCCATATACCCATCAGCCGCAGTCATCAATAAATATATAAGATCATCCTTTTCACCATAATATTTCACTTTGGGAACGGGTAGTTTCCCATCAAGCCACTTCATAATATCGTGCTCACGGATAAGTTCTCTACTCCTGTCAATTTTCAAGAAGTATGAGGTTTCCCTGTTCCGATAATGATAAACACCCGCTGAAGAACAACCGACGCGATTTTTGACACACTCACATCCACTTAATAAGTTGTTAAGATCATCAGGCAGCTTCGGTACAAATTTATCCATGATGAACATTGCATTGTCAGGCACATCATCAGTGCCGTTTATTCGTAAAACCTCACAAGGCAGTCTATCCGCCCACTCCTCATGCAGTTTCAGGCATCTTTCAGGGGGATTTGCGGTATCATACGTTTTTGCCCACTCTAAAAAGTCAATATGACTTTCGTACATATCGCCGCTTAAAATACGGTCGCCAAACTCTTTCAGCTCACGGTCATGCAGCCTTTTAATTCGGATGGCTGTCGGTGTCTGTACAAAAACGGCCAAGTCCAATAACGGAACAAATGAATCATCCCATCCGCACATATTGCCCGACATAACAAAATAGGTGCATTCTGAAATGTCCTTGTGCAAGAGTTCTATGCGTTCTAATCTTGGACGGGGTACGGTGTAGGGAATTTCGGTATCCCATGTCCAAAAATAATCATCCAAGTCAAAGTGCTTGAATCCCATTATCTTTGCTAATTCTTTGCCTATCGATGCGTGCCGGAGCCTGACGCGCCAAACACAATTATCCCTCTGGACATGATACACCTCCCGTATATGTTATACTCATAAATAAAAAGATTATTTCTTATTAAACTTCTTGTTTATTCCGTTTTCAATTGCTTTCTTGATCTTTTCTGAATCCACAATATTGTTATCATAAATCTCCAAAACGATTTCCTCAGTTAATGTTTCTGTCCTATGTGTATCGTGAACAATCAATTTAACTTTCCATGCAGATTATCGCACCGGGGATACATCGGTGATGTAGTATCTATTGAAAATCAGACATGGCAGCCTCTCTTATGACAGCATAGCAATAATCCTTAAAAAAGTCGAGATTTTTAAAAATTATTATATTATACTTAAATTATTCTATAGATGTTAAATGCGAAGAGGTGAAGCTGATTGGATTATTTTCTTTTAATATGTTCGGTAATCATCTATATTGAGAATAGATTAAAGACTGATATTACATATAAAGAACTTGAAAAAGAAACGGGATTTTCTATCGCTCATATCCGTGATATTTTTGTTAAAAAAACAGGAAAATCTCTTTCAAGATATATTCTGGAACGTAAAATTTTAAATGCTGCTTTTGAAATATCACATACAAAAGAAAATTTATTGACCATTGCCGAAAGATACGGTTTTGAGAATCCAGATACACTTACAAGAGCATTTAAACGTATCACAGGAATTACACCGTCGGAATTTAGAAAAAAGAAAATAACCGTCGGTAGAATAAAATTGTGTGCGGGCGTTTATAGTGTTGGTTTCACAGCAAATGAAATCCAAAATATGAAAGGAAATGAAAACAATGAGTGACCAGGCAATTTTATTAGGTGTACCCAGAGTAGAATATGGAGCGAATGGGATAACACCGTTTCCCATGTGTTTAAAAGCTTGTGCGAATTACCTTGGGCAAGATGTCAGCTATGATTATGTTATGGCGGCAAGCGGAGCGGCGTTTAGGTTGACTTGGTGTACAACACACTGGAGTTTTGGAAATGTGGACGTTGTTTTTTCCTTTGACGACCCATTAAAGGTTTATCAATTCGGTATTGAGTCACTTGGATGTGAAAATAGTTTAATCTGGCGAACTCCAAAAACCGAAAAGTCAGAATTTATATCTTTTATCAAAGAAAAAATCGACACGGGTTATCCTTGTATCGCGTTAGGAATAATTGGTCCTCCGGAAGCCTGTATCATTACCGGATACCGTGACAACGGCAGCATACTTCTCGGATGGAGTTTTTTTCAGGACAATCCCGAATTTGCCGGCGGTGTGACATTTGATGAATCGGGGTATTTTATTACTGATAAATGGTGGGAAAATAGCGATACAAAAGCGGTCATGTCTTTGGGAGAAATTACAAAAGACAGATTTACGCCTAAAAGGGTTTTACAAAATGCGATAGAAGTAATGACCGGTCGGAATTGGCAGAATGCTGCAAAAGGCCTTTCCGCATACGACGCTTGGGCAAAGGCTATTTTAAATGACGGCGACTTCCCGGATAACGCGATCCTTCCGATTTTAGCGGAGCGCCTTATGGTTCATGGCGACGCTATGGATTGTATTGCAGACGGACGTCATAACGCGTCAAGTTATATGAAAAGTTTAATTTCAATTTATCCCGAGCATAAGAAAAAACTCGAAGAAGCGGCGGACTTATTCATGCAGGTTCATAAAACCTTTTGGAAAATGGCGGAGGTTTTTAGCGGCAATCGACGCGGAGAAAATGAAATGCGTTTGTTTGCGAAACCGCAGATCAGAAAACAAATTGCAGAAATTATCTACGAAGCTAAAAATGCGGACGAAAAAGCATTGGAAATAATAAAAGAATTAGTAGCCGTACAGTGAGTTCAGATACTCCTGTATTTCTTCTTTCAGAAAATCGGATATGGATACCAGTGATGCTTACTATTCGGAATAGCATATTGCAGTGGACTTCCATTCCAACCTCCTGGGACAGCTATTTCAAAGAATGGCTGTAACGCAAAAGGATCTTGCCGATGGTGTTATCAGCAAGGCCGGATATATGGAATGGAAGGTCAGCTGGACACAGACGGAAGACGATTGGAAGAAACTATAAATTTGATCAACCGCCATAAAAAATCCCCGGAAAGCCTCAATTCGCTGAGTTTCCGGGGATTTGTTGTTTATTCTCATTCGTCAAAACCAATATCCTTCAAATTTCAGCTTAGATAATCTCACTAAGCAAGGTACATAGTATTTTTCCACTATGTTTTACTAATGCTTATACTATACAAATGATAATTCCATGTCGAGCCAAGTTTCAATAGCATTTCTTATATCAATGATTGAGTCATCCAGTGAAAAACGAAACCCTTGGCAGCCACCATTACAATGATCGCTTATCCCTCTTTTTATTCCGCAGCCATAACCTTTTTCAATCATTTCTTGTATAAATGAAGGAAATTTTTCGATGGTATCAGCGTATTTATGCGTATTTTTCGCTTTGATGTTTATTTGATAACCATTATTAAGTGATACATTAATTCCCCATATCTCTTTACTTTTATAAGAATATTTAAACTTTATCCATAAATCTTTTATTTCCGCATTGCATTTGAGCCCTTTATCCAAATAGTGTTGATGCAGCTGCAATATAAAAGCTTGCACATTGGCAGACAAAGGCTTCATAGTATCTTTTAATATAGAAATCACATCGGTTTCATTATTTTTCAATACTCTGTAATCACATCGCAATAAAATATCGGAGAAGCGGCAATAGCTGACTGCATTGAATTTATTGACCTCGGATTTGCTGACGTTTGTGCCGAATTCTATCTCGGCTACTGCCATTACCTTCAAGCCCGTCAGCATAGCAGGATTACCAGGATACGAAATCTTTATTCTTTCAGCTTTTAATAAGTCAGGTTTTTTATCATTCAGGTTTATACCGTCAATCAATATGCCGCAATCAGTCAAGAACCGCAAGCATTCAATGCTTTTTGAAACGGGGATTTTCGTGTTGAATATATTGTTGCCGACGGTAATGGACCCGGCGCCTTCTGTTAGTACACCATAAAAACCTATATTCAATAATAAGCATTTCACATTGTGCAGGAATGGAAAATATACCGAAATAGTAACGCGGTCATCAAATTCGTGAGCATTTTTTTTGTGATTGTCATACGAATCACCTTCAACAATCAAAACATCGCATAGCTGATACAAAAAGTTTCTGAACGCAAGAACTCCTTCTCGAATAGCTTCCTCGTTTGAAATAGTTTCAAACATTGGATTAATTGCATATGTTTCTGGTATTTCCGGCGTAATAACATTTTTTAAATGCTTTGCCATATCTTTGAGTGTCTTTCGCATTTATTTCACTTCTTTCTCTCAAAGTCAACTTTATACCTATGGGTTCTGTCATTCTTTGCATTTTGTAATTACCTAAATAATACATGGGAAATTCCTTGTATTTTTATATTCCTTCTTTAAGCTTGATGGGAAAATATCTTTGCATTTGTTTATAGCCAAGTCCCTTTTCTATGTCTTTATAGGCAATATCTCTTCCAGCTTCATATAAATAAGGCATATTGAACATAACATTGCGGCCTTTGTCAAGCTCAAAATTTGTGCTTTCAATCCATCGGCGAACTTTATCTTCCACTTTGTGTATGCTCTCGTTATCTTCGTCAATACTGACGGCCATAGCGTATAGGCCTCCCGGAAAATCGAACAATTTAAAAGGGCTTACATCCGCATTGGTAACACCATCTTTAACGGCACATATCCATTCAGCCTTGTCATTTTTAGACAGCAAAAAATCAAAACAATCGAAAATCACATTCTTATATAAATGACAATACTGCCACAATTGGTACATATATCCGCCTTCTATGAACATTTCTCCCCACGCTTGGTCGCCGCACGTTACCGCTTTGAATCCCGGTATCCTGACGACCATTATATCAGGAATTTTTTTATCTAATTTTTCTGTTATTTCAATCAAGCGGTTTATATTGGAGGGATTGCCCATATAGTCAATGCTTATCAATTGTGTTTCAATCTCTTTCGCCTTATTATACAGCAGTTTTATGTCGGAGTTGTCTGCAAAGTTCACTTGTTCGATTTCGCGTATAAAATCCAGCACGATTTCTTTTAACTCATGCAAAAGCGCAACCTCGTCGTCTATGCTCTGTACTTTTTTCCCCAGCACTTCTAAAACCACATCGGAACCGGAAGTGTTGAAAACACGTTGAATGTCTTTTATGCTGATATTCAGCTTGCGTAAAATGAGTATTTGTTCAAGCCGCCTGACAGCATTTTCGTCGTACATTCTATATGCGTAGTCATCACTTCGGGTGCTGGACAGCAATCCCATGTCCTCATAATAGCGCAGTGTACGGGCGGTAATGTCATATTTGCTTGACACATCTTTGATTTTGATTAGGTTGTTCATTTGTTTCGGCCTCTTTTCTAAATTATCAGGGATAAACATAGTATAAAGGATTCCCTAACGGAAGAGTCAAGAGGGTAATGCTATTTTTCTGTAGAAAATATAAATTTTTCTCTT
>JAFADH010000348.1 GCA_023424995.1 Bacillota bacterium | reverse complement strand
AGATAGAGTCGAATACAGAATACTGAAATCCGAATGGAAACCGAGCTAAATAATACTTTGCCCAAAATGATTAACAGATTAAGAAGCAATAACCTGACACCCCTGTATTGTTGCCCTGAATGAAGCCTGTCCAACAGCGATGCAATCTGTTGCAATTGCTTGGTTACAAAAGATACCATTATTTCTTTTCCGGGAAGAAGATAAATATAATATACCGGTAGCTTTTTATAATTTATCAATCCCTTTGGCATCCGTATCCTGCGGAAACACCAGAGGGATTTTTTATGTATTTGCTTTTATGTATGATAACTTCTTTTCCTCACATTTAGCCTATTATAACTATGGAACGAAAATATTAGAATTAAAGAAAGATTATCCCGAAGCCGGTATTATCTATATTACATTTGGGAGTACACCAATGATTGGAGCCCATAACCCCGTGGGATATGATGAACTGATTTATATGGTTGATTTTAACGGTAAAATAACTTTAAAGAAATTTTCCCATTTAAAATCATTTGACATTCCGGAATGGTTAAAGACTGATATGATAAAGCCTTATCCCGAAACAGAATAAGGAAATGTAAGATAACTGGAATGAATTAACTAATCAGTGGCTATATTACCAAAAAAATGAGGAAAAACAATGAAAAAATAGGTAGAAAAGCTAAAAACACGAAAAAATTGAATTAATAGTTGAAAAAATATTAAAATCAAATAAAATTAGATTGAATGTTATTACAAATAAAAAACAATAATGGAGGCATTTAACAGCATGAGGCACAAAAGAACTAGTTTTATTAAGGCATGTATTTCTTTGTTATTAGTAATGGGATTAATCCTTCCGTCACAATTGGCGGCAGTGAATGTACAGGCGGCTGCGAAGCCGTCAATTGATTCTGAGAGGGTAATCAGTACCGGAAGCATAAGGGGAGACAGCAATTTATATGTCAAAAGCGATAAAAATGTGCTGGAAGTCTATAATCCGGTGAAAAAAGCGACTTATAGCTTTAAGTCCAGCAATGAAAGCGTACTGAAGCTGAAAGCAAGCGGAACAAAAGTATATCTGACAGGCTTAAAGGCGGGGACCGCTACAATTACCTGTCAGCAAAAACTGAACGGAAAGACGACGAAAGTCGGCACCTGCAAGGTTACGGTAGAGAATTCGGCAGTATATGCAGAGTCCTATGACGGACTGCCTTTGGGTACATGGGAAGGCTTCTATGTATATTACGGCTATCGCAATTGTGATGCAACCTATACATTTACCTCCAACAGTAAGAATTTCACTATGAAGGAGAAGGTTACAAAGGAAGAAGGAACCAAGGACACCTACTTTGCCAAGCAGGTCTATACTGCCAAGAAGGCCGGTACCTATACGGTTACGGTGAAAGAAACCTATAATAAAAAGACCAGAATCGTAGGAAAGCTGAAGTATGTTGTGAAGAAGGCAACAGTAGCGGAGTCTGAGGAGATGTATACCGGAGATGACATCTGGGCGTTCGGTATGATCAATTTTTACCGAAATGATGTCAACTATCTTTTTGACGATGGCGGCACCGGTGTGGTAGAATTTTATACGAAGGAAGACACTGTTTACATGAAAGCTAAGAAGCCCGGAACCGTAACAGTTAAGATCTATGAGAATGCAACCAGTCCGGATAAGAGCAAATGGATCGGCAACTGCAAAGTCACCGTGAAGGAGCTTAAGCTGGAGGAATTGGACTACTATTTCTATGATACTGAGACCTATGTGGGCGGCAGCTCAATCGGGTTCCAGGTTTATAAAGAGCCTTACAATGCACCGGAAGCAATTACTGTTACTTCCTCTGATCCTGCTGTCGCAAAGGTGGACGGATTGAATGAAGACAATTACGGTGAGATTATTCCTGTAAGCGAAGGAACAGTGACCGTCACCATAACCTGCGGAGATATTAAAAAGACGGAAACCATCACCATATATGAGGATGAAGATGCCATGTACGGCTGGTAGTATACAATGGCAGAGATAACTTCATTTTGAAGGTAAAATCTATATTAGAAAATAATAAAAGCACTTCTGATTTTGATATGCCCCCTGTCAAGTAGATAGGGGGGCATATCATTTTAGAAGTGCTTTTATGGTACTAAGTCAAATATACCGCATTCAAATCCTGTTTTTAAAAGAAGCCGGGTAGAATTTGTAATTTTAATTCAGTTTAAAATGAATACATTGAATTCCGCAAACTTTTGTAGCTGAAAACCCGGCATAGTATATAATATTTTAGAAATAACGGAGCGCATAATCAATTGCAGTTGTCACTATACTGGTCTATAATAACAATAAGTGTTATCTCAGCGGTCATGAAATATGATACCAACTGATTTTGATCAAAAACGGAAAGAGGTACGGTATGGAACGTAAGATGGGAAAAGAGCTTGGAAGCGGTGGTACCTCTACGGTATATGAATGGGGTGACAATGATGTAATAAAAATCTATAAACCCCATGTACCGGAGGATGTAATTCAAAATGAGATGTTTATAGGCCGGTTATTAAATAAATTTTCTCTTAAGCTACCAAGATTCATCGGTTCGGTTGACATAGAGGGCAGGAAAGCCTTAATATATGAAATAGTTGAGGGGAAAGTTTTCGCGGATCCGATTATAAATGGAATTTACGAAACAGGACTGGCATATAAGTTTGCTCATATGCATTATGATATACATAGGATAACTATTGATGGTTTGCCGTCACAATATACTTTTCTGAAAAACCGTATATTGGAATTAAATAATATGCCGGGGGATAAAACCTCTCATTTGCTCAAGCTGCTTGAAGGTATTCCTGATGATAATAAGCTGTGCCATAGTGATTATCAACCCTTGAATATTATCGGAAATACTGATAAATATGCAGTTATTGACTGGAACGGTGCCTGCTCGGGCAATCCTGTGTTCGATGTTGCCTGGAGTTATATGACATTGCATTCACCCGTTATTAAACATTTAACGGGTGAATTGGCAGCAGAGACTTTTATTACCTTTGCCGGGGATTATCTGTCATGCTATTGCGGATTTGCAGGTATTAGGGAGGATCAAATTTTAAAGTGCCTGCCGATTACGGCGGCACGCAGATTATATGATAACAATCTGAATGACAATGATATTTCAAGACAGGAACAGGATTGGCTGTCTGATATGATTATGAGAGGCTGAAGGAGCTTTTATGGCATCAGCCTTAAGAAGCCTGAAAATGACAGGACATAACCTGCATAATAAAAGATATTGGGAAAAGGATGGGATTCACATGAACAAACGGCCGGACAGAAATGCTCCCTGCTGGTGTGGCAGCGGGTTAAAGTATAAGCTTTGCCACAGTAATTTTGATGACAGGATACTAGTTTATGAGAGAAAGGGCTGTATTGTTCCCGGCAGGGAATTGATAAAAACTCCCCCTCAGATCGAAGGCATCAGAGAAAGCGGTAAAATCAATATTGCCATACTGGATTACCTGGAGGAGAATATATACACGGGGATGACCACGGAGGAGATCGATCGGATCGTATATGACCTGATCACAGAGCGGGGAGGAATCCCTGCTACCCTGGGCTATGAGGGCTTCCCGAAGAGTGTATGTACCTCGGTCAATCATGAGGTGTGCCATGGGATCCCCTCCAAGGAGGTAATACTTAAGGACGGGGATATTATAAATGTGGATATAACGACTATTTTTGACGGTTATTATGCGGATTCCTCCAGAATGTACTGCATCGGTATGGTAAGTGAGGAGAGAAGGCGCCTGGTGGAGGTAACGAAAAAATCCATAGAGGTTGGTCTGGAACAGGTAAAGCCCTGGAACTTTCTCGGGGATATGGGGCAGGCAATTCATGATTTCGCCAGGGCTAACGGTTATTCTGTCGTTAGAGAGATCGGCGGGCACGGAGTCGGGAACGGCTTCCATGAGGAACCCTTTGTAAGCTATGTATCCAGAAAAGGGACTCAGATGCTGATGGCTCCGGGGATGGTGTTCACCATTGAGCCGATGGTTAATATGGGAGAACCGGAGGTCTATGTCAGCAGGGAGAATGGATGGACCGTATACACCCAGGATGAGAAGGACTCAGCCCAGTGGGAGGTAACCGTGTTGGTAACGGAGGAGGGTTATGATATACTGGCGTACTGACGGCAGTACCAAAGTAATATCATAGTTTCCGGAATATTTGATTATCAAAGGCAAGCTGCGTCTGATCCGGATTTTGGACAACCACCGTATCCTGGTTTGTCCCAAGGAAATATCCTTGGTCAAATGGCATATTATATATAACAATTGGTACATATTCAGAAACTGCTGCTGCCGCAAAATTATGATTAAATTGGGAAACCCTTATCAAGTGCAGATAAATACACGCTTAAGGATATCATTGACGGAACGGGCAACCTTTGCTACTATATACTATATGTATATATCATTATAGTATATATCGGGAGGTCACATGGACAAGGAAGCACTGTATAAAAAAATATATAATGATTTGCTGGGGGATATACAGAATAACAAATATCCACCGGGAAGCTGCCTGCCGTCGGAAGCTAAAATATCGGAATTATATGGAGTCAGCAGGATAACAAGCAAAAAAGCACTGGAGATGCTGAGCGAGCAGAATTTAATCATACGAAAGCCCGGCAAGGGGTCGTTTGTCTTAAAGGATGGGGGCGAGGCGCAGGGCATTCCGGAACAAGGTCCCGGCAGATCCAACAGGAACAGAATCATCGGTGTTCTCTTTGATTCCTTCGGAGACGGCTTCGGTTCCGAGGTTTTGTTTGGTATAGAAAAGAAGTGCAGACGCCACGGCTTTGATATGCTGTTAAAATGCTCCCATGGCAATAAGGAAGAAGAGACCTGTGCGATCAAGCGTTTTTTGGAACTGGGTGTATCCGGGATGATTATCATGTGCGTGCATGATGATACTTATAATGATGAGATTTTAAGACTGTCACTCCAAAAATTCCCCATGGTTTTAATTGACCGCCAATTAAAGGGCATACCCATTCCTTTTATCGGGACCGATAACTATAAAGCGTCAAAGGAGCTGACGGGTTATCTGTTCGATATAGGCCACAAAAATATCTGTTATGCAGCGCCCTTAAGCAATGAGACTTCAACTCTGGTGGAACGTCAGCGGGGGTTTGTGGATTGCCATCTGGAACGCGGAGTCATAACGAATGAGGGCAACCGGATTACGAGCCTGGTATCGACGCTTCCCAGTTATCATGATTTGAAGGTGGAAGATCTGATCCGCCAGGATATTGACAAGGTCAAAAGCTTTATTATGGATAATCCCGATACATCCGCTTACTTTGCCGTTGAGTATGGCATTGCAAAGCTTATTTATAAGGCAATGAAGGAGCTGGCACTAGAGAATAATAAGGTGATCGTGTGTTTTGACGGGATCAGGGATAACAGCCTGTCACTTCATTTTGCTTATGTGGCCCAAGGGCAGTATGCCATGGGGAAGACCAGCGTAGACATCCTGAGTGAAATAATGAATGGGAACGGCGTTGCCGAAACCACATTAATTCCCTATGAAATTGTGATTCATAATAATTGATATAATAAAAGTATTTAAAATCAACCTATGGCAGGGCTACCTCAGATTGTAGACAAAGTCAGTTTTCATCTTATAGTAGTACATATTGAACTATTAAATACGCACTACTATATTTTGGACTGAAAATTTGATATAATTAGTAAATTAGAATTTGCGGAGGAGTTGAATAGTTCGCAGTTGTTTACTATTACGAAGTAAAATTTTTTTATATTTGGAGGTGTAGTATGCTGAAAACAAAACGGCTTGAATTGGTTGGGTTTGATGTTAAATATGCAAACGATTTCTTTGAACTATGGAGCGATTTTGAAGTAATAAAATATACATTTACACCTTTATTGACCACCATTGATGAATGTATTAACTTAATTGAACATCAGATAAATCGGACAGACAAAGACTTCATAGACCGCTTTGTTATTCTGCTAAATAATAAAGCTATTGGTATGGTTGGTTGCATTTGTATGGATAAAGAAAATTTTGTTTATGGGCTTTATTATCAAATATCTCGAGTTCACTGGGGGTGTGGTTATGCAAGCGAAGCAGCGGGTGAAATAATGCATTATGTTTTGAATGAATACCCAAAGGCCATTTTTAAAGCGGAAGCAGTATCTGAAAATCCAGCAAGTGCAGCTGTATTGATGAAAATTGGATTAAAACAAACACATATAGAAGAAAATGGATTTAAGCGAAACAATTTTGAACTTGATTTAATACATTATTCTAATGCTTAGCCCCGCAAAATGAGCATAGTCTTTAATTCGTATTTTTTCAAAACAGCGAACGAAACATAACGATAAATTCCAATTTTAATAATATTAATTTATAAAAGCACAAATATTTTTGGTGCTTTTGTTTTGCATAAATATTCGATTATTGTATACTGGCAAACCGAGAAATTAGTTTGTCAACAGTCTGTGGCAGCCCGGATGGCTGCCTTTTTTTCTCTTTGAAACACAAGTTATTAGTAAGGAAAGCATATTGACATATCATATAAAGATATATATAATATATCAATACAATATAATGCACAATAAGAAAGGAATACAAACTGATGAATGTCAAAACCCCTCAAATTTTACTAAGCCGTGCGGAGGAACTGGAGGTTTATTATCGGGAAAAGATGCCGTCCATAGCGCCGCTTATAAAACAATGCTTTTTAAATACCATTGAGACCACCGTAAAGCAATTAAAGGATGGCAGTTACTTTGTGATTACCGGTGATATTCCGGCCATGTGGCTGAGGGATTCGTCCGCCCAGCTGAATCATTACATAAAATACTGCAATAAGGATGAGCAGCTTGGCGCTATTATAGAGGGCGTGATTAAAAAACAGGCGGAGCTGGTGCTGGTCGATCCCTATGCGAATGCCTTTAACGACAGCCCCAACGGAAGAGGTCATAAGGATAATACAAAATTGAACGATTATGTCTGGGAGAGAAAATATGAAGTGGATTCCCTGTGCGCTCCTCTGTATCTGTTATACAAATACTGGAAGGAAACAGGGAAGGAAGCACCGTTCACCGGGCAGGTCAAGGAAATGATCAAGGTCATCGTCAATGTATTCCGGGCAGAACAAAACCATGATGCTTCCGACTATTACTTTGAGAGATATCACTGTTCTGAGACGGATACCCTTTGTAACAATGGGAAGGGTGCGCCCGTTGAAAGGACAGGGATGACCTGGTCGGGCTTTCGCCCTTCGGATGACCGGTGTGTATACGGCTATCTGATACCGGCCAATATGATGGCCGTACAAGCCTTAACCTATGCGGAGGAAATGTGCGGAGCGGTATATGGGGACCTGGACCTGGCCAAGGAATGTGCCGGTCTGGCCTGTGAGATCAATGAGGGGATCCGCAGATTCGGAACCGTGGAGCATCCGGAGTATGGGAGGATATACAGCTATGAAGCGGATGGGCGCGGCAACTGCATCCTGATGGATGATGCAAATTCACCAAGCCTGCTTTCCATGCCGTATCTCGGATATTGTGATCCTGAGGATGAAATATATCTTAATACAAGAAAGTATGTATTATCTAAGGATAATCCGTATTATGCGGAAGGCAGCTATGCAAAAGGAATGGGAAGCCCCCATACGCCTGAAGGGTATGTGTGGCATATCGGAATTACCATGCAGGCTTTGACCTCTGCGGACAGGAATGAAATCATCAGCTGCATCGGTATGATTTCCGGGACGCACGGCGGTACAAATTATATGCATGAATCCTTTGATCCCAATCGTCCCGAGTTATATACGAGGGAATGGTTTGCATGGGCTAATTCATTGTTTGCGGAATTGATGGATGAATTGTGCAGAAAAGATTTCTTCTGATGCTTATAAAGTAATCGGTAAGATTTGAAACGTTATGCCATTGACATAACATATAATAATAAAAAGGATATAATGATATATTGATGATTATAAAGTGATGGTATTATTAACTACTAATATTAAATTAGTAATAAAAAAATTGTATAATAATAACATAAAATGAATATAAAAAATGCTTCCACATAAAAATCAAGTGATTTATTTACAAAATATATTGACATATCATATAATGGTATGTATAATATATAACAGGTAATACAACACATTAAACCGGCATTAGGAGACGTGAAATGAAAAAAAGTAAAGTTATAGCTTTTGGTGCGGTTGCATTGGTTGTTGTTCTGATTGTCATGTTAATACCGGCGGTTTTAAAAAAGAGATATGATAATGCTTATGAGGAGAATAAAGAGCCTCCTGTGATGAATGCGGCAAAAGAGAATGGGCCGGAGAATAAAAGTGAGACTGAGCTTACGGACGCTTTTCAGCGAATTCAGATCGAAAAATTTGGGGAAAGCGCCGGCGTTGTTGTAGAGGATTGCAGCGAAGACAACGGACAGAGCATCGGCGGTATCAAAGAGGGCAGTTATACAGCGTACTATAATGTTGATTTTGGAGAAGAGGGAGCCGGCAAAGCGGTTTTCCGGGTGGCAACTATGACGGCCGGCGGAACCATTGAAGTACGTCTGGGCGGAACCGACGGAACATTGGTCGGCACCTGTGAAGTCACAACAACGGGTGCTGACTGGAGTACCTGGGTGAATGCGGGCTGCGATACGTCTCTTATCACCGGAATTCATGATGTGTATCTGGTTTACCGCGGTGACGGCTATCTGTTTAATATCAACTGGTTTCGTTTTGCCCGCGGGGATGGGAAAGAAGTAAAGAGTGTTATTCTTAATAATTATGCTCCTATGGTAGG
Organism: Bacillota bacterium; assembly: GCA_023424995.1. GTDB lineage: Bacteria > Bacillota > Clostridia > Lachnospirales > Lachnospiraceae > Mobilitalea. The sequence continues at coordinate 11,827 of JAFADH010000348.1, read as the reverse complement.
CGACCATATGACGGCAACCATATCACCTGCCAATGCAATCGTAGGGTATGAGTGGCTTGTAGATGGGAAGACAGTAAGTATAGCGGAAAAATATACGGTATTGCCCGGGGACACCGGTAAGGTCATCCGGCTTAAGGTGAACGGGCTTGGATATTCCGAGGGTGTGCTGCTCAGCGAAGAAACCAGGGAAGTTGTGCCGGCGGATTATGAATTCGACGTGGAGCTGGCGGCATATAAGAGCTTTACCGGCTTCATCGATAAGTTCTATTATTACAGCAATATGAATGATTTCGGCTTGTTCCTCCATACCGAATTCTGGGATCAGGCGGAGATATACGAGATTGTCATTGATGCCTATGAGAACACGGGGCACCCCAGATATAAAGCTATGATTTATGATATTTTTAAGGGATTTAATTTACATAATGGGTCTGATTGGACCTATAACGAATACAACGATGATATCATGTGGATGGTCATTGCCTGTGCCAGAGCATTTTTTATGACCGGAGACACGGCTTTCCTGGACACTGCACGGTATCACTTTGATCAGGTCTGGGATAGGGGCTGGAGCGAGGATCTGGGCGGCGGCATCTGGTGGCGTACCGATAACCGGACCAAAAACGCCTGTATCAACTGCCCGGCGGCAATTGCCGCCTGTCTTCTCGGAGAAGCTCTCGGGGATGAAAGCTATTACGGCAAAGCGGTAAAAATCATGGAATGGGTAACGGCGAATCTGTATGATCCTTCCACGGGGCAGGTATATGATGCTTACGATATAAACGGAATAAAGAATACCTGGGCTTCCACCTACAATCAGGGGACCTTCATAGGAGCCAATACCTTCCTATATGAGCATTATGGGGATGAAGCATATTATAACCGGGCCAGACTGGCTTCCGATTATACCATTCATACAATGTATCGGGGTGGAGTAATGAGCAATGAAGACAGCAGCGGAGATCTGATCGGTTTTAAAGGAATCCTGTGCCGGTGGATTTCACGCTTTGCAGTCAAATACAATCAGCCGGATATTATGGAATGGCTGAAATATAACGGAGCGGCCGCCTGGAACAACCGGAATAAGGCCGATCTTATCTGGACGACCTGGAATTCAAAAACCAGCGATATAATACAGTATGATATTTTTGGGTTATCGACTGCGGTATCCCTCTTGAATAATAGCAGGACGGATACCAATTTGATCATTGATGCATCGGACCGGATCGAAATCGAAGACTTTGATTCCTGCCGGGGCGTCATAACCGAGGAGTGCTCGGAGGGCGGAAGGAGTATCGGAGAGGTTGCGGATGGTTTTTATACTGTATATCACAATGTAGATTTTGGGGAAGGAGGATTTAAAAAAGCCGGCTTTCGAGCAGCGGCACAGGAGCAGGGCGGAACGGTAGAGCTTCGCCTGGGCGGGACCGAGGGTATTATCATCGGGACCTGTGAGATTACCGCGACGGGAGGAGAGGACATCTGGGAAACCTTCAGCTGTGAGGTAACGGAGGTCAGCGGTATACAGGAATTATATCTGATATACAAAGGCACCGGATCTCTGTTTCGTCTAAATTGGTTTGAGTTTGTTCCGTAGTGGGCTGACAGGACCGTAACAATGAAAAAAGGAGAAGAGGTATGAGGATGGTTATGAGAAAAGTTTTAAGCGTATTGTTGATCTGCATGCTGGTACTTGGTTTAGGTGGGTGCGGAAAGAATGACGAAGCGGCGGAGAGTAATAATAATAATGCTGCCGTAGATGATACCGCAGATACTGCTGATGAAGCAGAAAAGGAACCGGTAGCGGAAGATGCCGCCGGAGAGGAAGAAGCACCGGATGCAGAAGAAGCGGGAAAGGAAGAACCGGAGGAGGAAGAGCCGGAAGCGGTTATAGTTCCGAAGGATGCCGGGGATGTGATCGAATTTGAAGCATATGATCTGGCAGGAGATATCGTCATAGAAGACTGCTCCGATGAAGGCGGCGGACAGAGCATCGGCGGAGTGAACAATGATGACTTTACAGCCTATCAGGTTGATTTTGGTGCCGGCGGTTTTTCAAGGATAGCGTTCAGAGCGGCCTCCTGGTATGAAGAGGGCGGAGATGTGGAGATACATCTTGGTGCCGTTGACGGTGAATTAATAGGAACTTACCACATTCCCGGCACCGGCGACTGGAGCATCTGGGAGACGGTTGCCTGTGAGGCACCTGAACTGGCAGCGGTTAACGGGATCCGGGATGTGTACATGGTGTTTAAAAACGGCGGGGATTGGCTGTTTAATCTGAACTGGTTTCAGTTTATGAAAGGTCCTCACGATGCGGCGGCAGTGATTGAGGCGGAAGACTTTGCAGAAGCCTTTGATCTGGTTGTAGAGGGCAACGCCGATACGGAAGGAGCCCAGGGAATCGGAGGTATTAATAACGGTGATTACTCCTCCTATCACATCAATTTCGGCGACGGCGGATATAAAAAGCTTACCTTCAGAGCGTCCTCGGGGTATGTGGAAGGCGGAGATGTGGAAGTGCGCCTGGGCAGTATTGACGGTGAATTGGCTGCAACAGGACATATACCCGGCAGCGGTGACTGGGGTGCATGGGAGACAGTAAGCTTTGATGCGGAAGGCCTTGCGGCTTTAACAGGTGAGCAGCTGGTATACTTCGTATATACAAACGGCGGAGACTGGTTATTCAACCTCAACTGGTTCCAATTTGAAAAATAAAGCTTTTAGTTATAGTAGATATTATGTATGGCGGTTTGGAGGAGATAGTGTGAATTATAAAGACATAATTCACACGGCAAATTTGTGCCGGCGCTCAAATTCGCGGGCATCGGCAGTATGGAGGATTGCTATGAAACTAAAAAAAATCATTAGTATTTTATTGGTATTTGTTATGATATTGGGTCTGGCAGGCTGTACCGGTAATAATCAGCCGGAGGACGCTGCTTCAGATAACGAAGCCTCAGTAACTCCGGGGCCGGAAGATACACAGGATGATATACAGGAAGAAACTGACGAACCGGTGGTCCAGGCTCCGGAAGTTGTCGACCTGGACGGTTATGAATTCATAGTAGCGGATGTTAACGAAAACAGATGGTTCCCGCAGGAAGGCAGTTCCGAAGTAGCCAATGCGGTTATCGAACGGGTAAAATGGGTGGAAGATACCTATAACTGTAAAATTACATACAGAGCGCATAACGAAACGGAATTCTCCGATGCCGTATTATCCGGTGACAAGTATGCGGATATCATCATATGTCCTACCTGGGAAATCGGACGCCACGTAGGCAGCGGAAGAATAATGAACATAAACCAGGTCCCGGGCATTGATCTTACAAAGACTTATTGGACGGATTTTAATAATACCCAGCTCCTTTCCTATGGCGATAAGATCTACGGTGTCGGCGCACCCTTTGCCAGCCAGCATGATGAAGTATTCGTGATGTTCTTTAATAAAGCCATCATTGAAGAATTAGGATTAGACAGCCCCTATGAGCTGGTGGAAAAAGGGGAATGGACTTTTGAAAAGTTTTTAGAATATGAGAAGGCGGCAAGCAAGGACTTAAACGGTGACGGCGTTATGGATGAGAACGACCGCTATGGTTTTGCAACCGGCCACGACTGGGATGTCTCCGTTGTCATGTATCTTGCATCGGGCAATAAAGTTCTTAAGCAGGAGGCAGACGGGTCTATTACATACGGTGTAAATACACCGGAGGCATTCGATACGATCAATATGGTCAAGCAGATGGTGGCGGTAGGAGATACATTCTATCCGAAGCCGCAGGGCTCCGACATGGATGCTTATGTTGAGGCATTCGTTGAAGGGAAAGCACTGTTCTATACCTATTCCAGGGGAAGAGGCGTAGCAGACAAGATCTATGATATGGAGGACGACTTTGGAATCGTTCCCATTCCCATGGGCAATAATACGGATAAATACCAATGCTGGGTAAGCCATGACGCACCAAGCATGGCGATACCCATTACCAATTCGGATATCGAAAAAACAGGCATTATAATCGAAGCCCTGGCTTATGCGGCGCAGAAGGAAAATGAAATTGCATTTGAAGAATTCTGCCTTACAAAATTAAGAGATGACGAATCAGCGGAGATTCTTGCGGGAATCAGCCAATATGCCGTTTCCGACCTTTGCTTTATCGGCCAGCAGATGGTAGGCAATATCTATCAGGGCCTGGGTATCATTCCTGATACCTGCTTCTACCAGCCGACCGCTGAAATCGCTTCTGCAGTTGCCGAAGTTGAGATAGCGGTGGAAACGGGTATTGAAGAATTTGTACAGAAAATGATGGGTACCTTTGTGCCGGAAGAATAAATTAAACGGGATGAACATCAAATAAGCTTTTTGAAACGAGGGATTCAAATCACTAATTTGTGAGGCAAAAGCCTCCGTAAATTATGGAAAGGTTTGAATCCCTTTCCATTCCCGTATGAGGCACGGAATGGTTTTCCTTCGATTTTTTGCATGAGAATACAAAATGTAGGAGTGATTACATGAGATTGAAAAAGAAAAGGCTCACGGAAGGTATGGTTTTGTTTTCCGTCATATGTTTCTCCCTGCTTTCGTTCGGAAGTGACAAGGCACGCGCGGATCTCAATGAAGCGGCTAAAGCCGGCGGAGTTAATTACTTTGCGGGCGGTACTTACGGCGAATATCTGGAGAAATATAAGGAGGCAGATGCTGCGGCTGCGGTGCATACCATTTCAGGAGGGGATTATGTGCAGGCCGCCGGGGAAGTAAGAGAGGCGGGAGATCCTTATGGTGACGGGGCATATACGAACGCGGTCTATACCGGAGAAGACAGCAATATATCCTGGGAAGTCAACATTGAAGAAACAGGGATGTATCATATTCTGCTGGATTACCTCCCGGCAGAAGGCAATGACAATGATATAGAGCGGAATATCTATATAGACGGCAGGATACCGTATCGTGAGGCGCAGTTTGTAACCCTTACCAGAGTGTGGGTGAATGCGGAGGAGATAAGCCAGGATATCAACGGCAATGATATCCGGCCAAAGCAAAAGGAAACACCTGTGTGGAGAAATGTCTGCCTGTACGATGCCTCCAGATATTATAATGATCCGCTGCAATTTTATCTGGAAAAAGGCATGCATACCATAACGATGGAAGCGGTCCGTGAACCGGTATACATAGGAAAGATCACAATCGGCAGGGCAAAAGCACTGCCCGGTTATGAAGAGCTGAAAGAGGAATATAAAAAGAACGGCTACCAGGCGGCAGAGGCAGAGGCGGTAAAGATCCAGGCGGAGGATGCCTATCAAAAATCAGACTACACGCTGTATCCGGTAACCGACCGCACTTCACCGGCCACGGAGCCGCAGGATGCTGCGGCGTCAAAATTAAATATTATCAGTGAAGATAAGTTTAAACTGGCCGGCCAATGGATCAGCTGGAAGCTTCAAGTGCCGGAGGACGGACTGTATACCATAGCACTGCGCTATAAACAAAGCCTTCTGTCCGGCGTCTATACAAGCAGGACACTGCGGATCGACGGTGAGATACCTTTCGAAGAGGCGAAGGGCTTATCCTTCCAATACAGCAGTGACTGGAAGGTAAAGGCCTTTGGCAGTGAGGATGAGGCTTATATGTTTTATCTCACGGCGGGAGAACATGAGATCAGCCTGGAGGTGACCCTGGGCGAGCTGGCATCCGTGATCGCCCGGGTCAATGACAGCTTAACCGTACTGAATGAGATCTACCGGAATGTGTTATTAATTACCGGTTCTGAGCCGGATATCTACAGGGATTATAATTTTGACCGTCAGATACCTCAGATCATTGAATTGATGGGAGAGCAGGCAGAGTTCATCGAAGGCATATCAAACCGGCTGGAAGAAATCGTCGGTAAGAAGGGAGAGCATACTGTTATCCTGGATAAGCTCCGGAATCAATTGTTAAGGATGCATAAGAACCCGGAGCAGATCGCCGGGAATTTCACCTCATATAAAGATAACATCGGCAATCTGGCCAGCTGGATCCTGCTTGTCAGTGAACAGCCCTTATCCCTTGACTATATCTATGTTGCTCCAAGCGGAGAAAAGCTTCCTAAAGCAGAACACGGCTTCTTTGCCAATATGTGGTATGAAGTGAAATGCTTCTTTATGTCCTTTTTTGTCGACTATAATTCCCTGGGATTAACAGCAGGCGAAACGAATTCCAAAGCAGCCGGAACAGTTGAGGTATGGATCACCTCCGGCAGGGACCAGGCTAATATTCTCAGACAGATGATCAATGATAGTTTTACACCGGAGAGCAATATCAATATCGATTTAAAGCTGGTAAGCGAAAATACGTTATTGCCTTCCGTTCTGGCCGGAAAAGGACCGGATGTCTCTCTGGGGAATCTGGTGGGCATGCCAATTCAATATGCCGTCAGGAATGCGGTGGTTCCGCTGGATGAATTGCCTGACTTTGAGGATATAAGAGGACGTTTTCATGAAAGTGCACTGGAGCCATATGTATTTGGCGGAAAGGTATATGCCGTTCCTGAGACGCAGGTCTTTCCGATGATGTTTTACCGCAAAGACATCTTTGCGGAATTGGGACTTACGGTACCGCAGACCTGGGAGGCGTTTTATGAAGTAATTGCGGTTCTTCAAAGAAACAACCTGGAGATCGGGTTCCCCCAGGGCCTTCCCGGCACACAGATTTTCCTGTATCAAAACGGAGGCGGGCTGTTTAACAAGGCCTTAAGCGCATCCACTTTAAATGAGGATCTGACTGTGGATGCATTCCAGCAAATGATCGAATTATTTACCACCTATAAGTTCCCCCGGGATTATAATTTCTCCAACCGTTTCCGTACTGGCCAAATGCCTCTGGCGATCCAGGATTATACGGAATACAACATCCTGGCTGCCTTTGCGCCGGAGATTAAAGGAATGTGGGGATTTGTCCCCATACCGGGAACGGCGGAAGCGGACGGTACGGTGAACAGAGCTGCGGCCAGTACCGGAACCTGTGCCATGATACTTGAGGGAGCAAAGGATATAGAGGCCTCCTGGGAATTCCTGGTTTGGTGGACTTCTGCCGATATCCAGGCAAGATTTGCCCAGGAGATGAAGACCGTCCTCGGCAAATCCGCAATGTATGCAACCGCTAATATGGAGGCAGTCAAAAGTCTCGCCTGGACGAAGGAAGAATACAGCAATCTCCTTGAGGAATGGAATCATATTACAGGAACTCCGGAGATTCCCGGAGGTTATTATGTATCAAGAAATGTGGGCTTTGCCGCCAATATCGCATATGAAACAGGTGACGGTGAGATTCTGCTGGATTATGCAAAAGAAACCAATGAGGAAATTAAAAGAAAAAGAGCGGAATTCGGGCTTGAACAGTAGGGAGGAAATGAGTTGAAATATAATAAAATATCAAGGCTGCTGCATGAGATAAAGCGAAATAAAAAAAGTTATTTGTTTGTTGCACCCTACATGCTGATGTTTTTCTGCTTTACCGCTTTGCCGGTTATCATTTCCATCTATTTGAGCTTTACTTCGTTCAATGTACTTGAAGCACCGGTATTTGTCGGAATGGAGAACTATGTTAGATTATTTCTCTCCGACAGAATCTTCATAGATGCCATTGGAAACACCTTTATTATGGCCGTTGTCATAGGTCCGTTCGGATATATCATCTGTCTGTTTCTGGCATGGATGATCAATGAGCTGCCGAAACTCTTAAGAACGGTACTGACTCTGATTTTCTATGCACCCTCCCTGTCGGGGAATATTTACTTTATCTTTCAATATCTGTTCAGCAATGATTCCCAGGGTTATATCAACGCCTTATTAATAAGGTACGGAATAATACAATCACCGATTCTGTGGTTCCAGGATGAATCCTACATGATGGTTTTAATTATCGGAATTGCGCTGTGGACCAGTGTGGGAACTACCTTCTTATCCTTTATCGCGGGCCTGCAGGGAATTCCGGATTATTTATACGAAGCTGCCGCCATTGACGGAGTGAAGAACCGCTGGCAGGAATTGTGGTATGTTACATTGCCCTCCATGAAGCCCCAGCTTATGTTCGGCGCAGTAATGAGCATCACCGGCGCCTTTGGGGTAGGCAGTATCGTAACGGCCCTGTGCGGCCTGCCCTCCACGAATTATGCGGCGCATACCATCTTCAACCATCTGGAGGATTACGGGGGTGTCCGCTTTGAGATGGGATATGCGTCTGCCATAGCAACGGTGCTCTTCCTGATTATGATCGGCTCCAACAAGATAATACAGAAGGTTATTTCGAAGGTGGGGGAATAAAGTGATGAAAAATGATAGGAAAATAAAGCTTTCGAGACGGGCAAGAGGCGTAAAAAGGTCCTATGTCACGGATATGGGGATCTATTTTATACTGTTACTATTCGGTATTATTATGGCGCTGCCCCTTGTGTATGCAATATTCAATTCAATGAAGCCCCTGGAAGAATTTTTCTATTTCCCGCCAAGACTCTTTGTTGAAAATCCCACAACAAAGAACTTCAGGGATTTATTCCGGCTGATGTCCAATTCCTGGGTGCCTTTTGGAAGGTATATTTTCAATACGGTATTTATTACTCTGACAGGAACCGCCGGTCATGTTATAATCGCCTCCCTGTGTGCCTTTGCCATGTCCAAGCATAAATTTCCCGGACAGAACCTGCTGTTCGGAATGGTGGTATTATCTCTGATGTTCAGTACGGCGGTAACCTCCATTCCCAGCTTTCTGATATTTACCGAACTGGGATGGATCGATTCCTACAAATCCATTATCATTCCGGCTTTCTCCTCGTCGCTGGGTTTATATCTGATGAAGCAGTTTATGGATCAGATGATACCGGACAGTATATTAGAGGCAGCGAGAATTGACGGCTCCAAAGAACTGTACGTATTCTGGAATATCGCAATGCCCATGGTAAAACCGGCATGGCTTACACTTATCATGTTCTCCGTTCAGGGATTGTGGGGAATCGGCTCCAGCGCCTATATCAGAAGCGAAGAGCTCAAGACAGTGAATTATGCGCTCTCCCAGATCATGAGCGGCGGTATTGCAAGAGCCGGTGCGGCAGCAGCGGCGCAGGTACTGATGATGATTGTTCCGATTCTTATCTTCCTGTTTACGCAGTCCAATATCATTGAGACCATGTCCACATCCGGTATGAAAGATTGATAGGGAGGAATGAAGATGCCAAAAAAGAAATATATTTTTCTGCTCATAGCTCTGCTTATGTTCCTGGTACAGGTGCGTGAAGCGACGGCGGCGACCGCCTACGTGCCTTACGAAACCTATACCTATGATTCTCTGGGAAGATATTTTATTTCTCCCCATGCCTATGAACCGGACAGAGTGATCAATGCTGCCGGTCTCGGCCTGGAGAAGGCATTGAATTCTCCGGGAGATATTGTAACGGATGTACGGGGGTATATCTACGTTGCCGATACGGGAAACAGCAGAATACTGGTACTGGACGAAAGCTGCGGGCTGGTCCGGACGATCATCGGCTTTACCGACCGGGATGGGGAAGAACAAACCTTTAATCAACCGGAAGGTATCTTTGTCACGGATGACGGCAGCCTGTATATTGCGGATTCAAAAAACAGAAGGATCGTTATCCTGGATATCGAGGGCAATTTTAAGGCTATTCTGGAGGCCCCGTCCTCCGAGGTATTGCAGGGATTGATCTATGAACCTTCGGCGCTGGCGGTGGATGCTTATGACCGGATCTATGTCATCGCCAAGAGTACCAATATGGGTGTGATAGCTCTGGAAGCGGACGGAACCTTTGCCGGCTTTATCGGGGCCGAGAAAACCAGCGGAACCTTCGGGGATATCATATCCGACCTGTTCCGGACGGATGCCCAGAAGGCACGCTCCAGTCAAAATGTGCCCACGGAGTACAATAACATAACAATCGATGAGAAGGGGTTCCCCTATGTGACCTCCAGCGCGTTAGATATGGGGGAACAGTATTCATCCATGGTTAATAACGATACCTCGGCTACTCCCGTTAAAAAATTAAATCCCTCCGGAGTCGACGTGCTTAGAAGAAACGGGGCCTTCGGCCAGGCCGGGGACATCATATTCCAGGGTGACGGTTCCAGATTTATTGACGCAGCCGTAGGAGAGGACGGTACCTACAGTGTCCTGGACGCCACAAGAAGCAGGATCTTTACCTATGATATCAATGGGAATCTTCTGTATGCCTTCGGCGGCTCAGGTACTCAGGCAGGTGTATTCCGCAAACCGTCTGCCTTATGCTACCATGGCAGTGATATCCTGGTGCTTGATTCCAATACGGGAGCCATAACGGTGTTTACCCGGACCGCCTACGGAGACAGCATCGCGCTGGCTTTAAAATACCAAAACAATCGAAGGTATACGGAGGCAGCCGGGCAATGGCATAAGGTACTGGAGCTGAATTCGAATTTCGACCAGGCTTATTCCGGAGTGGCAGCTTCCTATATGCGTTTGGAAAAATACGAAGCTGCAATGATAAATTATAAACTGGGCAATAATCTGGGAGGTTACCGGAAGGCCTTTACGGAATACCGGAAAGAGCTGATGGAGAATTATTTTCTTCTGGTGCCCGCCGGCATTATACTTATTGTTCTGGTAATCGGCATGCTCATCCGGCAGGTAAAAAAAGTGAATGCTCTTGGCTGGGCAAAGCATGGGAAGCGGACACTAAAAGAAGAATTGTGCTTTTCCTATTATACCATGTTCCATCCCTTCGATGGCTATTACGAGCTGAAAAGAGACCAGCACGGAGGGATGCGCGGTGCATTGGTTATCTTGGGGCTTGCTGTTTTTAATTATCTGTTCCGTGAATTTGCCAGCGGCTATATGGTAACGGGTATGGTTTGGAAGAGAATCAGCCTGTATGATGCGTTTATGAATGTCGGCTTCCTGGTTTTATTATGGACGGCGGCAAACTGGGCGCTTACGACCTTAATGGACGGAAAGGGCAGGATGCGTGATATTTTTATTGCGACCTGCTATTCCCTGATGCCCATGGTTTTACTGGGAATACCGGCGACGATACTGTCTAACTTTGTTACCTCCGGTGAACTTCAGTTTATCTTCTTTATCAATAACCTGGGACTGTACTGGACTGTCTTCCTGATTTTCTTCGGAGTGCTTACCACCAACGAATACAGTCTCGGCAAGAACATACTGACAACGCTGCTGTCACTGATCGGCATGGGATTTATCGCATTCATCGGGATCCTTTTTATCAATGTAATGAACGAAATGTTGGATTTCGGCAGGACGATTATTTCCGAAATCATCTATAGAATCTAGGAGGGGTGAAGATGCATACGGTTACAATAAGAAAGAAAGTTATCCTTAGTGCTGTGATAAGCGCTGTAATTCTTATGGGTGTATCGGTGATATGGCTGCTGTCCTCCGGAACGGAATTTCAGAGCGTACCCCGGGCTGCCCGTAATAAGCCGGAGGAAACCGGGGCTTATAAGGACATGATTGCAGGCGGCGGCCTGGAGCTTGCAGCAGAAAATGACGTCCTTAAATTATATTTTGATAACGGAACCGGCGGTATAGCGGTAGAAGATGCGGGCAGCGGAGAGATGTTTTATTCCTCACCCCAGAATGCAATGGACGACAGCAAGGCCTCCGACACAACCAAAAACCAATTATGCTCACCGCTGCTGCTGACCTATTTCAATCTTAATTCAAAAACCACCACTGTTTTTGACAGCTATGCCAATGCTGTTTTACTAAATCAGGTCTCCTGGGCAAAAATAGAGAACGGGATACGTGTCAGGCTGATTTTAGGCAGGGAAGAAA
>JAFADH010000306.1 GCA_023424995.1 Bacillota bacterium | reverse complement strand
CCCTGCATATCGGGCAAGGAGTTCCTCCGCTACTTCCTCGGAAACCTAAATATATTCGTTCGTGGTGTACCACGGGTAAAAGTCTTTCAGATTGATCGTAGGCATAATTGACCTCCATGTTGATTTTTTGTGGGGAAACGAAAATCAACATAGGGCGGCGGGCTGAAAACTTTTCAATCGCATCGGATTTGTCTGAGTTTTATCTTGTATTATCCTCGAAAACGACGCCTCATTTCCTCGTCGGACAGTATACCTAAGTGGCCCTCATCAAGCACATAAATTTGAGTGCAGAGGGTTTCTAAATCCTCGTAATTGTGGGATGTCATCAGTATTGTTTTTCCCTCAGCCTGTAGAATACGGATGATTTCTTTTATATCATTGTAAGTCTTATAATCCAAAGAGTTGAAAGGCTCGTCCAAAATCAGAATATCCTGATTTTCCATGATAGCCTGTGCAATTCCTAATTTTTGTTTCATACCAAGAGAATAGTGCTCCACCTTCGTCCGATCCTCAGGATCAAGCCCTACCTTTTGCATGGCAGTTCGGATCTCCGGCTCCCTAATTACACCGCGAATCCCCGCCAAATACTGCAGATTTTGCAATCCCGAATAGAGGACTATAAATCCGGGAGTATTGATTAAGACGCCCACATTCTCCGGGAAGTCTCGTTCTTTGCCCAGCGGCTTACCACGAACCAGCACTTGTCCACTGTCCGGGCTTACAAAACCGCAAACCAATTTAAAAAGGACAGATTTGCCGCTTCCGTTGGCTCCCACAATGCCTATTGTAGCCCCTTCTTCTACTGACAAGGAAACCTCTGTCAGAACACGATGGCGGGAAAAGCTCTTGTTTATCCGATCCAATAAAATAATTGCACTCATAAGTCCTCCTTAATGATCAAAAAGCCTTTTTGTACCCCAACCGTAAAGCCAGATCAAAAGTATACAGGCTGGGACAAACAGTAATTTCAAGCCTATCGCTGCCAGCGTCATCCATGCGTTAACAGATAAGTCCAACATCAGAGATGGGAGCGCGGCATATTCAGTTGCCGCCTCCATTTCCGGCAAACCGACCACGCCATGCCAATTATGAGAATCAGCGTCACTCCGGCGGTCAACATGGGACGCCACGATTCAGCCAGGTTATGGAGCAGCAGTATCCAGTGATTGAGCCCTGTAAAATACACAAAAGGTACACGGGACATGATTGGCAGCTTAACATATGCTATTGCCAATACATAGAGTCCTATCAACAGTTTGACGGCCAAAGAGCGCCGGCAGAAATGCCCCAGCCACAGCGCCACTAATCCAGTCATCCAGTAACCCGGCAGTAAATACCCGGCGGAGCACAGGGCTGCCTCTATGGGAGAAGAGAAAACACCCTGCAGCGAACGAAAAATTTCGTCCATCGTTTGTCCCAAACCAGCTTTCCAACTACCATCAATCGATAGCCCTATGCCAGAGGATAGAATAGCCAGCATTTGTCCCAGCCAGAGGAACGTCGACAGTGCAGCCAGAGCCCGCCACTTAGCGAAAAAATAACGTCCATAAGTGCCGTACCGCAAGAGAACCAAGGGACCGTCGTCCTCCATGGTCGAAGCGCATAGAAATAAAAACACAGGGAGAACGGCGAAGATAAAATAATATTGGTCGTTGAGGACAGCCAGGACATGCAATGGGATAGTGACGTTTCCCCCTGTTCTGCCACTGATGCCAAAGAGAAACGACAGGCTCCAGAGAAAAAGGAATCTCCCCTTTCCGATTTCCAGAAACAAACGACGTATCATGGTCATACCGGGTAGACGGCTCGTTTTTTGAGCTTGGCATAGCAGAGGGCAATGAGCACTATTATTCCACACATAAATATCGGCCCGGCGATAAAGGAGCTGAGGTGAACTGCATCGAGGGGGAGACTTGATGGCTCAAATGCAGTAACAAACCTATATGTGGGCAGTCCTAAAACCGACCATATAAAATTCTCCAAAATTACATAGATGAATGGCCCTGTAAGAATAACAAAAATATTCTTTCCATAGAGGGCAAGCACGAAGCCAAAGGTCATGGTCAGTACGCCAAGGAAAGCTTTCCATAAAGAGAGCAACAGAGCATATAGCAAGGGCATTTCTGTGTATAGGTAATTAAATACATGACCATAATAATCATCGGGGGATAGAATCTCGGCGGGGGCTTTTACATATAACGCGAAAACTGCCGAGAGAAAGTAGGGCACGAACAGAATTGCAAACGCCGCCAAAGCACAGGCGCACCATTTAGCACCCAAGTAACGCCATTTATTCGTCCGAGGCAGCGTATAGACCAGAAAATGATCTCTCCGCTCATAGTAAAGTTCCCAACATACCGGGACAGTAACGAAAAGCGGGAACAAAAGCCCTAAATACTCTGTTCCAATCTCCCAAGCATCGATATCATAGAACATAGTATAATCCCGATAAAGCGTACAGGAGAGTATACAGGTCAGTATCGTTAAGCCCTCCAGCGTTATCAGCACCGGCGCGGCTAATTTTTTTAATTCTAAAGCAAAATTTCGTAGCATATCCGCACATCCTTTCCAGTTTAAGTATAATGTTTTTACCTTTAAAAGCAATGATGTGGGAACAAACAGGGGTTTTACGGGAATAAAACAGCTTGTCCCATAAAACCCCTGCGTTTAAATATGCAATTTTCACTATGAAATGAGTACCCCGACTGTTATATACTGTACTCCTTCAATGGCTTCATTGCGGGCGATAATTTTCCCGCCGCACCGCTCTACCGCATTGCGGACATTAAACAGTCCGTAGCCGTGGCCACCCATCGCTTTTGTTGTCCAACCCCGCCGGAACATTTGAACAAATTCCATATTTGACAAGGCACTATGTGGATTCGACACGGTAAACAGGAGACGGTTATTTTCCTCAATTGCTCTTGCATAAAGCACATCCCCATATACAGAGGCTTCTATGGCGTTGTCCATCAAGACGCCTATGATCTCCGCCCAATCGGCTTCGGGAAGCGAGCGTCGCAGGAAATCTCCCGCTATCGTTACATTTATCCGTATATGCTTGAGCTCCGCCTGCTTGACCTTTCCATAAAGCAGCCCCCCGATGACCTTGCTGTCACATTTCAAAAGCTCCCGGTCTGCCCCGGCCAGCTTCGTATCATGCAACAGGGATGCCACATTATTTCTGGCCTCTTCGAGATCATTAGCGGTAGTGAGCGCCGCCGAAACAGCCATCATCTGATTGCTGTATTCGTGTTGCCGAGCCCGCACCTGCTCAATCAGTTCTTCGACGAGCGGGAGATACTGCTCCACAAGTAAGGTTCTCCGTTGTGACTGGATACGGTGCTGCTCAATCAAAATAGTCACGCCGTCTCCAAATATCAAAAGAACCAATACCCCTGCCGTCACAGGCAGCCAGCGGAACATCAAGGAGAGATCAAACTGAAATACCACGAGAACCAAAAGAAGTAAAATGGCCGTGTTACTGACTAAAATGCGGATGGGGACATCTCCATCACTCAACTGCACTTTTAACCAATAGAGCGCGCCAATTATCCACAACACCAGCCAAAGCAGAAGCGAAAGCACACGACTTATATAAATATACCACGCCGTTTCTTCCAACCCAAGCAGATAGAAAGTCACTAAACAAAGCTCCCGTAACAAAAGGTAAAGAGCAAATACGGCCACGGTTCCAAAAAAGGCATACCCTTCTTTCCTGCGAAACCAAAGACTGTTTATCAGCAAGACAGCTAAAAAAAGGAACATAAAGGGAACTACCGAATGGATAGGCAATATTGCGTAAGCGAGAGCCACATTGCTGTATCCAAATTCTTTTCGGGTCAAAAGACAAACCCCGGCAAGCAGCAACGGATGTAAGAAATCCAGCTTCCCTCTCTCCCGTCCCAAAAGGCTAAGGCAGCAGAGGGACAGCAAAAGGCCGTCCAACGTATTCTGAATAAGAATCTCGGCCATCATGATTTTTCCCGTCCAAGCAAATTTTGCTG
>JAFADH010000252.1 GCA_023424995.1 Bacillota bacterium | reverse complement strand
AGCGATGCTTCGCATCGAGGATGCGCACTCACTACGTTCGGCGCTGATATAATGTCTGTCGACATTATATCATGAAATAGTAATAAAATCACCAATTTTCTTGTTCTAGTACAAAATACCCAGTTATGAAAAAACGATATTGCCGAAGGTTACATTAATGATGAAATCCGAATGGAAAAGCTCCTTGATCCTGATCAGGATCGCTTCCCTGATATCATTCTTGTGTTCAATGACATCAGCCTGGCCGTATCTGCCGAATTCTTCCGTCACGATCTCTTCGATGGAATTCTCATAATCCGCCAGACGGCCGGAATATTTTGCATAATCCTCATGCTTGCTGTTCATGGATAAGGACACATAGCATAAGGCATAATGAGGCTTGCCGTCCGCGCTCTTTAAATTGATTGTCAGCTGCTCCGCAATCTCATAGGTAGCGATATCGCCTACCTCTACTTCCATAATTTCCGGAGATTCCAGCTCCAGGTCAACCAGGGATGCAACCTTCGCCACCAGTTGATTCGTTTTATTCGAAGTCGGTACGATTACGAAGATGAGTACCGCAATCAATACGGTATTAATCAAAGCAATTGCCAGTATAATAACTGTTAATATGTTCTTCTTCATTACAATCCTCCATTTAATAGACTGAGAACCGGACAAATACTATATGACAGATTTTATATATTTTATCAGAAGTATTCAATCGCCTTATTTTATGCTGCTATATTTATTGTAGATTCGAATTTCAATTCTTCTGTTTTTTACTCTTCCGTCTTCCGTGGCATTGCTGGCAATGGGCTCATATTCTCCCCTGCCGGAATATTTTAAACGGGCCGGCTCGATCCCGCATTCCTTAATCAGATATTCTGCCGCATTGAGGGCCCTGGCCGAGGACAGCCAGTTATTATCCTTATAGGTCTTACTGGTCATGGGAACATTATCCGTATGACCGATAATTTCTATATTGCTGTTTCCAAAATTCTGCAGGATGTCACCAATTTTATTCAAAAACGGTTTTGCCTCCCGTTTTAACTCCGCTTCACCGGAATCGTATAATACATTGCCCTTTAGTATAAATTCCACATATCGGTACTCCGGGTCCAGATTAAGTTCAACATTACTTCTCATATTATATTGATCCATTAAATCGGAAGCCTTATCATACATACCTGTGGTTACCTGCTTCATCTCTTCCTTCAGTGTCTCAAGAGCCTGGTTAATCTCCTGCACATTACCTTCCGCACTCTGTATGCTCCGTTCTTCATGGAGCCCCTCATTATCCTTCATTACTCCGTCTGAACCGGATTCTCCTTCAACCCCTTGCTCCGTATTGGTAATATCTGAAGTATCGTCATCCCCCTCAACCGTCTTCCCTAAGGTATTAAAAAATGCATCCAGTTCATTAAGCTGTGACATGCCGGAGGAGATCAACTGGCCTCTTCCCACAGAGGATCCACCATTATCAAAGACACCAAAGGTATTCGCCATGGAGATGGATAATTCCTCAAACTTCTCTTCGCTTATTGTTGACATGGCAAAAAGCATTACAAAAAAACAGAGTAATAGATTCATTAAATCTGCGAAGGTATTCAACCACGGGGCGTTACCGCCGCTGCTGCCGGTCTCCTTCTTCTTTCTAGCCAATGCTTTCACCGCCTTCTTCCTTCATAGCTGCTCTTCTTGCAGGTGACAGGAAGGATTTTAATTTTTCCTCAATAACTCTTGGGTTCTCTCCGGCCTGAATGGATAACAGTCCTTCCACCATAACTTCCTTGATCATAATCTCCAGGGCACTGTTCTGTTTTAATTTGGTTGCTACCGGAATACATATCCAATTGGCGATCATGGATCCATAAAAGGTAGTTATCAGAGCAACCGCCATATTAGGTGCGATGGTACTTACATCATCCAGTTTTTTTAACATGTTTACCAGACCGATCAAGGTTCCGATCATACCCCAGGCAGGACCCATCGCTGCCCAGGATTCCCAGAAGGCTACTTTATCTGCATGTCTGGATTCAATGCAGTTCAGCTCAGTTTCCAGAATGCTTCGTACCAGTTCAGGATCTGTTCCGTCTACAATTAACAGTACGCCCTTTTTTAAGAACTCATCCTCAATCTCATTGGCTGCTTCTTCCAAAGCCAGCAACCCTTCTTTTCTTGCTATATTAGATAGATTAATGATGGTCTTAATCGTTTCTTCCTCGTTTGATTTTAAAGCTCGTACGGCAAATTTAAAGCTTGCAAGATTATTTAAAAAGCCTCTGATGCTTGGGGACATAACCATTACACAGCACATGGAACCGCCGATAGTGATAAATATGGAGGCAGGATCATAGAAATTCAAGATAACATTTAGCTCCTGTCCGGTGAGAATACCAAATACGACGATAACCAAGCATAAAACCAATCCAATTATTGATGCTAAATCCAACACAGCCACCTCTTATCCTCAGAGTTAAATACTATATAATAAATTTTAAATTATTTTCTACAAATCTCGACCAAATATTTCTTTTTTATATAATATTACAAGATTCCTTATTTCCTGTCTACTTTCTTTTACTATCATTTTGTTCCCCGTAGTCATTGTAATGATTGTATCGGGAGCTTCTTCGATCTTCTCTATCAATTCGGCGTTAATAATAACCTTCGTGTCATTCAGTCTGGTAACTTCAATCATCCGGTCCCCTCCTTATACTAAAATGGGCTGTTGCCGCATTTGCTGTATTATGCAACAGCCCATATTATGGTTATCTCTTTAAATTAATCAGTTCTTCCAATAATGAATCCGATGTGGTTATGATCCGGGAATTCGCCTGAAAGCCTCTCTGGGTGGTTATCATATCCGTGAACTGCTGTGATAGATCCACATTGGACATCTCCAGAACTCCGGTTGATAAACTGCCGCCGCCCTGTGTCGGATCCTGTCCGATACCGTCAAAGCTGCCGGAGTTTTGTGTCGCTGCGTACATGCTGTTGCCTACCGCTTCCAGTCCGGCAGGATTGGAGAAGGTTGCTACTGCTATCTGCCCCAGTAATACGCTGTCTCCGTTATCATATTTACCGTAGATCTTACCGGAAGCATCGATACTGATACCGGTCAGGTTACCTACCTGCTTGCCGGCACCGATCCCGTCCAAACTCCCCTTAACTGCTTCCAGGGAGGAGGAGCCGCTGGTGGAATACATGGTGATTGAGGAGAAATCAACATTGATCGTCTGGAACGGGTTGTCGGGATCAGCGTTGATGGTAAAGCTGATGCCCGTATTATTCTCATCCCCGTCATCACCTATACTTACAAAAGCACCGGTGGAACCGTTAAAGGTGAGTATGGGGCCGTCCGTAGTATCGATGGTTACCGAACCGTCCTCCTCTACCTCTGCGGTATAGTCTATTCCTCCGAAGTTGAAGGAGGTGATACCCGTAGGCTCATAGGTAATATCACCGTTATCCGGATCCACGATCTGATTAACGAAGATGGATTTGCCGTCCTCATCCTTGATATCGGTAATCGCTACCCTGTAGGCACTTGTAGAATCCTCTGTCTGCCAAACCTTCATATCCGCCGAATAGCTGTGGCCCATATTATCAAAGAAGGTCATATTAACCGCTTTTCCCGTACTGCTGGTCAGCTGGGTATCCTTACTGTCGATATTGCCGGTGATATAGACCTGGGTGGTTGCTTCAGGCTCCGCATACAGATTCTCCGGTGACATGATCCGCAATGCGGAAACCCTGTCCGCTACCGTCTTGGAAGGATCCTCCGGATCAACCTGCCAGCCCATAACAGATGCCCCGATGGGTGTACACAGGGTACCCATGGCATCGATTTTAAAGGAGCCTGACTTGGTGAAATAATTGGAGCCTCCGCTGTTTACAATAAAGAAGCTGTCTCCTTCAATCATCAGGTCAAAGGGATTGTCCGTCCTCTGGGAAGCACCGCTGGTCTCAATATTAGCCGTTATGGCTGCCACATTGGAGCCCAGACCGATCTGCATGGCGTTGCGTCCCGACATTCCGGTATTCGCATTGGGACCGGAAGCATGCTGTGTTGTCTGATAGAACACGTCGGAAAAGGTTACGGTGCTTGCCTTGAAGCCGACTGTGTTAACATTGGAAATATTATTACCTATTACATCCATCTTTGTCTGATGTACTTTAAGGCCTGATACACCAGAGAATAATGATCTCATCATAATGAAATGACCTCCAAATTTCTGCTTCATCACTGTATCCAATCTGTCAGTCATGGATACGAAAGCCTCCTTACAGGTCCGGCCTTACATGATTACTGCCCCGTCAATATTTGTAAAAATCTTATCTTCTCCTTCATTTACCGCAGTGATTACCGTATTGTTCCTGATACTCACTATAAAGGCAAGATCGTCTACCATAACTAATGATTCGCTGATACCCTTCTCACCGGCTTTTCTCGCTCCGCTTTCCAGTCTTGCAATCTGTTCATCGGTCAAATCGATATTCCTGCTTGCCAGCCGTTCATTGGCGTGCTTGGAAAACTTAAGCTCCGTTGTCTCGCCGGCTGACTGCTTGCTCTTTAATATCTCACTGAAGGGTGTTGCGGAAAGCTGCTTCGCTGATGCCGTACTGTTCTTCGCTGCATTCAGCTGCTGTGTCATCTGCTCTATGGAAGGGAATTGATTAACGGGTATATTCATAATCTACTCCATTCTGCCGCAGTTTGCGGCCGTACTGCTCCTGCCGTGTATTCCATAACAGCCCGTACAGGATTACACTCTGTGCCTCAGATCACCTCCGGTTCCGATTCCCCGGGATCTTCGGCTTCGGCTGCATTGGATACCTGCAGGGTTACCTTGTCCTTAACCGTTGTATAAAGCGGATCATTGAATACTACCGTCAGCTTATAGGTTCCATTCACCAGCCCTGAGAATGCCGAGGCTTTTATGGTTACTTTTCCGCCTGCCACATCCACAAGAGAGGTGTCAAGTACGGCATCCCCGATACCGATTGCCACATCATCCGCAATTGTATCCCCGGAGCCGAGATTGACGCTGAAGGTAAGATCTCCCGGATTAGCCGCATCATACTGCAATTTGACTTCCTGATCTACTCCCGGCAGGTTCTGCTTTAACAGATATTCATCATCGAAAACCGTATCCAGCTGCGCGGAGGAATACAAGGTACCGTTGATAGAGAATTTCGTCGTTGTTCCCTGGGTATACACATAATCCACTTTACCGGTGACATAGGCGGAATCGTCCGTCTTCACCACCACAGTCTTGCCTACCAGACTATATGCCTGGGTATTCGTAGATGTGGCTGCCAGATTCTGAAGCTGTTCCAATTGAGAGAAGGTTGCAAGCTGTGCTATGTAATCCGTATCCGTATTCGGATTCAACGGATCCTGGTATTTCATCTGGGTAACTAAGAGCTGTAAAAAAGCATCTTTACCTAATTCGTTATTCGGAGCGGTTTTTTTGGTATTAGTTACCATAGCCGAAGCATCCTGTACCTTCCCATCCTTCACCTGTTGTACTAAATCGCTCATGGTCTCCTCCTTTCTTCATTCCTCTTTGCAAGGTCAGTTCTTTTGATTATGCCGTGTAGTCAATCTGACTGCCCAGGTCTTCTTCCGTTACCGCCAAAGAGTCGGCGTTGGCAGCTGCCATCATCTGTACCAGGCTTTCATCCGTCAGGCCATCCGTCATCGTAACGGCTTCTTCCATTGTAATCTTCCTGCCGGAATCGTTCTTCCGGTCATTCGTTTCACTTTGTGAACCCTTCTGACTGTCATCCTGGGATGCATATGCCGCAACTGTCACTTCGATGGCTTCTACTTTAATCCCCTGCGAGTTCAGTGTTTCACGCAGAATATGAAGCTGGCTCTCAATTGCTTCCCTGCTCACTTCATTCTGGACAATAAACTGTGCTGTCATAATACCGTTGCGTGATTGTACGCTTAGCTGCACCTTACCCAGATGCTCGGGATTTAGCTGAAGCTCCATTGAGGAATGGTCCGAGGTTACGGATACCCTGATACGCTCAATAATCTGGTTGGCAATATCCCGCAGCTCAGTTAATCTTTCCGGGCTTTCCGTCTGCACTTCTCCGGTGGATTTCACCAGATTATCAACAAAAGTCTGGAAGGCATCCGCGAGCTTTGTCTCACTCTGCCTGCTTTTGCCCGGGTCCTGTCCTCCGGCCTGATCTCCCTTCGCCTCATCCGTTGTCAGGGGTCTGATAATCCCCTCGTCCCGGGTTCCTGCGGCGTCCTCGGTACCGGTCTCCCCGGTCTGCTGGTCATTTTGCCCTGTTTTTAATTCATGATCACCGGCTTCCTTTGCTGTCTCATCCGGTGAGGGCCCCTGTCCCAAAAACTGTACGGATGTCGGGTTTTCTGATGCTTCCTGTGCCGCATACAGCCGGTCCAGGATTTCTTTCATCTGTCCGTCCGTCAGAGGATCGCCTGTCATAGCCTGAAAATCCCCTTTGATATCCTCAACGTTTTGAAGGAGCTCCTTCATGGCTGCCGCCAGGCTTTCATCCGTTAATGCGGCGGTGATATCACTCTCTCCCTGACTGGCGAGAATTAACTGCTGCAGTTTCCCCGGCTGTAATAAATCCGTGAGCTGCAGGCCCTGCTCGGCCAGCAGCCGGTCAAGCTCTTCCGAAGTCAGCTTAAGTGCTTCCATCACAGCTGCCCGGACATTCTCCATCAGCATTGCAAGCCGGGCCGCCAATTGTTCCGGGGTTTCCGAATCCTCAGCTGCATCGGCATTCTTTGATTTTACCCCATTGGAATTCATAACATCCTTCCCGGAATTCACGGCAGCGTCTGTCCCATCATCCATATCCGTCCTGACCGCCGAAGCTGCTGCATGATCATCCGAATGCTTCTTTTTTCCTGTCTTCCCCGCTGATGCGGCATTCTTTTGCCTTTCATCCGCTCTTGCGGCTTTAGCATATTCAGCCGTATCACTGCTGCCGGTATTCAGTTTGTCCGTTAAAATCGTTTCAAAACCAAACACTATCTGTTTCCCTTTTGAAGCAGCGCTTCCGGCCTGGCTCCCAAAAAGATTCGCCGCCTGCGTGTTAACGCTTTGCATCATCATGTGTCTTACCTCCTTTCTTCAGAATACCCTTCTTTCGGGCTCCTGAGATTTCTCCCCGGTATATATTCACCGATGAATTTATATAAAAAAGCTGTCTGGCAACTTTTTTATCAAGATATGTAATAAATAGTAGTATTCAATTTCTTTATCGGTTATTTATGCATAATTCTGTATAGCTTTATAGTGCCGATTGCCTATCATCTGTAATTTCCTGTATTTTAATAAGAGAGAGATTTATTTAGAAAGGATGAATTATTCTGTACTTGACAGCTTCTCTTCATCCATATCCAGCATCTTCTTCGTGATCTTTGCGGCTACGACATTATCCATCTCGGCAAGAATCGCCGCACTCTCCTTCGGCTTCATACTGAGCAGTATCTGTGCTACCGCTTCCACATCGGCCGTCATGGTTTCCAGTATCCGGGCCGCCGCTTTCGGATCCATGCTCTTGTAGATATTGGCTTTCTCCAGAATGGCATCGGAATATTGCAACTGCTCTATTACCTGCCGGTATATCTCCTCCGCCGTGGTAGGGTTAACCGCTTCGTAATATACTTTATATTCATTGATATCAGGCGCTTCTTTCCCAAACACTACATTCTTGTCATATTCCCTTACACGTTCTTCAAAGGCCAATTGGTTTTCTTCAAATACCTTAAGGCGGTCTATCTCAGCCTGAAGCTCCGCATTCGCTTCGTCACCGCCTGAGGAGTCATCCTCCATCTGGGCGATGGCTGCTTCCAATTCCTTGATCCTGGCAACCGCCTCTGCAAGAGATGTATATTCATACCCATTCTCTTCGGCAATCTGTGCATCCGAGACATCCGGAAGAATCATATTGATCACGGGTACATCCTTTAGAAGCGGCCTTAATATACCGGAGCCAAAACCGCCGATATCCAGCTTAATCAGTGCGCCGAATATAGTCAGCCATATAATTACAATCAGGAGAGCGATGATTACGGTAAGAAGCTTGCTGCCTTCTTTATTCTCCCTTCTGGATATCTCTCCAGATTTTGCAGCCTTATCTTTATCTGCCATTATCTGTCCTCCTCAGAAAGCGTTGGATTATTATAATTAAAACTGATGAGTTCATCGGTTTCTTTTCTCTCCCAGGCATCCAATTCTTTCCTATATTCCTCGAATGCTTTTTCCTTCAGGCGTTCCTGGGTCTTGCGTTCCACCATGGCATCATTCAGGCGAATCCGCGCTACCTCAAGCCGGTGAGCCGCATTGCGCACCACCGTGGCCTGCTGCTTGATATTGGTTTTCATTATATCGACCGCCTGTCTGCACTCCTTCAGCTTCATAAGGTCCAGTCTGCCTGCCTGCAGGAATCTCAGTTCAGCCTCATAAGAATTCTTCTTCTGATGAAGCTGCTCCAACTTTTCTTCTTCCTTTGTAAGTCTCTGCCTGGCACTGCCGTAAGCTATCTTTGCCTGATCCTCCAGCTTAAGCTTCATCTGCAGCAGATTTTCCATGGAATATGTAAATTTCTTCATTCTTTATTAAATATCTCCATCAGCATTGCTGTTTCTTCCGTGAAGCTGAGCTTCGTATCCACATCCTGCTGCAGGAATGCATTCACTTCCTTGATCTTCGATATTGCATAATCGATATCCGGATTGGAGCCGTTCTTATATGCACCGATATTAATCAAGTCCTCCGCATCCTGATAAGTGGCAAGGACATTCTTGAGCCGGCCGGCCGCCGCTTTATGCTCACCGGCGACAATGGAACTCATGCACCTTGAGATACTCTGCAGCACATCGATGGCGGGATAATGATTCTTATGTCCCAGTTTTCTGGACAGCATGATATGTCCGTCAAGAATACTTCTGGCTGTATCCGTAATCGGTTCGTTAAAATCATCTCCATCCACCAGTACGGTATAGAGTCCGGTTATGGACCCATGCTCGGAATTACCGGCGCGCTCAAGAAGCTTCGGCATCTCCGCATATACACTTGGGGGATAGCCCCTGGATACCGGCGGCTCTCCGGAGGCCAGGCCGATCTCACGCTGCGCCATGGAGAATCGGGTCAGGGAATCCATCATGAATAAAACATCCTTCCCCTGATCCCTGAAATATTCCGCGATAGCCGTTGCCGTCTTGGCAGCCTTCTTACGGATTAGAGCCGGCTTGTCCGAAGTGGCGACCACAAGAACGGACCGTTTAATGCCTTCCTCTCCGAGATCACGTTCGATGAATTCCCGAACCTCCCTGCCCCGCTCTCCTATGAGTGCAATAACATTAATATCTGCTTTCGTATTCCTTGCAAACATACCAAGCAGAGTGCTCTTACCCACGCCGCTTCCTGCAAAGATTCCGATTCTCTGGCCTTTGCCTACGGTAAGAAGAGCATCCACCGCCTTTACTCCAAGAGGCAGTACCTCATCGATTATCTTTCTCTTCATGGGATCCGGCGGCGGCGCTTCCGCGGGATAGTATTCTTTGGCGGTTATTCCCGACCCATCCAGAGGCTTCCCCAAGCCGTCCAGTATCTGGCCAAGGAGCTGTTCTCCGACGGGCACCTTAAAGGAAGTCCCCGAGGTCTCTACCAGGCTGCCGATTCCTACACCTGTCATATCGTCATAGGGCATTAACAGAATTTTATTCTCCCGAAAGCCTATGACCTCTGCCAGCTTCCTGTCCGAACGGTCATTACTGCTGATATAACACACATCATTTAAATTAGCATTTGGCCCGGATGCCTCCATGGTAAGTCCGACCATCTTTATAACCTTGCCGATTTCCTGTTCATAGGATTTATCAAGAAGCTGCCTGTATTTATCAAAATCAATTGTGATCATATCAACCTCTGTTTCTTACCTTCCGCGGCTTCTTCGATCCATGCATAAGAATACCCGGAATCACTTTACGGACATCAATTTTAAATCCGTGATTAAATTATGTAATTGAATATCAAGGCTGCAATTTATGATTTTTAAATCAGTTTCAATATAGCCCTGATTCTTCCCGAGATTTGAATCCTCCTGAATATAAAGCAGAGCATCCCACCCTAAGGCAGACTGCAGCAGTGTCCTCCCTGCCGTAACCACCTCATAATCTTCCTTTGAAACCCTTATGGTATATTCATTGCTTTTCTCCATATTCTTAAGAGCTCTTTCAAGCAGGTACAAAATGACCTCCCGCTTATCCTCCACCAGTATGCCGGTGATCCTCTCGACCAAATCTGCCACGAGAGTTACCAGCTGGGGCTCCAGCTTCTCTACCATGCTGTCATACTCTTGCTTAAGGTTCCCGGCTTTCTCTTCATAACCGGCTTTTATCTTCTGGATTTCCTGCCTCGCCTGCGCTATCCCGGCATCATAGCCATTTTTCTGTGCAGCCGAGTATGCGTCCTTCTTAATCTTCTCTGCTTCTCTGGCCGCCTGCTCCAGTATTCGCCCTGCCTCCTGTCTTGCATCCTCGATCAGCCTGCCCGCATTCTCTTCCTGCTGCGGATTCACCTCTTCCACGACCATGGCCTTTAAGCCTTCCACAAAGCCTTCCTGCAGAGCCTGAGGCTGCGCGGCTACTGCCAGGCTGCTCCGATTCACTATCTCTCTGTCGATTTTAAGATGCGTGTCGATGGTCTTCTTCTCCACCACATCATAACGAACCGTATATGCTTTAATCACATTAGACAACGATCTCGTCACCTCCGCCTCTCGATATGATAATCTCCGAGGAATCTTCCAGCTTGCGAATGATATTCACGATCTTCTGCTGTGCCTCTTCCACATCCTTAAGCCTTACCGGCCCCATATATTCCATATCTTCCTTGATCATGGCAGCCAGACGCTTGGACAGGTTATTAAAGATGACATTCTGTACCTCTTCGCCCGCACCTTTCAGCGCAACCGCCAGCTCGTTATTGTCAACCTCGCGAAGCACTCTCTGGATTGATTTATCATCCAGGCTGAGGATATCCTCGAATACGAACATCTTTCTTCTGATCTCATCGGCCAATTCAGGTTCTTCGATTTCCAGGGTCTCCATAATATGCTTCTCCGTACCCCGGTCAACCGTATTGAGTATCTCGACGATGGAATCCACACCGCCGACGATGGTATAATCCTGATTTACCAGGGATGCCAGCTTCCGCTCCAGCACCTTCTCTACTTCTTTGATCACATCCGGCGAGGTCCGGTCCATCTGGGCGATACGCTTTGCCACATCCGCCTGTTTATCCGGGCCTAATGAGGAGATAATCGTTGAAGACTGCTGGGGTGACAGGTAGGACAATATGAGAGCGATGGTCTGCGGATGCTCATCCTGGATAAAGTTGAGCAGCTGGGATGCATCTGTCTTTCTTACGAATTCGAAGGGACGGACCTGAAGGGATGCCGTAAGCTTGCCTATGACATCTCTTGCTTTTTCGGCACCGAGCGCCTTCTCCAGAAGCTCCTTGGCATAAGAGATACCGCCTTCTGCGATATATTGCTGCGCCAGACATATCTCATAGAATTCATCTAATACCTGATCCTTGGTAGCCGGCGTTATGCTTCTGGTATTGGCAATCTCCAGGGTCATCGTCTCGATCTCTTCTTCCTTAAGATGCTTGAATATGCTGGCAGACCGCTCAGGTCCCAGGGTAATTAATAGAATTGCCGCTTTTTGAATACCTGTAATGTCACTGCTGCTTCTTGACATATAACACCTCCATATACCGGATCAGTTCCAGTCCTCGTTCAGCCAGTTACGCAGCAGCTGTGCCACTGCCTCCGGCTTCTCATCAACGAATTTCTCAATCATTCGCCGTACTTCGGATACCTCATTAAACTCTATATCATCAATGGATTGATTCTCTTTGGTAGTTGCTAAGAGCTGTTCTACGGATAATTCAGGTTCAAGCTCAGTAACCTCAACCGGAACAATACCCTTGAATACGATGAATATAAGCAAGCCGATAATCAGGACTGCCAGGATGATCTGCAGATAATCGGTCCAGCTTCTTGCGGTGGTTATCGCCGGTATGAATACGGGCTGCTCAAAGGCTGTGATGGTGATCCGGTCCGCGGCAATACCGGTGGCGTTGGAAACCAGAGTATATAAGGTATCATCCACCTCGATGGGCCTGATACCGTCGTTGGCATCCGCATATGCTTCAAAGGTGGTATCTTCCAGCAGCCCCTGTTCTTCCAGTTCTTCTTCTTTATATCTGGGCGCCTTTCTGAGAACGATGGATATGGAAGACTGATCCGGAATCACAGCGCCGATTTCATATTCCGTATTGGTTATTCTTTCATTGGGCAGATAATCATTCTCTTCAATTTCGACCGTGCCCGTCGAGGATGCGGAATCCGCTGTCACATATGAGGTCTCATCGTTGGAATCGGTACCCGGAATGCCTCCTGAGGATCCGGCATTTTCAGAATTGTAGGTATAGCTGTGGCTGAGCAAGCCCTGTTCCTGGCCTTCAGCCGGAATATATTCCGTATACAGCTCAGTTACCTTGTCCATATCAAAGACAAGATTGGGCATGATAACAGCATCATCATAACCGCTTTTGATCAGCCCTATGTAAATATTATTTTTATATGTATTGCGCAGGCGCTCCTTATAATCCTCATTCGAACTGGCATTGCCGCTATAGAGATCATTCTCTCCGCCATATAAAAGATTGCCGAATTGATCAATGACCCGGATGGACTTTGCACTTGTATTGCCCAATACGTAAGCAACTGCTTCAGCTATTGTTTCGGCGGAGGAAAGCTCAAATTCATCATTTGTTTTTAGGAACACACTTGCCGTAGTATCCTTTGCTTCACTTAATATAGTATTATTGTTATCTGCAGGGAGATACAGAACCTCCGCATCATCGATGCCTTCCATTTCTCTTATTTTACTTCGCAGTTGATTTTGAAAAAAAAGATTGAGCTTCAAAATACGGTCACTATTCGTTGTACCAAGGCTATTGTTAAGAAGATCATCGATGCTTAAGCCTGTGGAAGGCATGTTATTGTCAGCTAATAGAAATATTGCGTCCGATAGACGAGTAGAATCTACAGAGATAGTAAGATTGTCACTGCCAACTTTATAATCAATTCCTTCTGCTTGCAGGAGCTTTGTAATACTGCTGGCATCGCCGGTGGTCTTTGCTGTAGTAAGCACCTCGTAATCCGTCCTCTGCATAAGAATGATGAGCAGTGCAAAAGCGAAAACCACAATGCAGACCGCACTGACAATCAGCGTCTTCTGCTTGCTGGTATACTTATTCCAGATCTCCAGCAGCTTTTTTAAAATATCCTTCATCCTATCAGCCATTACCTATGCTCCTTACGTATATCTATTTATTCTAGAATTGCAGGTTCATAATCTCCTTATAAGCATTCATGACATTATTACGAACCGCTACGGTATATTGTAATGATAAATTTGCCTTCTGCTGTGCAACCATAAGATCATTCGTTGAATCGGTAAGTCCAAGGGCATAAGCCGTCTCTGCTTCCTCAGCCGCATTGGTTAAGCTGTTGGTCTCTTTTACCATATTCATGGCCGCCTGGAAGATTCCTTCAAATGCGGAATTACGATTCCCGGAAGCAACAGCCGCCGACCCGGATGCATATTTACTAAATTCACCCAAACCATTCAAGGGCGTGATATTCATAAGCTACCTCCAATTATGCTTTGCCTACCTCAAGTCCTTTGAGCGCCATATTCTTTGAAGCATTGAATGCCGTCACATTCGCTTCATAGGAGCGGGTAGCATCAATCATGTCCGTCATCTCCTGAACCGTGTTCACATTGGAGTAGGTAACATAGCCGTCGTCATCCGCATCCGGATGGGAGGGATCATATACCTTGCGCATGGCCGTCTCGGTATCCTCCGTTATCTGCGTCACCTTGACACCGCTTCCCACCGTTCCTGCTGTCTTTAAAAGGATATCTCCGAAGGGTGTCACATTCTTCTCGGCAAATACCACATTTTTTCTTCTGTAGGGATTTCCGTTCTCATCACGTGTGGTATTTACATTGGCAATATTCTGAGAGATGATGTCCAAGCGCAGTCTCTGGGCTGTCATACCGCTTGCACTGATATTCATTCCGTTCATGACAGACATATTCTA
This sequence comes from Bacillota bacterium, assembly GCA_023424995.1. Taxonomy (GTDB): domain Bacteria; phylum Bacillota; class Clostridia; order Lachnospirales; family Lachnospiraceae; genus Mobilitalea. The sequence continues at coordinate 25,101 of JAFADH010000252.1, read as the reverse complement.
CCTCCTTACTTGATAAATAATATTCGTTGTAATTACAATATCATATAAAACGACATATTTCTCATGTGTATCCGTTAAAATTATGTAAATTCCGTTATCCTATGTAGCTGACAGCACTGTCTTAATTCTTGAGAATTCCTGCGTCATAGACTCAAGCAAAGCATCATAATATATCTGGTTTTCAGCAAGGTTAGCCGTCTCCGTATCGATATCCACATTATTGCCGTCAAGCCGGTAGCTCATGGAAGCGTAATCCGTATATATGGTTGCATCCAAGCGCTTCAGATCAATATCCGCCACCCTGGAATCCAAAGAATTATCACCAAGCAATGCCGACTGGAGATAGGATTGGAATTGTACATCCTTCCTCTTATAACCGGGTGTATCGACATTGGCTATATTATTTGCGATAATTTCATTTCTTTTCCAGCTTGCATTGGCTGCTTTGTTCAGGACATTAATGTAGTTAAATGCATTTGAACCAATCATTGCTACACTCCTTTCCATTCTATTACCATTATAATAAATTTTTACAAAAACACAAGATATATTTCAAAATCAGATCGAATCATACCAAACCTTGTGGAACCCCATATTTTTCTTGGGTTTACTGCTGTCGAATTACTGCTTTTTACCTCGGATTTCGTATGGGAAATTCTACCCATTTTGACAAATTACAACAAAAAAAAGAGATCTATGGGAGTCTATTCTCATAAATCTCTTAATTATATTTTTTTTAATTATTCAGGTTCTTTAATTCGTCAAATACCACATCGTTCAATACCCTGATATAAGTCCCCTTCATTCCGGAGGAACGGGATTCAATCACACCCGCGCTCTCAAACTTGCGAAGCGCATTCACAATAACGGATCTGGTTATCCCGACACGGTCGGCGATCTTGCTTGCTACCAGGATTCCCTCATTTCCCTTAAGCTCATCAAAGATATGGGTGATTGCTTCCAATTCGGAGAAGGACAGGGTACTGATTGCTGATTTTACGATCTGGACCTTTCTGTTCTCTTCTGCGTTCTCTTCATTCACGGAACGCATCATCTCAAGTCCGACTACTGTAGTACCGTATTCACTCAGAATAATATCATCCAGAGTATACGGCAATCCGTTCTTATAGAGGAACAGGGTTCCGAGCCTTTCTCCCGCAATATCAATAGGTGTTATGATCGCCTGATAAGAGTCGACATTATCAAATTCAAAGCCTAAGGTTCTTAAATTAACATTTTCCTTGGTGGACAGGATATTTAAGAGTCTTTCATTTAATAAGCTGTCGATATGTCTTCCTACTGCATCCTTGATTAATTCCTTGATTTCAATGATATCATTGCGGTTTTTTACTCCCAGTACTTTTCCCTTACGACTGATTACCAGTACATTCGATGCAAGTATATCACTCAGAACCACACAGATGTCGTTAAATACTACCTTATGCGAATTGTTGTTATGCAGAAGGTTGTTGATCTTTCTTGTTTTATCCAATAACTGTACGCTCATTAAATATATCCTCCCAGCTTACTATAATTCCCTTATCCTCATGGAAGAAGTGAATACAATTAGGATCATTTTTCTAATTGTATTGCATTTTTGATTTTATCATATATGATTCCTAAAAAGCAATAGTCTTTTGACCATTTTGACGCACATTTATGATTAATTTTTATTTTTTTTATCCAATTTTGTTTATTTACTGTTCACAATAACGAATTTATAAAACATTTCATTTATTTCAGACTACTCTCAACATAGCCGCAGTGGGGATTCTCACAGGCTAATTTGTTCCCCTTTTCCACCATCAGACCTCCGCATTTTGCACATTTGATCTTGGAAGGCTTCTGCCAGGTCATAAATTCACAATCCGGATTCTTCTCGCAGCCGTAATATTTTCTGCCCTTCTTGGTCTTTCGCAGCACCACATCACTTCCGCAATTGGGGCAGGCTACACCGATCTTCTCCAGATAAGGCTTTGTATTCTTACATTCCGGAAAACCGGGGCAGGCAAGGAACTTGCCGTGAGGCCCGTATTTTATTACCATATTTCGGCCGCACAGCTCACAGATCTCATCCGTCACCTCATCATCGATCTGAATCTGGTCAAGTTCGTCGTGTGCAATCTTCACGGCATCTTCCAGGTCCGGATAAAAATTGCTGACCACGGTCTTCCAGTTCACCGTACCGTCTTCCACGCAGTCCAGGAGAGATTCCATATTCGCTGTAAAATTGACATCCACAATACTGGTGAATGCCCCCTTCATGATATTATTCACTGCCTCACCGAGCTCCGTCACATACAGGTTCTTGTTTTCCTTCGCCACATATCTTCTGGCTATTATGGTTGTGATGGTCGGTGCATAGGTGCTCGGTCTTCCGATCCCCAGCTCCTCCAGTGTCTTAACCAGCGAGGCTTCCGTATAATGAGCCGGAGGCTGGGTAAAATGCTGGCTCTGGTTCAGCTCCTTTAACTGCAGTTTATCCCCTTCCGCCAAATCCTCAAAAATAATACCTGCTTCCTCCTCTTCCTCCTCCGGCGTATATACGCTCATGAAGCCTACGAAGACAAGCTTGGAGGCAGAAGTATGAAAGCGGTATTCCCCGGCGTCTATCTTCATCGTTGTCGTCTCATATCTGGCAGGCTGCATTCTGCTGGCAACGAATCTCTTCCATATTAATTGGTACAGGCGAAACTGGTCCCTGCTTAAGGAATTCTTAAGCTCATTGGGAATGAAATCTACATAAGTAGGGCGGATTGCTTCATGGGCGTCCTGGATCTTCTTGCCGGTACGTCCCTGATTCTCTTCCCTTGCAACATATTCCTCCCCATAGCTCTTGGATATATACTGCTTTACTGCCTGATCCGCTTCATCGGAGATACGAACGGAATCCGTACGAAGATAAGTAATCAAACCTACGGTTCCATGACCCTTGATATCTACACCTTCATATAACTGCTGGGCTAACTGCATGGTCTTCTGGGTGGAATAATTAAGGGCTTTTGCTGCTTCCTGCTGCAGCGTGCTCGTAGTAAAGGGCAAAGGTGCTTTGCGGATACGCTCGCTCTTTTTAATCTCACTGATGATAAATTCCGCATTCTTAAGATCAGCCAGGATGTCATTCATCTCAGTCTCATTACGGATGACTCTCTTCGTACTGCTTAATTTCGCAATCAGCGGCTTCTTCCTGCCCTTGATATCGAATTCCGCTTCCAGGGTCCAGTATTCCTCCGGTACAAAAGCATTGATCTCATCCTCGCGGTCGCAGATGATCCGCAGAGCCACAGACTGCACCCTGCCCGCACTTAAGCCCCGTTTTATCTTAGCCCAAAGCAGCGGACTGATCTTATAGCCCACCATACGGTCCAGAACCCGTCTTGCCTGCTGGGCATTAACCAGATCCATGTCGATGTCCCGGGCTTGTTTGATGGAAGCCTTAATGGCATTCTTCGTTATCTCATTAAAGGAAATCCGGCTGGTTTCCTTATCTTCCAGTTTTAATGTATGATACAGATGCCAGGAGATAGCTTCCCCTTCACGATCCGGGTCGGTCGCCAGATATACTTTGTCAGCCTTTTTTACTTCCTTCCTGAGCTTCGCCAGCAGATCCCCTTTTCCACGGATAGTGATATACTTCGGTTCAAAATTATTGTCCGTATCAATACCCATTTGGCTTTTCGGCAGATCTCTGACATGGCCGTTGGACGCAAGAACCTCATAACTCGTTCCCAGGAATTTCTTAATCGTCTTTGCCTTAGCCGGTGACTCCACAATAACAAGATGTTTTGGCATATGAAACCTCATTTCAAATCTTAATATAATAATTCTTCATAGTCTGTCTGACATAACCCCTAAGCTCCAGTAATAACAGCTGCTCCATCAAAACCTCCAGAGAGAGTCCGGTCAGATGGGCTATCTCTTCAATATGCCGGGGGTCTAAACACAAAGAAGCATACACTATTTCTTCCGTGGTTTCAAGAATTTTATTATTTTTTTTCAAATCCTGTAAGCTTTGTACATAATCCGGGATAAAATCCTCCAGAATATCCTCGGGGGTTGTAACTAATTTTGCCCCCATTTTTATTAAATTATTACAGCCTTCGCTTAAACAGTCCGAAGCCCTGCCGGGAAGCGCATAGATGTCCTTTCCCTGTTCCAGTCCCAGGTCGGCCGTAATCAATGAACCGCTTTTACTTTTTGCTTCGATAACAAGTATCCCGTCGCTAAGACCGCTGATGATGCGGTTTCTCATAGGAAAATTCCCGGCAACCGGCTGTACACCCGGTGCATACTCGGATATCACGCCGCCGTTTTTCTGTATTGCCATGAACAGATTAATATTCTCCCTCGGATAGCAGATATCTATACCGCAGCCCAACACGCCGTAAGTGATGCCGTCTGCGCTTAATGCCCCTTCATGGGAATATGCATCTATTCCCCTGGCCAGACCGCTGATCACATGAATACCGGCCTTGGTTATTGCACCGGACAGGTATCTTGCCATCTCCCTGCCATAAGCAGTGCACTCCCTGGCACCTACTACCGCAATAAGTTTTTCTCCGTGCCCGGGCAGTCTTCCTCTGTAATAGATACCAAAGGGTGCACCGTATATATTACGAAGTTTCACCGGATACTGTTCATCCTCCTTTGAAACAAAATATATGCCATTCTTCCTTAGTTTAGCATAGTTCTCCTGAATTTTGTCCGGTATTCTGCTTTCGCACAGTGTTCTGATATCCGAAGCGGAGAATTGCAGCTGCGACCGGCAGCATTCCTCCCGAAAAGCTTCCAATTCCTCTCCGGAGGCATGGTAGACCTCCTCCGAACTGCCGAAATACTGAAGTAAAAGCTCTATTTTCTTTACGCCGATCCGGTTTAAATTCGCCAACCAGAAATTATAATCCTTTCCTGTCATTCAATTCCCCCACATACATTCTTCCGGCCTTATAATGAACCGGTAATATCTTTTCTTGAATTCTCATTCACTGCTTATTCCTTGTTATTTCTTTATTCATTGTTTCTTCACCTTATTCTTTACTCATTTTTCATATATGTTCATTGTATATCCGCTCAGATTTTCGTTCCGAATGCATAAGAACAGTCTCCGTTTTAAGTTCGGGGAGGGGGAAGCCGCAAAGACTTCACTCACCCCAATATTTTTGATCCATGCTCCGGTAACAGATAGCTTCACTGATATGCTTTGTAGTAATCCGTCCGCTCTGATCCAGGTCGGCAATGGTACGTGCCACTTTGAGAATACGATGATATGCACGCGCACTCAGATTCATCTTAATAAAGGCCTCTTCCAGCAAAGCCTGCTCTTTCGGTTCCAGGCCGCAGTATTTCCTGATGGATTTTGGCGTCAGCTGTGAATTATAATAGATATGCTGTCCCTGATACCTTTCTAATTGAATCTGTCTTGCGATGCTTACCCGCTCCCGGATCGCTTGGGAGGCTTCCTGTTTTTCCTGTACCTGAAGCTCCTTATAATTCATCTGAAGAGCCTCGATGCAGATATCAAACCGGTCCAACAAAGGCTGCGATATCTTCCCCAGGTACCGTTTCACAAGATTTGCGGTACAGCTGCAGCGGTTCCGGTCCGGATAATAACCGCAGGAGCAGGGATTCATGGCAGCTACCAGCATGAAGCCCGCAGGATACCGGTAAGAGGCATTCAGACGCGCTATGGTAACTTCCTTATCCTCCAGGGGCTGCCGTAACACTTCAATGGCGTTCTTCTGAAATTCCGGCAGTTCATCCAGGAATAAGACCCCCAGATGGGCAAGACTGATCTCTCCGGGCTGCGGGATCCGTCCTCCTCCCACCAGGGCAGAGGTTGTGATAGTATGATGCGGGCTGCGGAAGGGTCTCCTGGCGATCAATGCCTGCTGATCCATCAAACCGGCGATGCTGTATATCTTGGATATCTCCATGCTCTCCTCGAAGGTCAGTTTCGGCATAATCGTAGGGATCCGCTTGGCTAGCATGGTCTTGCCTGAGCCCGGGGGACCGATCATTAGAATATTATGCAGCCCTGAAGCAGCAATCTCGATGGCTCTTTTAGCAGACTTCTGCCCCGCAACCTCGGCATAATCAATCCCTTCGCCGGTATCGGACTTGCAAAAAAGCTCATTCACATCCACATATTCCGGTTCGACATTATTCTCCCCTCTCAGCAGTTCCACCGCCTCAGATACGGAAGAAACTCCATAAACCGTAATACCGCTGACGACAGCCCCCTCACCGGCATTTTCCTTTGGAACGATGCATCTGGTAAAGCCTTGACGCTTTGCGGAATACACAATCGGCAGGACTCCGTTGACTCTATTCACATTACCATTCAGGCTGAGTTCCCCGATGATCAGAAAATCCTTCAGATTTTCTTCGGGCAGATGGCCAAAGGCCGTAAGAATCGCAATAGCGACAGGAAGATCAAATGCAGTCCCCTCCTTGCGGATATCCGCCGGTGACAGGTTGACTGTGATGCGCTTGGCAGGAAGCTGGTATCCGGAGTTCTTCAGGGCAATCTTCACCCTTTCCCTGGCTTCCTTAACCTCCGATCCCAGATACCCCACCATATCGAATACGGGCAGACCGTCACTGACATCCGCCTCCACCGACACGATGAATCCGTCAATTCCGTGGATAGCTGCACTGTATGCTTTGCTGAACATAGTTGCTCCTTTCATGTCTCTCCTCATGAAAGGAATCATTTGCTTATTCCGAGTATATCAAAGGAGGAAGCATAAGACAAGAATGAGCTTATGGCTTTGTGAATACTGCATATATTTTATAACTGGATATGTACAAAATATCAATTAATATCATACAATATGTTATTTCTTTATTATATATAAATTTATATTTATCGGTTTCTTAAACATATAAACCCTCATACAGATTTTTACCGAATTTCAACTTGATTTATGGTAATAATGATAAAATGATGATACGGCTACTGTATTATAGAATGCACCATAGCGCTTTTATATTATTGCAGATTATAATTGAATCTTTCATATATTAAGCTACTTTAGACACATCTGCGCATATAATGAACCAGATACTTATTACGATGGCCAATAATTATTCAGCCGCCTTTGATTCCCGGGAATCCATGGCTGCATGCGTTAACCGCACAAGACATGTTAAGCCCCATGCCCTGGCGCCGGACGGTTCGAGCTGCTGAATAGTTCCATAAGCTTTCGCAAGGTTGGATGGTGATTCTATGCGCATTTGTGATCTTCGGGAGAAAGAGGTGATTAACTGCAGGGATTGCATGCGGTTGGGATTTGTCTGCGATATTGAATTTGATATCTGCACCGGCCATATCACCCATATAATTATTCCGGGTCCTTGTAAGGTGTGGGGTTTTCTGGGGAGGGATCATGAATATGTGATCAGCTGCTCCTGCATCAAGCAGATCGGTGTCGATATTATATTAGTAGATGTAGATATTGAGAAATGTCTGGTGAAAATAGTCTAGTTTGTAATTATTTTCTTGACCGTCAGGAATTATTTCAATATAATCATTATAGACTATGCAAAATCTTACGGATCAGATACGAGGGAGGGTTTACAATGAAGTGCCCGTTTTGTAGTAAGGATAACACCAGAGTTATAGATTCCAGACCGGCAGATGAGAATAATTCCATTCGCAGAAGGCGTCAGTGCGATGAATGCAACCGACGTTTTACTACATATGAGAAGGTAGAGACAATTCCGCTGGTAGTCATAAAGAAAGATAATAACCGCGAACCTTATGACCGCTCCAAGATAGAAGCCGGTGTATTCCGCTCCTGTCATAAGAGACCCATCTCCATTGAACAGATTACCGCATTGGTTGATGAAGTAGAGACCATGATTTTCAACCGTGAAGACAAGGAGATTCCCAGCAATGTGATCGGCGAGATTTTAATGGACAAGCTGAAAGATCTGGACGCGGTGGCTTATGTCCGTTTCGCATCCGTATACCGTGAATTCAAGGATGTCAGCACCTTTATGGAAGAGCTTAAGAAAATCCTCGAGAAGAAGGAAAAATAATATTATATTCATATAGAACCGGATTGTCCTCTGCGATAATCCGGTTTCATCTTATATATTCCTGCAGGTTTTTCTTATCTGCTTCAAATTCAACATGATCCCCAATGTAATTAGGAACACTCAGGCTGATTCCGAGCCTATCCACCGTCATATAGCTGAAGATTCCATACAGGTTATCGGATCCGATGACGTCTGCCTCCTGAAAGCCCAGGAGCAGATCCTGGTCGCTCATTTGTGATATATAATCACGGATTGCCTGGTTCAACTCCTCGTTATCTTCTTCCACCGGTATGAAATTCCAGGTCCGAAAATTTTTCACAAAATCAAGGTTCAGTTTTACATAATCCCTTAATCGGATTTTCCTGTCTTCCTCTTTGTCTATATTCGTTGTATAGACCAAATCCGTCGGATGCGCGGAGTAAGGACTGTTATAGGCTGCTGTATACAGAATGCTTAAATACCGTTCTGAATTTTGCTTTACCGTATATCCTATTCTTAATAGGACAGGCATACTTGTCTGAGGGGACGGCGCGGGCTCCGGGAACGGATTAAAGGAATAAATCTGAAGAATCCGGTCAAAATCCTTATAGATCAATTGATTCCACCGTTCCAGCTGCTCTTTGGTCCCTCCTGATACAAATCTGGGATAGACCCCCTCAATTCCATCCTTGTGATATGGGGTCTCAATTAATTCCGAATCAACTGAATCGGAAGCGGTCAGGACTTCCGAAGATAATGTATGCCCCCATCGGATATCTGCCCAGATTGCCGCACATATGGCAACAAACAGGATGATACCGCATATTCTCATTCCCTTTTTCATACTAACCCCCACACTGCCGCTTTACGGCAGCTTATAAAGTCCGGAAGAACTGTATTTATATAATTTATGCAGGTATTCCCATATATTTGACCACATTATTCTTAAATAGTGCGGTTAAAAGACAGAATCATTCATGTGCAGCAGATCGTCCGGAATTAACAGGGTAACAGAACTTAAAAACAGATCAGCCGAACACATCAGATATATGGAATAACAAGATTATAGAATATTAAAATTCTTCTTATCAATTATACGTACATCATAATCTGGTTCCGCAGCCCGGACAATATGAAAAATCCGAGGTTACCGGATATCCGCAATTCGGACAGCGTTCGGGTCTGGATCCCATACCACCAATAGCATGAAGATCTTCTTCCCTGAGAGTGATATTTTCTCCTCTTCGGATTCTCTTCCCCAGGGCTGCATCGATTTCATAGTGCCTGTTACAGCAGGTGCTTTTCACATAATACCTCCGGTTCCATTTAAAAATCGGGATAAAGAACAGGCTGAAGTACATATAGCTCATGAATACCTCATACCTTCCGAACTGTCCGCAGGCGGAACATAACATTGTCTGAACATAGTTTAATTTCTTATTTCCATTTGAAATGCCCATAATAAAAAACATAATATCATTCCCTCCAATGCCTGAATACCCATTTTGCAGATACCGGTTTCCAGGGCAAATTGTTATATAAACGCAGACTGCATTATGCCCCGATTCCCCGGAATAATCTGCTGATTATGGATATTATACCTGAAAATCATGTCAAGTTCCATCAAAAATCCACTCCGGAATATAAATATTGAAGCGGAGGAAGAACTTTTTACACTGCCCGTCACCGACATTTATAACAGGAATACAATAAAGTAGTAAATATATCAGGAGGAATTTCCTTGGGTTACTATATTAATGTTGAACCAATGGTAAATCTCTTCGTGGAGGATCTAAATCCCGAAGGGAAAAAGACCTTTGTATTTTTGCATGGCTGGCCGGGAAGCCATGAATTATTTGAATACCAGCTCAGTCCGCTGGCATGGTCAGGCTACCGCTGTGTCGGTATCGACCAGCGCGGCTTTGGTAAATCAGACAAACCCTTGTATGGGTATGATTACGACCGCCTGGCTGATGATGTAAAATGTGTTATGGAAGCTCTGCACCTGAATAATGTGACTCTGGTGGGACACTCCACCGGCGGGGCTATTGCAGTCCGATATATGGCCAGGCATAACGGCTTCGGCGTAGGAAAGCTTGTGCTGTGTGCCGCGGCAGCTCCCAGCCTCATACAACGCTCCTACTTTCCTTATGGTACTACAAAAGAAGCCGTTGAAGATATCATCAGCCAGACCCTGAATGACCGTCCGAAGATGCTGAGGGACTTTGGTGCGAATTTCTTCTTCCAGAACGTCGGAGACCCCATTCTGGATTGGTTTTTCAATCTTGGCCTCCAGGCAGCCGGATGGTCCACCGCTTCCATCGCAAATACCTGGCTGGACGAGGAAGGATTATTTAAGGATATGGTGAAGATCCGGGTTCCTACCCTGATTCTCCAGGGTGTTCATGATAAGGTCGTATACTTCCAGCTGGCGGAAGCGTTAAAGGAAGGGATCCGTAACTCGAAGCTGGTACCCTTTGTCAACAGCGGGCATGCACTATTTTATGAAGAAAGGGAAAAATTCAATCAGGAGCTTATGGATTTTACAGGAGAAGCATAATCTGATTTAACAGAGAAAATAAATATAAAACAAAACTTTATTTTTATAATAACTTCATTTATAATGAAGAGGATATTGTACGGGGTTGTTCAGGCATTATGACAACCCCGTTATACGGACTAACATAGGATATTGGAGGTAAAGATATGTTACTTGGCGCATTGGAAGCAGGCGGAACTAAGATGGTACTGGCTGTCGGCAGCGAGAAGGGCGAGATATTCGAACAGATCTCTCTCCCCACGGAGACCCCTTCCATAACAGTTACAAAGATGATTGAATATTTTCAGGGAAAAAAGATAGAAGCCCTGGGCATCGGATGCTTCGGTCCTATCGACCTGGATCGGAGCTCCGGGACTTATGGCTATATCACCTCCACACCAAAGCTGGCATGGGTTGATTATGATATGGTCGGCAGCATGAAAAAAGCCTTGGGGATTCCGGTAGGCTTTGATACCGACGTCAATGCTTCCGCTCTGGGAGAAGCCACCTGGGGCAGCATGAAGGGGCTTCCTTCCGGTATTTATATTACCATCGGAACAGGCGTAGGTGTCGGAGTCTATATGAATGGTTCCCTGCTGCACGGAATGCTTCACCCGGAGGCAGGACATATCCTGATGGCCAAGCACCCCCAGGATACCTTCAAAGGAACCTGCCCCTATCATCCCAACTGCTTTGAAGGACTTGCATCCGGTCCGGCCATTGAAAAACGCTGGGGAAAGAAAGCCTTTGAATTGCAGGATCAGCCGGAGGTTTGGGAAATGGAAGCCTTTTATATCGCTCAGGGCCTGGTGGATTATATCCTGACTCTGGCTCCTCACCGAATCGTTCTTGGGGGCGGAGTGATGCACCAGGAGCAGCTGTTCCCCCTGATCCGCAGTCAGGTGAAAAAGCTGCTGAACGGCTATGTGAAGACCCCCCAGCTTGAGAATCCGGATACCTACATCGTACCGGCCTCATTACAGGGTAATCAGGGAATTATGGGCTGCCTGCAGCTCGCCAGGTTAGAGCTGGACGGAGTTCCGGCATAGATGTTACTTTCTGCCTGCCCGGTTCCTTTGCTTCGGCTTCTTCTGCCTCACCGCCCGGAAATGAACGGTCAGGTAGACAAAAAAGCTGATAAACAGAGGCAGGTAGAAATTAATCAATCTGCTCAATATCATGGCAGAGGGTAATTCCTCCTGGGAATAAAACCGTCCGAACATATTCAGATATGCATTCTCCGCAATTCCTACCGAGCCCGGGACCGGCACGGCAGATACGGCCATATTCATTAAAGCCTGTCCTGCCATGAGGTCCCGGGCGGCATATTCGTTGTGCCCGAAGCTCAGATAAACCAGATAGGCAACCATATAATAGGATACCCACTGCAGAACGGGGAGCAGCAATATCCGCGCGGTCAGACAGGGATGCCTTCTGAGGAACATGGATTTTTCACGATAGGACAGAATCGCAGCATCAAACCAGGCTGCCGCTGTCTCGGGATTTTTCACCAGACGCCACCGGACTCCTGCTCCAAGCGCTGTGCGGAATAAAAACGGGATTGTTTTTCTCATAAACATCAATGCGATCAGCAGAAAAGTAAGTCCCATCAAGGCCAGGCATCCTGCCAGAAGAAGATACTGCAGCCAGTTCTTTAAACCTGCTATGGTGCTGCGGCTTATTAATGCGGAGATACCTCCCAGGCCAAGGATAACAAGCTGGTTAATGAACACCATATAAAAGACCGTGATAGCCGAAAAATCAATATGGATCCTATCCTTACTCATATAATACATCTGAGCCGGCTGGGCTCCCCCGGCACCCGGGGTGATTCCTCCAAAATAGGTTCCCACACAGGCATATTCCATACAATATGCCGGAGTGACCGGATGTCCAAGCTTTTGTAATATGATCAACAGGCTCATGGCCTGACAGCTGATGTTCACAAACATCATTATAATGCCTGCCGTCAGATAGAACGGATGCGTCCCCTTTATGGCCTGAAGGATTTCAGGGAGGGAATAATCCTTCAAGATGACCATGACAGTTACAGACATTAATAATACAACAAACAGAATGCTTCGTATTTGGTTTTTTCTGCTGACAACGTGAGCTCCCATATGGTATTCCTCATATATTCTTTCTGTTTCTATAGCATTTACATGCCATCTTTTGGTTATTCATAACTATTTTAAGTTTTAAAACAATATTAGCATAGATTCACAGTTTCCTGCAAACCTATGCTAACATTGCTACGTTGTACATTCCCCATACAACCAGATATCGGATAAAGAAATAGTCCTCTTATTATAGAAATTAATTCATATTATTCTATCATCTTTCAAACAACCTTCAATATAATACCGTTAATCAACTTTTATTGTTAATTATTAAACTATCTCTTTTAAAATAATGATGAAAATCATTATTATTTTACTATTTTTTATTATTATTATTCAGCACCACTAACTTCATGGGATTTCAAAAGATTTACATAATACAGGTTCTCATACCCTGGGATATTCAAGATATTTCTTTTTAACATCTTTGCTGTAGGTACGTCCGATAGAAAATACCTCACCTGTTTTCATTGTAACCAGATGCCCTTTAATGACAGCCACTTCCTCCAGGTTAACAATGATCCCCTGATTGATCTGGAGAAAATTATCCTCCAGACGGTTTATTAAGGAAGTGATGGTCTCATATACGGAGTGTCTGGCTATCTTGGTAAATATGATACTTTGGGAACCCACACGTTCTATATACAAAATATTGGCCTGGCTTATCTTTCTTTTGATATTGTCCTCGGTTATAATCAACGGTACGCGCTGCAGTCTGTTATTAATATCATTCACCTGCATCACTGCTTTCCGGAAGACTCGTTCCAGCCGGTCCGGGTCAATGGGCTTTACCAGATAACTGAAAGCTTCCACCGTAAAAGCGTCTAAAGCGAATTCCCTGTGGGCCGTGATAAAAATTATGATGACCCGCGGATTTTTCTTCAATAGCTTTGCGGCAACATTGATGCCGTTGATCCCTTTCAGGTCAATGTCCAGGAACACCATGTCGATCTCATTATGCTCCATATGTTCCAGAACCTTTTCACCGCTTAAAAAACCGGTAATGCTTGCATCCACCTTATATTTTTTAGCCAGCTCCTCAATATAAGTACAATCTATCTTTAGCGCTATATTTTCATCGTCACATACAACAATATTAATCTTCATAGTAAATTTCCTTCCGAATGATCTTATGTAATTGTGTGTTAATCTCCTGCTACACCGGCATTATTACCTTTACATTGAACATATTGTCGTCATAATCAAAATTAATCTGTCCTCTGTAGCTTGATACAATCTCCTTAATATTTTCGATCCCTATTCCGTGATCCAAAGCATTCTCCTTCGTCGTGATAAACCGCTCCTTTCTCGTAACCGGCACCGCTCCCATGGAATTCTCACAACTGATGATGCAGCCTTCCTCCGTCCTTTGAATCATTAAGTCAATATATTTTTTACCGGGCGTCTTCTCTGCCGCTTCAATTGCATTATCCAGAATATTGCCGAGAAGAGAACAAAGATCCTTGTTCCTCATGTTAATATCCTTCGTAGTGATGACACTGCTAAAATCAATATTCTTGGATTTTGCAACTGTTTTCTTAGCATTAATTATTACGGAGAGAGTTTTATTGCCGGTAATGACCAGTTCATTGGCAACCTCCACATCTTCATAGATCTGATCAATATATTCCTCCAGCTCATCATACCGCTTCGTATTGACCAGTGTTTTTATAATGCCCACATGATTGTTCATATCATGGCGCAGTTTACGCAATCTGTCCGAGATATTTACAATATCCTCATAGAGCCGCAGCTCCGTCTCCGTCTGCTGAAGCTTCAGCTGCATCGCCAGTTCCTTCTTCGAATTCTTCTCCAGCCGGAAAATCAGTATTACCATATAGAGCATAATAAAGAGCATTATTCCGAAGATAAATAAAATCACAAACTCTATCCGGCTTGCCAGATCCCTCTTATTATAAAAAACATGAACCGAATAGATCATGAGCACTATATTAAGTACTATAGCCGCAGTCAATTCCTTATGATAGGACAAGCCTATAATCAATTTTCCCTTCCTTGAACGGATAATGATCTCAAACAGGGGAATCAGCAGTAACTTACACAGGAAGATGATATCTTTGCCCAGCGGGTCGGCTATAATCACCTCCAACGAATCTTCCGATATCAGCTTAAGTAAAAACATGGTCACCATTTCCAGGATAACCAGACCGAAATAAAAAACACCCCACCAAATGAGTTTCTCCATAAGGGAATTCTTAAATAACACCATAACCATTGTCAATGTATATACACTGATTATCAGTGTGCCATATCCGTTATACTGACTGTAGTCGGGTATATTGCATATGATTATCTTTAATACCTGAAGAAGCAAAAAACCAAAGACTGCAATGACAGTGTATTTCTTATGGTATTTTACTTCCAGGACACTGCTGATAAATCTCCACCATACCAGGCATTCGATGACTATTATCAGATAATCCATAAGGTGCCTTATTACTTCCATTTATGCCTTCCCATCCTTATTATTAGAGCGTTTTATTATATAATCCTAACATATACAAAAAATAGGACAAATTTACTATACGATTATAATATACAATTAAGATAAAAAATGCAAAGGCTTTTTTATAAAATTATATTAGCATCTGGAATCCCATGCTTCAACGTGTAAATGTGTGCGTAAATGTGCTAATTTTGCAAAAATCTATTGACTTCGATTCTATATTTCAAATACAATAAAAATGGTCGAAATAAAATTAAAGGCGGGGGAATCGTGGGAAAATATTTTTTTAATGAAGTGTTTAAAGAAATCGTTGAAACCTATTATTTGGACAGCACGGTACTTGGCAATATGACAGATCGGGATCCCAGCCGCATACGTCACTATAAGTCGGACAGCAAACCCGGGAAAGCTGTGCTGGAGCAGTTAATCACCTCCATCTGCAGTGTAATTGCCGACACAAATGACCCTTACGTTAACAGCATCTTAATTGATAAACTGAACCGTATGGTCAAGAACAGCCGTTTATTCACATCGGATATCTATGTTAAGCTGTCCGATATGAGAGATATCCTCATATATGTACCATTTATTCTCCGCAGAAGTCTTGAAATCAGTACTGCCGCAAAGAGGCCGAGGAAAACCGGGAGCAATCATTATCTTGATACCCGGGGAGTGATGACCAAGGTCAGTCAGGGGCACAATCTGTTTGTTAATAATCTGTATCAGGATGCCGTAAGATTATATGAAGAATTGCTGAACAATCCGGTCCTGTCCGAATTACCCGAACAGGAATTAACCATACATACGGATCTGGGTCTAATTTATCGCAGTGAAGGGATCTATAAATATAATCCGGATACCTTGAAGCTGGCTGCACATCATTTTGATCTTTCATCTCAATTGGCACTTGCGCTCAGCGATCTGCAGGGCAATGCAGTTATTAATAAATACTTAGGAACCGTATACATGTCACTCTCCGTATTCGAGGCTGCTGAACCGAATCTGAAAAAGGCCGCTTCCTATTATGACTTAGCCCTCAGCGCCCTGGATAAGGATCAGGAGGAATATTCCAGGGTAATGATAAATTATGGAACTCTTTTTATTCATTATGCCAATATCCGCAGCACACGCAACTTTATGAGAAATGCCATCAGTTACTTTGAGCATGCCATCAGCTTTTATAAGGATGCCAATAATTATTTTAAGGCTATGGCTTACCTTCACAGCTCCCTGGCCTACAGTGCCCTTTCGGAGATAAGCAACGCCCAGGAGAACGCAGGCAATGCAATCCGCATGGTAAATCAAGCCCTTGAAATCTACACCATAGAGGATCACCCCTTGCTTTATGCCCAGTGCATATCGAACCTGGGACATATCCATCTTATGATGGCCGTATATAATAATACGGTAGAGAACTGCAATAAGGCGGTCAATTACATTCATCATGTGCTGAATGTATGTGATGAGAATGTCGATACCTATACTTATTGGGTCTCAAATCTGAATCTGACTGCGCTCTATATCCTGTTAAGCAATTATACGAAGGATTACAGTTATCTGGATAAGGCAGCGGAATGCCTGGAAGAATGCCAGAAGCATAATCTTACCAGGGATAATTCCATCAACACGATAAAAGCAGACCTTAATCATGCCGAGGTTCTGATCGGAATGGCCGCTGCTAAAAAAGATAATTCCATGATAGACAAGGCCATGAAGATACTGGACTCCACACTTGCGGTTACCCACAGAATGGAGTACGAAACCATCACAGCCATGGCGGAGGATATCTATGCAAAAGCTTACTATAACCGTTTTCAAATGACGAAGGAGGCATCGGATCTGGATGAATTATTAATCCATGCAGGGAGGGCCTTAAAGATCTTTACAATTAACGAATATCCCCTGTGCTATGGGACCACTTCCCATCTGGTTGCTAAGGCGTACCGGGAGAAGGGTGATGTACTCCGAAGCAAACGGGAATATGAAGGGCTTTTCAATATCTTTACCAAAGAGAAATATACCGAAAAGCATATGCAGCTTCTGGATGAATATAATGCGCTGGAGTAGATTGCGGACTGGCCAAACACAGGGAGCAGGTGCGATACCGCACCTGCTCCCGTTCTTTCGTTAACCACCTAAATACTGATTATATCAAATAATTCTTCATATTCTTAAGCGCACTTTTCTCCAGCCGGCTGACCTGTGCCTGTGAGATGTTGATTTCCTTGGCAACCTCCATCTGGGTCTTGCCTTCAAAGAACCGGAGCTTGATGATATTATGCTCCCTGGCGGAAAGCTTATCCATGGCTTCCTTGAGAGAGATCTCCTCGATCCAGTTCTCCTCCTTATTCTTCTTGTCGCTTACCTGATCCATAATATATAAGGCATCCCCGCCTTCCACATAGACCGGATCATATAGGGACACCGGACTCTGAATAGCATCCAGGGCATATACGATATCTTCCTTGCTGATACCGATCTCCTCCGCTATCTCACTGATGGTAGGCTCCTTCTCATTCTTCTTCACAAGGGCTTCCTTGGCATAGATGGCCTTATAGGCAGTATCTCTCAGGGAGCGGCTGACCCGGATCGCATTGTTATCCCGCAGATAACGCCGAATCTCACCTATAATCATGGGAACGGCATAGGTTGAAAACTTTACATTCTGCGTTATATCAAAATTATCAATTGCTTTCATCAGACCGATACAGCCAATCTGGAATAAATCATCCACATTCTCATTGCTGTTGGAGAATCTCTGGATAATGGAGAGCACCAGCCTTAGGTTGCCTTTAATATAGAGCTCCCTTGCCTCCTTGTCGCCTTCCAGGATTTTATGAAACAATTCTTCCTTTTCACTGTTTTTTAACAATGGCAGTTTAGCTGTATTAACACCGCATATCTCAACCTTATAAAGAGCCATAAAGAAACCTCCGAATCATATCTTTTTCATTATAGAATGATTCACTTTTTGTCTCCTGTTTATACGGTTGGATGATAAGAAATAATTTCCATATATTGTGATTTATTCAAAACGTACCATTTCTTTTTTCAATCTCTTAATTATCTTTTTCTCCAGTCTCGATATGTAGGATTGGGATATCCCAAGGAGATCCGCAACCTCTTTCTGTGTCCGCTCCATGCCGTCGTCCGTATTAAGCCCGAAGCGCAGGTCAACTATGATACGCTCTCTGTCCGACAGCTTAGATAGGGCCTTGCGCA
Organism: Bacillota bacterium; assembly: GCA_023424995.1. Lineage (GTDB taxonomy): Bacteria > Bacillota > Clostridia > Lachnospirales > Lachnospiraceae > Mobilitalea. The sequence continues at coordinate 6,731 of JAFADH010000252.1, read as the reverse complement.
GAAGCTTCCGGTCCACCTCTTCTTCGATATTGCGGTAGATAACATCTTCTTCGGTTCCAAGGATATCGGAAAGGAGCAATTCATTCCCGTCCCAATCCACATTCAGCGGTTCGTCGATGGATACCTCCAGCTTGGTCTTGTTATTACGCCTCAGGTACATGAGGATCTCATTCTCAATGCATCTGGAGGCATAGGTGGCAAGCTTGATATTCTTATCCGGGTTGAAGGTATTGATTGCCTTTATCAGACCAATGGTACCGATGGAGATCAGGTCCTCTACCCCGACTCCGGTGTTATCGAATTTCTTGGCGATATAGACTACCAGCCGCAGATTGTGCTCAACCAGAAGAGACTTCATCTCACTGTCCCGCTCCGTTCCGAGCTCTGCGATCACTTCCGCTTCCCTGACCGGATCCAAAGGCGGAGGCAGTATCTCCGCACCCCCGATATAGTGTATCTCTCCTTTATGCCCCATAATAATCGTCTTTATATTCGGTATCATCCGAAACTGCAATTTATGCGGTATTGATAATTTGAATAACATATACTCCTCCATTCCACCTTAGAATCCAGCTTTTCTAAATTCCTTGTATTATGAATTTTTTTTAATTCATATGTGTCCTTCCCGTCATATTTTATTAAACAATAAGCTCTTTATGCAGAATTACGTGATACTCTTCCGTACCGGACAGACGGTTATCACAAATAGCCGCAGTTATGTTCCTGTTGCATATGGTCTCCTTCCCTTGATTTATGAGTATCTTATCAAGCACCAATCCGATCATGATTCCCTGTTCTTTACCGACGGACCGGTACGGAATAAATTTAAGAGTTATCCCATATTCCTCTATCAGGACGGGGTAGGCTGCCGGTACGGTATCCTTTCCCTCAATATAACTCTTCATGTGATCAAGCTCCTTACAGAGCTCCGGGGTCAGCAGTCCGGAAAGCAGCTGATCTTCCATGACGATCACCGGTTTTCCGAATACCGGTTCATAGAGACAGTTCCCGCTGTCGATGAGCCCCTTCGTCCGTATACTTTGATCCTTAAGCTGTATCTCAACCTCAGCCAGCTCCAAAGTACTGCTCCGGTACCAGAGGTATAACCGATAAAGCAGCAGCAGTACGGGGATAAGAAGTAATACCGATATAAAAACAAATAAAAAAGGAATATTACTTAATACGACATTACCCAGCTGTATCAGGTACAATCTAAGGTTCGTATGATAATAGACGGAATTGATAAGACCGCCTAAAAAATATGTAATCAGATACAAACTTATCCCCTGCTTTATCATTTCCTTTTTCTTCATCCTGCCGAAGGCAACCGGCAGCATAATAACCGCTGCACCGATATTCATAATAAAAAACCGTAACATAATATTCATCCATGGAAATATACCTGCAATCGCTGCGATCAATGCACCTGCTGCCGCTGCGGCCAGTCTTCTGCCGATCCTGCTGTCTTTCCGGTTAATCACCTTCAGAATGGATAAAATAATGAAATCCAACAAGAAATTTATGATAAATATGATGTCCGGATATACTTCAAGATACAAATTTCACCTCCAGCAATTAATCATTTATCCATTGTGAATCTATCTGATAACGATTATATCGTGTTCGTCTTCCAATATTTGTCATTTCTTGGAAGCTAATCCTTTGTTTTCATTTACTATTTTTTACAGTTTATGTACTTATTTTATGATTTTCACACAAAAAAAGCTGCCAGATTATTCATAATGAAATAATCTGACAGCCTAAATCTCTTAGCCGGCGCCAAAATATGCATATTATGCATATTTTGCGTACATAACACATACGGGATATGCATGCTTATCAGCGCTGCTGCGGCCGGACAGCCGCGGTTTTATGACCCGGCGGTATTCATTTTATGTGATAATTCGCCATACATGTCATAATAACGCTGATCCGGTTTCCTTGCTATTTATTATGGCGATTCTTCTGTAAAAATTCAGGAATTTTGATGCCGCTGGGATCGGTGTTGGTATTGGCGGGAGCTTTCGCAGGCTGGCTGACCGGGCGTCTGCTGGAATCGGTCTGAAAGGCAGCTGCAGTATAGGAATGTGCAGGCCCCTGACTTGCACCGCCATTAGCCGTTCCGTTGTAAGCCGGCCGGTTGATATTAAGCTCGGGCCTTAAAGACGGCCGCATGGTATTCGGTGCGGCATGCTTCAGGAATTCCGGAGTCTTAACCAGTTCTTTTGCTCTTCCGTCCAAACCGGTGGCAATGACCGTGATCGTTGCCGTATCCGGGGAAGTGTTATCAAACATGGCACCGAAGATGATATTAGCCGTATCACCTGCCAGTTCCTGAACCAGGGTGGCGGCGTCATTCGCTTCGACCAGGCTGATATCGCCGGAGATGTTGATAATAACATGGGATGCACCCTGAATTGTAGTCTCAAGCAGCGGGCTGGTAATCGCCTGCTTTACCGCGTCGATACATTTATCATCACCGGTCCCCATACCGATACCGATATGAGCGACTCCCTTATCCTTCATAACCGTCTGAACATCGGCGAAGTCCAGGTTGATCAAGCCGGGAACATTGATCAGGTCCGTAATACCCTGAACACCCTGCTGCAGCACTTCATCCGCCTTGCGCAAGGCGTCGGGCATGGTGGTCCTCCGGTCAACGATCTCCAGCAATTTATCATTGGGAATTACGATTAAGGTATCCACATGCTCTTTCAGGCGGTCAATTCCGTTGATCGCATTAGCCATACGTGTCTTTGCTTCAAACTTGAACGGCTTGGTAACGATACCTACCGTCAGAATGCCCATATCCTTTGCAATCTGTGCCACCACAGGAGCCGCGCCCGTACCGGTCCCGCCGCCCATTCCGCAGGTGACGAATACCATGTCCGCGCCCTTGATGATCTCTGCCAGCTGCTCTCTGCTTTCTTCCGCGGCTTTTTGGCCGATCTCCGGCTGTGCCCCTGCACCGAGGCCTTTTGTAAGCTTCTCGCCAATCTGGATGCATTGGGGAGCTCTGCAATTCTTCAGGTGCTGCTTATCCGTATTCACACAGATGAAATCAACGCCCAAAATATTCTCTTCTATCATTCGATTAACGGCGTTATTACCCGCTCCTCCTACCCCGATTACAAGTATTTTCGCTGTAGTATCCGCCTCATTTGTTCTTATCTCAAGCAAGGTTTATTCCTCCTTTATCGTATTCTTCTATCATCTTCTATTAATTCCAAAATTCTCATGTTATAATTCCAATTTCTTTCAAAAACCACATCATCATGGGATGAAAGCTTGTCCGAATACTAAGTGTGGTATCCTTTAATCCTAACTTATATGATATCTTTAAATTCCCAAATAATCAAGCACAAATTTAAAAAATTATACCATATATAGGACTTTTGTATCTATTCTGTCGATTTCTTGGGCTTTGCGATAAACTTCCGTGAATCTTTGGAATATTTTCTCATGTCGATTATAATATCCATCCCCTCAGCCTCTGCAAGAATACTTTTCAGGTCGGAAAATTGTTCGTCATAGGTATCTTTTTTGCCTAACAGGACGGTAATTCCCTCCTGGGTGGCAGTCACTTCATAGTCCGTCCCAAAGCTGACCGTATCAATATCCAGGCCATACCGTTCGATTAATTGGGTCAGATTAATGATGACATTAAATAATTCATCCTTTTGTACACTAAGCTTCTCATTCAGGATAATTTCATTGAATTCGAGACCCTTTATCACCGGTACTCTGTCTAACCTCTGTGTACTGCTCTCCACAACGATGCCGTCTTTATCAAAATACAGGTATTCACCCATGAACTCAACACAGCCGGCAACCATCTTTTCATACACATAGATGGTCACCGAATGATTGTCTGCCATCTCCACCTCGATTTTTTCCACGAAAGGAAGCCTCGGTTTTTCAAAAAACCGATATTTGAGATAAAGATACAGGGCATTGGAATCCGGTTTGGTCTTCATTACAAGTGTTTTGATCTGTTCCTCCGTATATCGGTTAATCCCTGCTACTTCAACCTTATTGATATGAAAAGTCAACAGAAATATGAGTACAGGCAATCCGACTGCCAGTAGAAGAATGGCCCCTTTCCTGCCGATTCTGAAAAGTATGCTGTATGATTTCTTTCGCCTGTTCCTACTCACTTTATCCTCCTGATTGCTGTTACCCGCAGATTAAAAACCCGGAGCGGGCTAATCTGCTTATGCTTATACGTTATCGCTGCAATACCGGATCTCTGCCCCGAGATAATTAAGATCTCTGCAGATATCCTCATAACCGCGCTCAATAACGGTGGCATCCCTTATAATTGTCGCACCTTCTGCCGCCAGCCCCGCAATTACCAAGCCGGCTCCTCCTCTTAAGTCATGTGCCTTTACAATATTCCCCTGCAGTCGGTTAACTCCAATGATATTCGCTTTATTCGTGTTATCCTCCAGGGAAACTATCGCACCCATGGATACCAGTTCTTTCACATTCTGAAACCGTGATTCAAAGATCTCCTCACTGATGGTACTGTTACCATCCGCCAGACATAGGACGGACATAAGCTGTGACTGCATATCTGTCGGGAAGCCGGGATAAGGCTGGGTTCTCAACAGACGGATCGGCAGGGGACGTTTTCTGCTTTTCATTCTTATAGTATCCTCTGTGGCTTCAATGCTGCAGCCGGTCATATTCAGGATACGGATTGTGGAATCCAGATGGTTTACCGGTGCATTGGTAAACACGGCTTCTCCTTTTGCTGCGGCAATTGCTGCCATATATGTTCCTGCAACGATCCGGTCGGAGGATAGTGTGAATTCCAGATCATGTAATTTCTTCACTCCCTCTATCTCGATAAAGGCAGAGCCTTTACCACAGATCCTTGCACCAGCTTCAATTAAATAATTACAAACCTCAATAATCTCAGGTTCTCTGGCTGCATTAAATATTCTGGTGACTCCCTCTGCCAGCACGGCAGTGAGAATAACATTCTGTGTTGCTCCTACACTTGGCTTCTCAAAAAAAATATCATTACCTACAATTTTATTGGAATAGCAATGAATTATGCTCTCATCTTCTTCAAGAAATTCTTCCGTAACATTCATCTTCCGTATTGCTTTCAGATGATAATCGATTGGCCGTTTTCCTATGGAGCAGCCCCCGGGATATGCAATCGTTACTTCATGGAACCGCCCCAGGATTGCGCCCAGATACAGAATGGAGCTGCGCATTTTTCTTACGGATTCTTCGGAAACCTGAGTACCGTTAGCCATACTGCTGTCTACAATCAGTGTGTTTCCTTCCCATGATGTCTTGCACCCCAGCTCCTTCAGTATCTCCACCATATGAAATACATCCAGTATTCTTGGACAATTCTTTAGTTTGGAGATCCCTTTATTCAAAACAGTAGCAGCAATTACAGGCAAAGCCGCATTCTTTGAACCTTGTATCATAAGCTCACCTTTCAGCTGCTTCCCGCCGATGACCTCTATACTTGACATAACACACCTCAGACCAATGAAGGAAATATACTACACTATATGAATCGCGGCTTGTCCGCGTGAATGACACCCCATATAGTCCTGCGGCTTTCCGCAGCTCCTCCCTCAGGCCGCTTTCTCTTATGATTGGGGGCTAACGTTCCCCCTTAATCTGATTAGATACGCTCAGAACAATACCCATCTCAAAAAGTATAACCATTACCGAACTTCCTCCGTAGCTGATGAAGGGAAGCGGAATACCCGTGGAAGGGATGGTATTGGTAACTACCGCAATATTAATCAATACCTGGGTCGCGATATGTGCAATGACACCGGTGCAGATCAGGCCCCCGAACAGGTCGGTAGCATTGATCGCTACGATGAAAATCCGCCAGATCAGCAGAATAAACAGCAGTATCAGGGCAAAAGCTCCGAATAGTCCCAATTCCTCACAGATTACCGAGAAAATCATATCATTATGGGATTCCGGAATGAAGCCCAGCTTCTGCATGCTCTCCCCGAGTCCCTTTCCGAAGATTCCTCCGGAAGCGATGGCATACAATCCCTGCAGGATCTGATATCCCTTGGGATGTGTCTCTACATTCAGCCATACCACAATTCTCTCTGCGCGGTAAGGGAAGAATTTAATGAATATTACTCCCACAGCCGTAAATAATAAAGCAGCTATTCCAAAGTAGTACTTCTTCTTGCTGGCTACAAAGCAGACCGCAACCATGATTACGCCTACGATCAGGGCGGTGGAGAAATTCTCTACAACGATCAGTCCCAATAAGGGTGCGACGAATAATGCGACCCGCAGAAAGCCTCTGAACTTATCCAGCTTCTTCGGAGCCAGATTTACTATGTATGCCGTAAATACGATTACCGCGACCTTTGATAACTCGGAGGGCTGAAAGCTGCCCAGTGGCCCCATGTCAATCCAGCGCTTGGAGCCGTTAATCACATCCCCGAAGAACAATACATAAATCTGCAGTGCAACACAGATAAAATAAAGTATCGTCACGGGTTTTAACCGGATTACCGGAAGACTTTTCATCAGCAGGTGATAATCGATCTTTGAAACAAACAGCATGACAAGTATCCCTGCTCCTGCCAGCAATGCCTGACGCTCAAGAAAATAGGTGGCATTATCATACAGTCTTTGCGCATTATAGGAGCTGGTACTATAAATCATGACCAATCCGAAGCAGACAAGAAAAAGTATCAGAAACAGCATACTGTAATCATAATAAC
>JAFADH010000246.1 GCA_023424995.1 Bacillota bacterium | reverse complement strand
TTTTGCTTAACCCTGCTTTCCATCATATCAATTGCCAGTATCTCTTTTCCCGCTAAAGCCAGGGTCTTAGTCAATGCGCTTCCAAAACGGCCAAGGCCGATAATGCCGTATTCTATAATTGCTTTATGCTGCAGCATAGTTCCCTCCTATATCCTTATCCTTCATTTCCCTCAACCTATGGTGATTGCTTCTTCCGAATATCTGACATTCGATAAAGGCTTTATAATCCACAGCGAGGCCACGGTAAGGGGACCGACACGACCGATAAACATGGTAAGAATGATAATAAATTCGCTGACCGGATTTAAATCAGGTGTGATACCTGTTGATAATCCTACTGTGCCAAAGGCAGAAACCACTTCAAATAATAATTGAATAAAGGTATAATCCGGTTCGAATATACATAATAACAGCGTACAAAAGCACACCAGGCACATAGCCAGGAATGCCAATACAAATGCCTTGGAGACGGTTTCATTGGGTATTCGTCTTTTAAACGCACTGCAATACTTATTGGTGGAAGCACTGTAAGCGCTTTTAAACAATGTAAACGCAGTGGTTGTCTTTATGCCGCCGCCGGTGGAACCCGGCGATGCACCGATAAACATCAGTATAATCATAATGAACAGACCGGCACCGGTGAAATTACCTACCGGGTAAGTTGAAAATCCGGCCGTTCTGGCAGAGGTGCTGAAGAAGAAAGCACCTAACCAGCTGATATCTTCCGTGAATTTAAGCAGAATTGTACCCACAGCCAGCAGGATTCCTGTCATAGTAAGAACCACTTTTGTATGAAGGCTGAATTTCTTAATGGAATGCTTTAACATTATCTCCTTAATAACCACAAAGCCCAAGCCGCCAAAGATGATCAAGCCGCAGGTGGTAAGGTTCAACAGAATATTGTCCTGATAATCCAACAGATTCTTAAAGCCGCCCAGATTATCAAATCCGGCGTTGTTAAAGGACGCCACCGAGTGGAACAAACTGATCCCGAATGCCCTTGGCAGCGGGTAGTCCTGTGAAAATACCAGAAAGCTTAAAACGGCCCCTATTCCTTCAAAGCATAGGGTCATGAATAGTATTGCCTTGATCAGTTTCACGATGCCCTTTAAGGAATCCAGGTTTAAAGCCTCTTTTACAAGGATCCTGTCCTTGAAATCCACTTTCCCTCTGGCCAGCAAAATAAAACCAACACCTACAGAGGTCACTCCTAAGCCTCCGATCTGTATCAGCAGTACCACGACGGTTTGCCCGAATATATTAAAGGTATCGTAGGTGTCGATTGCGATTAATCCTGTAACACATACTGCGCTGGTGGAAGTAAAGAGCGCATCCATAAAGGCTACATCCACTCCTGCCTTATGGGAGACCGGAAGATATAAAATGAATGCTCCCAGTAAAATAGCCAACGCAAAACCCAAAGCAATAAAACGCCCGGGATTCATCCTTTTAAAAAAGTTCATAACTGATCCTCAATCCTATTGTTCATATTAATATCTGTACATAAAGCAAAACGCCAACATTATTATATTATCACCATCTTTATAAGTATGGTGTTAAAATTAATAATACCGGCGTTAAAATTGTGTTAAGATTTCATAATGCGGATGAAGGGACTCGAACCCCCACGATCTCTCACCAGAACCTAAATCTGGCGCGTCTGCCAATTCCGCCACATCCGCATATCATAACATTGCATTCACAGCTTGAATCGATCATACCATCTGCTGACGGTGCAAAATGAGATATCCGGGATTCGAACCCGGGACACCATGATTAAAAGTCATGTGCTCTACCAACTGAGCTAATATCCCAGAATATTTTGTTCTGACCGGACAAGCCCGGTTTATAGAATCTTTAAGCCTTCCGGGATTCAGTCCGGCAACCTGGTGAAGCCTGGTCAGTATGCCTTCAGCTTAAACCTGCCGGAATATAATCCGAGAAACTGGGCTAGGTGGATTCGAACCACCGTAATGCAGGAGTCAAAGTCCTGTGCCTTACCGCTTGGCGATAGCCCAATATAATATATCTATAAAATACCTGTGTCAATTGTCCCTTATTCAAAATGAAAAGTCTTCGCAGACTTTTCTATTAAGAAACAATATAGGGTGGATAAAGGGATTCGAACCCTTGGCCTCCAGAGCCACAATCTGGCGCGCTAACCAACTGCGCTATACCCACCATAACCAATAAGCATGTTCTTAAAAAAGATTGGTGACTGAACAGTCACTATTTTTCATTCCTTGGTGTTACCCATTATTAATGAAAAATGTGCCAGAAGGGATTCGAACCCCCGACACATGGCTTAGAAGGCCATTGCTCTATCCAACTGAGCTACTAGCACATTATGGCATGATATGGTTTCCGGTATGAAACCAAATATCAAGCGGGTGATGGGAATCGAACCCACGTATCTAGCTTGGAAGGCTAGTGTTCTACCATTGAACTACACCCGCAGATGAATTACTATTGAATTAGTTTACGTTACCGGCGATCTGTTTATACAGCTTTGGAACAATTGCAGATCCAGGTACTGAGTGGGTTTCCAGTCGGGGTGACAGGATTCGAACCTGCGACCTCTTGATCCCAAATCAAGCACGCTAGCCAAGCTGCGCTACACCCCGAATATTCCATGTGATTCGTACAAGGAAACCAACTGCTATCTTTAATCAGGCAGCTGCTGACCGATTTATCTTCATACCTCGTACCGCGTATTTTCAAGGTTTTTCACTTGTTCCAGCCGTGACGCAAGATTTATTATATAATAGCAATACTTTATTGTCAACCATTTTTTATAACTTTTTGTATCGTTTTATGAAATCGCAGATCGGCTCTTACTTTCAGCATGTTCCATAGTTTTCCAGACATCAGGCATAATAATTCAGAGTAAAATGTGCCTCCCCACGGGAGTCGGTATCCATGAGGATGAAGGTCGGTATCCTGCCGGGCTGTCTCGGTAAAGAGAGGCTTCCGGGGTTAATCAGCCATATCTTATCCCTCACATCAATCATCGGCATATGAGTATGGCCGAACATGACGATATCCGCATGGTTGCGGACTGCCGCTTCCTTTAGATTAGCTGTTGTATAGTATACATTGTATCTGTGTCCATGGGTCAGAAGCACCGTATATTTTCCGATCCTGGTTACCGTCTCTTTGGGCAATCCGCTGAAAAAATCATTATTACCGGATACCATCTCTACCGGACATCCGGCAATCGACTTAATATATTCTTCTCCGCCTTCTAAATCACCCAGGTGAATTAACAGATCAATGGGACTCACACGTTCCAATGTATGAACCAAGTTTTGATTTTTGCCATGAGTATCACTTACAATTAAAATCTTCATGTTTGCCTCCATGATATTACTTTGCGGCAATGCAGAGCCTGTCTATAGATATTTCCTGATTTCGTCCTTCATGGCTCTTAATGCTTTACCACGGTGGCTGATTTCATTCTTCACTTCGGAGCTTATCTGCGCTGTCGTACAATGATATTCCGGTACATAAAAGATCGGATCATATCCGAATCCGTTGGCACCGCTGATCTCTGTTGAAATATAACCCTCTAAGACGGCACGGCGGGTGACGATCTTCCCGCCAGGCACCGCCAGGGCGATGACGCAGACGAATCTTGCGCTTCGCTCCTCGCCTGATGCTTTTGCCAGCTGATCGATAATATACCGGTTTTTCACATCATAGGAGGTATCTTCCCCCAGATACCTGGCGGAGTATACTCCGGGCGCTTTTCCCAGATAATCCACTTCAAGGCCGGAATCATCCGCCAGTACCATCTCTCCGGTCAATTCCATGACCTGCCTGGCTTTTATGACCGCATTTTCTTCAAAGGTAGCTCCGTTCTCCTCGATGTCCGGATCCAGGCCCGCATCCTTTAAAGAAAGCAGCTCTGCCTCCATATCTTTAAGGATCTCCCTGATCTCTTTCATCTTGCCTTCATTGGAGGTTGCGAATATAATTTTCTTCATATTTACCTCGATCCGCCAGTCCTCAGCGCCGCTGCCGGAAGCTCCTCATAAGCGCGCAGGATGGCATTATAGATCCCTTTTGCTATGTTCTTCCGGCTTTCCCCGTCGGTAAGATAAGCCAGATCCTTTTTATTTGTCATAAAGCCGGCTTCTATTAAAACCATGGGTACCTGTGCTTCATCCATTATAAAGATATCCTTCATGCGCTTTTTAACGATTCCCCGGGACCTTAAAGCGACGGTCTTTGAAAGCTCATCCGAGCAGATAGACGCCAGCTTGGCTGCTTTCACACCCTTATACTCGGTGTCATAATATAATACCTCATTACCGTTGGGAGCAGTACCCGGATATGCATTGCAATGAATACTGATAAAGTAATCACAATCCAACGCATTGGCCAGCGTTACCCGCGGACGTAAGTATACGGTATTGTCCGTTGTTCTCGTATAATATACCTTAATATCTTCCTGCGTATCCAATAATTCTTTAAGCTGCAATACGATGTCCAGATTGATATCCTTCTCATAGAGCTTATCATCCATGGATAAGGCTCCGGCATCCTTGCCCCCATGACCGGCATCAATTACAATTATTTTATCATATACCTCTGAGGGCTTTCGTAAATCAATATAATAGTAATCCTTATCTTCATATATAATATATGCATATACCGTATCCAGCACCAGCAGTATCTGAGTGGTATAAAAGCCTGATTGTGCCGCCGGCGCCGTAGTGATGGTTATGCCATGGCTTATGTCCTCTCCAAAGCTCTTCGTTACGACATCAACCATGTCACCGGTATCCTCATCCACCTCCCAAGCTGTGATCTCAGTATATTCCGGATCGCCTGCGAACAGCCGGTTACCGCGTATTCTGTAAATACTGCGGTTGTCCATATCCTTCCCGGTGACCCCGTCCAGATTAAGCTGGATACTGTGCGTCACATACTTGTCCTCCAGACGGATTGATATACTGTCACCCTCCGGTTTATGAATTGCAAGAAAATTATCGCCAAGCTTCGCGAGAATATTACGGTCTATCCTGCTTCTCAGATCCTCCGCATCCAGAATCGGTTCCATTTCCTCCTTCATGGATGTCTGCACTGCCGGTGCATTATTATCTCCGAGTTCATTCTCCAGGGAGATGATAACGTCCTCCGTAGCCGCTTCCGTACTGACTGTTCCATCAATAAAGAGACTGCCGGCTGTTATCGTAATGACCTGATAATGCTTAAGAGCATACGATAAAGTAACCACCGCAATCATCAGCGCAACGCTTTGTACTGCCGCCTTTCTCAGGAGTATATTATCCATGGCTGTCATATACCTTTCATATCCTGCATGCAGGTATTATCATTTGAATTATCCTATGGTCCAAACCATATATTTCTTAATTATAGCGGTGTTTCTTATTATTAATATCTTTAAGGAATTATGTCAATATAAATTATATAATAATGTTGTCATATTCACAATAATTTTTTCATAGAAGGTCAAATATTGTAGAATCATCTGTAATTTTGTTTTTTTCTTGATTATTGCAATTTTTAACCAACCTTTATATAATAAAATTGTAACCGAAAATGCTGAAAAATCAGCAAGAATCGAAGGAGAAATTGGGGTATGAGCGAGATTGCCTACACATCCATAAAGCAGAAGGACGGACATGTTTTAAGGTTAACACATTATATCTGCCCTCAGAAGCCGAAGGCAAGTGTATTAATACTTCATGGAATGGCCGAGCATCAGAGAAGGTATCAGCCATTTGCAGAATATCTTGTAAATAATGGTTATGATGTATACAGTTATGATCACCGCGGCCACGGAACCGAACGGAAGCTGAGCGAATTGGGCTTCTTCGGTCCTTCGAACGGTTATCAGCTGGTTATAGAGGACGCGGCGGAGGTCAGTAAGTATGTAGAGAAACATAACCGCTGCAGTAAGTTTATTCTATTCGGGCATAGTATGGGCTCTGTGGTAGCAAGGAATGTGATTCAGACCTTTGACCGGTTTCATGGGGTAATCCTGTCAGGAACTCCCTACCCTTCAAAGCTTCTTGTATCCGGAGGACTTTCCATCTCAAGGATCGTTATGAGAATAAAAGGTCCGAGGCATATATCCCCTTATCTGCACAATCTGATGTTCGGAGGCCGGAAATATACTTCCATGTCAAAACGTACTAAATTCGACTGGCTTACCAGAAGCCATCCTGTGGTAGGCATGTATATGCATGATCCCTATTGCGGGTATACCTGCACCGCATCATTTTATCACGACCTGCTGAAGCTGATACAGAATGCATCGAAAAGAAGCCAGATCAAGCTCACAAGAAGGGATCTTCCGTTCTTCATAATCAGCGGCGAGAAGGACCCGGTCACCGGCTATGGCAGGGAAATACATAAATATCTGTCCGTATTACGCAGATGTGATTTCACGAAAGTTTCCTCCAAGCTTTATCCGGAATGCAGGCATGAACTTCTGAATGAATTAAACCAGGATGAAGTATATTCGGATATCCTGCGGTGGCTGCCAAAGAATTAATAAGTAAAGCGGTTCCATATAATAATATAAAAGCACTGTATCAGCCATAGACAAAAAGCTGAAAACTGCCGTCGCATGGAGTATTCTCCTTACTCTCCGGGACAGTTTTCAGCTTTTCATTTATTCAGGAGATTTTTCCATTCTGCTTGGGAGGTTTCGGTCCCATATACTGATAGAAATAAGTTTTCATCATACCGTTATAGATCTTCCGGTTCTTATCCGCCTGGCGGCCGATATATTTCTGTGCATCCTCATAAGCGCTTATGATGTAATACGACCATGTATCAAGAGTTCCGAATACCCTGCCGATTTCCTTATATAAGCCGGGGAGCTCCTGCTTCTCCTCAAGACGCTCGCCATAGGGCGGGTTTGTGATGATAAATCCGTACTTCCGGCTGCTGCTCAGTTCTTTTAACGGTTTCTGCTGGAAATGGATCAGATGGTCCACACCTGCCCATCTGGCATTCTGCCTGGCAGCCTTTATAATTTCCCCGTCGATGTCATATCCCTGGATCGTCATCTCCGCATCCTTGCGGATAATATCCTCTGCCTCCTGTCTGACTTGTTCCCAGAGGCTTTCCGGGTACATCTCCTTCCAGGACTCAGCCAGGAAATTCCTCCGGATCCCCGGCGCCATATTCGCACCGATTAATGCGGCTTCAATGGGTATGGTTCCGCTTCCGCAGAAAGGATCCGCCAGTATCCGGTCCTTATTCCAGGGAGTCAGCATGATCAATGCCGCCGCTAATGTCTCCGTAATCGGCGCCTTACTTGTAAGCCTCCGGTATCCTCTCTTATGAAGCGACTCTCCGGAGGTATCGATGCATACGGTGACCTCATCCTTAAGAATCGTTACTCTTAAAGGATAGGAATTCCCTGTCTCTTCAAACCAGTCCTGCTTATACTTTAGCTTCATTCTCTCGACAATGGCTTTTTTCATAATGGACTGGATATCGGAAGGACTGAATAATTTGCTGTTCACTGAATTCGCTTTAGCGACCCAGAATTTTGAATCCTTCGGGAGGTATTCCTCCCAGGGCAGCTGCTTCGTATTCTCAAACAGCTCATCAAAGGTCTCCGCTTTGAAGGACGCCACCTTTAATAATACCCGCTCCGTTGTTCTAAGGAACATATTTGCTCTGGCACAGGTGTCCGCACCACCGGTAAAGCTTACCTTTCCGTCCTCCACCTTCGTTATCTGGCAGCCCAGGTCGGTCAGCTCCCTCTTCAACACGGCTTCCAGACCAAAATGGCATGGTGAAATATATTCAAACTGATTCATTCATACCTCCGAATGTTCTTTTCTTAATTTCTTACGTAAAGTATCTTCTGTAGTACAAGCTATTGTAAATCCTATTTAGCCGTAAGTCAATGAGCATTTCATTTTAATATGTTATTCTGTCAATTACTTCATTATAGCAGCTATATCAATCAACCGGCATTAATACTTTTCCAGCTTCCCGTGATAAGCCCGAAGTCCGCCGTAGATGCTCTTTATATTATAACCTTCTTTCATCAGATCTCTCGCAGCCAGCAGACTGATATGACCGCGGTCACAATAAAAAATAAGGAGCACATTGTGTCGTAAACGGGATTTATAATCATCCAATTCTTCATATGGAATATTTATAGCGGTAGGGATATGACCGGCATCATATTCATCCCTATCTCTCAGATCAATAATCATTACATTTGGCTTTCCGATATATTTGAGAATATCATTGGTTCGTATTTGTTCAAACGGCATTTCCTTAATGTCACCACCTCAAAAATCATAAAACCTGTATTTTAAAATATATTTCCTCCCTATATCATATTCAAAGGTGGTATGTTTGCGCCTGTATATTTTGTAGAAAAATAATATTTTATGGGAGCATTACAATTCAAATGTCCCTTTGAATCATAATGCTCCCATAAATTCAGTTCCCTATTGCTGCAAGTAAATCCTCATATTTTCGTTACCGATTAATAATTGCTGTCGTCGTCCAGATCCTTGTAGCTGTTGTTTTTGCTGTTATTTGATGTGTTATTGGATTTTGATGTTGTATCCTCACATCTGGTTCCTGATGCATTCTTGCTGTTACCAGTAGTATAGTTGCTGCTTGAGCCTGTATTCTTGCTGGTAGATGTGTTAGCGTTCCTGCTTGTGTTGGTATTATTAGTACCAGTTGTGTTTCTTACATTAGATGTCTGGTAGCTGCCGTTGTTGTTCTTGGAATTATTATTATTTGCCATAATGACCTCCTATATAGATGAGATTTAATTTGATATTACACGTCTTATTATTTACTTTTTAATATCAAATATGCATAGATGGTCATAAAATTTTCCAAATCTTTGTTAGTTTTTTATTGCATGAGTACTTTTATTTGACAATCACAATTTACTATCACTACTAAATATGCAGAATTATTGCATATTAAATCAGCATGCCGCATTTTAAGCAGTCATTTATCCTGTGTTTAGTGTAGTTGCGGCAACTATTTATTCACCCCTTAAGGAATTATTTAAAGATAAATATTGCATAATGCCAATTTTTATATTATAATAAAAACGTGTTATGGATAATCCCAGGCACATATATAACCCCTTATTAATTATTTATACTCCCCTCATCGAAACGACCGCCCGGCTCCCCCTGGCGGTCGTTTCACTTTGTATGAATTTAATTTCTTCTTTTAAATAAAACATATAATAGTACTAATAACAGAATCGGAACTCCAAAGACAAACAGGAAGCCTACGATTATCCTTCCGATGAACAGCAGAATGACGATAAGAATAAGGATAATAAATACCAGTGTAATCTTCTGGACCCAGTTCAGACTTGTATATAATGAAGTATGTCTTTGTCTTTCATTGTTTTGATCTGAATATTCATCCTGCTTTGAGTAGGTTCTTTCCCATTCGTTATCCCGGTAGCCTCCGCCGCCTCTTGTCTTACTCTTGGCTGCCCGTTCCGCTTCAATGATAGTCTTCGCTATTAATCTAGGATCACCCAGCATATCGATAACCGCTTCCTCGTTCCCGGAGGATTGGGAGCTGATATAATTCTCATAATATTTTATATTCTGTTCTATCACATCATTACTGACTTCTCCGCTTAATGCTTGTCTCAGGATCTCTAAGAATTCACGTTTATTCATATACGGTTAACCGCCTCCTTTGGAGCCATTCTAACATAACTCATAGGATACGTAAAGACATAACAAAAAATGCATCCTATACGTTATGAATGTATAGGATGCACTCAAGTGTGTGCTAGAGGATTCGAACCCCCGACCTTCTGGTCCGTAGCCAGACGCTCTATCCAGCTGAGCTAAGCACACATACTACGGATAATAACCGAAAATAAAAAGCATTATTCTATTAAATATATAGAATAATGCCGGCGACCGGAATCGAACCGGTACGGGAGATTAGTCCCGCAGGATTTTAAGTCCTGTGCGTCTGCCAGTTCCGCCACGCCGGCACTAATGGGACCTATAGGGCTCGAACCTATGACCCTCTGCTTGTAAGGCAGATGCTCTCCCAGCTGAGCTAAGATCCCCGGGTATATACATTGTTACCAACTGTTTACTATCTTATCATAATCATTTGAAGCAATCAAGCATAAAAAAATAAAGATATTACGACCCAGAAGGGACTCGAACCCTCGACCTCCGCCGTGACAGGGCGGCGCTCTAACCAACTGAGCCACTGGGCCATATTATGTAGTGGACCTTCAGGGACTTGAACCCCGGACCGACCGGTTATGAGCCGGTTGCTCTAACCAACTGAGCTAAAGGTCCAAATGTTTGAGCCAATTCGGAACCGGGAAAAAGCGTTGTTATCTCTTTTTCGTCGATGACTCCAAGGGGATTTGAACCCCTGTTACCGCCGTGAAAGGGCGGTGTCTTAACCGCTTGACCATGGAGCCGTATTAATGATTATAACATATAGTAATTCTGTATGTCAATGAAATTACCCTGTTATTATCTTCTATAATTTAATATTTCATCCATAATAATTCAGATGAAAACTCCCCGAGTAGGGCTCGAACCTACAACCCCACGGTTAACAGCCGTGTGCTCTACCATTGAGCTATCGAGGAATACATGACAATACAATCGTTAATCGATTATATTGATACCACACATGAAAATGTTACATCCAGGGGATTTCACCGGTTCCCCTCCCGCCGGAAGTCTCCTTCCTTCTGTACAAACCAAGAGTGTTTTTTACTCTTTTTTCAGGTCAAGCCCTCGACCGATTAGTAACAGTCAG
>JAFADH010000238.1 GCA_023424995.1 Bacillota bacterium | reverse complement strand
CTGCTGCTTCCTGACAGCCTTTTACGGCTATGAAAATAATAAATACAGTTCAAGGCCGGAAAGCACAGCTTCCGGCCTGTATTTATATCTACATATCTGCAGATTTATAGTGAAATATCATAAAATATTTACCAATTATTAGACATCTTACTCATTGACAGGGAATATCTAGAAGAATAAAATATATGCAAGACGTGAGCGGAGATTCATGTGATTGAAAGGAAGGTGCATATATGGCTTATAACGGATTTGCTATTGATCATTATCTTGATGCCGAAAAGGTAACGAGGGAACTGGACGAATTGATTCAAAAGCCCGTGTATTCCATTCGAAAAACCTATTTGGATGAGTATGAGGACAATTATTTTGATAAGAAATGTTCACAGTCCAAAGCAATGATTAATGAAGCCCGGCAGATAATACCGGGAGGAGTACAGCATAATCTGGCATTTAATTATCCGTTTCCTATCGTAATAACGAAGGCGGAAGGCGCGAAGCTGTATGATATTGACGGGAACTGGTATTATGACCTGCTGCAGGCCGGCGGACCGACCATATTGGGAAGCAATCCGCCTGCCGTACGGGAGCAGGTAATTGAACTGCTGAATACCTGCGGTCCGTCCACGGGACTTTTTCATGAATATGAATACAAGCTGGCGAAAAAGATATCCGAACTGGTTCCGTCGGTGGATATGTTCCGTATGCTGGGCTCCGGCACGGAGGCCTGCATGTGTGCGGCACGTATTGCTCGGCTGAGGACGGGAAAGAAAAATATCCTTAAAATGGGCGGAGCCTATCATGGCTGGTCCGATCAGCTTGCCTACGGGATGCGTGTCCCGGGGACGAAAGGCCTGATGTCCAAAGGCGTACCGAATTTTGTATTCAAGCATACGGATGAATTCTTTCCCAACGATCTGGAGGATCTGGAACGGAAGCTGAGAAAGAACAAGCTGTATGGCGGTACGGCGGCAGTTTATATCGAACCGGTGGGCCCGGAGAGCGGCACACGCCCTGTTTCCAAAGAATTTATCAAAGGAACGGAACGGCTGGCTCATAAATACGGAGCGCTTTTGATATTTGACGAGGTCGTGACGGGATTTCGTATCGGAACCAGCGGAGCCCAAGGGTATTTTGGCGTGGATCCGGATCTGACCATCTTCGGAAAGATTATCGCCGGCGGGTATCCCGGTGCGGGGGGAGTCGGAGGACATAAGGACTGTATGGCACATCTGGGCGCCGGACTTGATTCCTCCGGCAAGAAAATACCCAAGGCAATGTGCGGCGGTACTTTGGCTGCGACACCCATATCCTGTGCGGCAGGATATTATACGCTTTGCGAGATTGAAAAGACCAATGCCTGTGAGGTTGCCGGGCGCATGGGTGACCGGCTGACGAAGGGACTGCATGAATTGATAAAGAAATACAGCCTGCCCTTTGTAGCCTTCAACCAGGGTTCGATCTGCCATCTGGATAATGCAGGCACCATGCATTTCTGCGTGGACTGGAAGAGGCCCTGGAAGATCCCCCAGGTATTAAAGCAGACGGGCATCCGCCAAAAGGAAATGGAGCATATGGGAGCTGCCTACATGGCGGAGGGAATCGTAACGCTGGCCGGTTCAAGATTATATACAAGCGCCGCCTATACGGAAGAGATGATAGACGATGTACTGGCAAGATTTGAACATGTGCTGTCCAAATGCGGGCCCATAGACTAGATGTGCCCCGGCGGCAAAGGAGGTTAGTATGGCATATTCAACAGACGAGGCCAAGGAACTGGTAGTCCGTGCCGGAAAAATGCTGGTGGAAAGCGGACTCATCGCAAGGACCTGGGGAAACATCAGTGCCAGGATCTCAGATACGCAGTTTGTTATAACACCAAGCGGTCTGGCTTACGAGACACTTACCCCGGAACAGATAGTTACGGTGAATACGGCAGATTGCTCTTACGAGGGCGGCATAAAACCCTCCAGTGAGAAGGGGATTCATGCAGATGCTTACCGGCTGCGCCCGAAAGTCAATTTTATCATTCATACGCACCAGATAAAGGCTTCTGTGATCAGTATTGAGGGAAATAATCTGGAGGTGCATTCCGGGGTTCATAAAAACATATTGGGAGATGTTGTCCCCTGCGCAGATTATGGAATGCCGTCAACCGGAAAGCTCCGGAAGGGAGTGGCGGCGGCCGTATGCAATTATCCGGATTGCAAAGCGGTACTGATGAAATATCACGGAACGGTCTGCCTGGGAAGCGACCTGGAGAATTCCTTCGAAATTGCCCAGGCCCTGGAAAGGATTGCGGAGGAAAGGTACCTGGAGGCTTGCGGTCAGAATGGAGAGGCAAAAGCCGGCGCAGAGGATTACGGAAGCAGTGAGCGAAGGGGAGATGCCTTTGTCTTAAGCTGCGGCGGACAGTCTTCGGAATACAGGATTGACGGTCTGCGAAAGGATGCCCCCAGGGCGGCAGTGCTTCACGCAGAGATATATAAATGCGGCAGGGCGGCCCATATCCATCATTCCACGGATCCGGAGGTGCTTAAGGTCAGCAGCACCGGGCGGACCTTGAGACCGTTCCTGGATGACCTTGCCCAGATTGCAGGCGTCAATATCAAGCAAGTGAAGAATGGCCTCCTGGATCCCAAAGCAGTTGCCGGGGAATTGAAAAGTAAGAATGCCGTCCTCTTAGAGAACGCAGGCGCTCTGTGTACGGGAATCACCGAAGGTGATGCGAGAGCAGTTGCCCTGGTGCTTAAAAAAGGGTGCGCGGCAGATCTGTATGCCGCCGCATTGCATAAAACAGAAGGGTTAAGCACGATAGATGCTTACCTTCAACGGTTTGTCTATGTAACAAAATATTCGAAGCAGAAAAAATAATGGAGTAAAGTAAGATGCTGAAAAAACTGACGGAAGAAAAGCTGGTGGAAATTCTTGAGACGGGAATAGCGGAATTTGCGGAAAAGGGGCCGGACAGGGCAAACATTAATGTGATTGCGCAGAAGGCCGGTATCAGCGTAGGTGTCCTTTATAAATACTATAAAGATAAAGAAGCTTTTTTTCTGGCCTGCGTTAAAAGAAGCCTTGCTGTCCTGGAATCAGTGCTGCAGGATGTCATTGCAGGTGAGGATAAGCTGCTGGTCCGGGCGGAAAAGATAATTCGGGCAGTACAGCATTACTCAAGAAAATATGGTAATTATATCAGGATGTATAATGAAGTCACCTCAGGAAGCAGCAAAAAGTATGCACCGGTGCTTGCGGGCCGGATAGAGGGACTGACAGCTAAAATATATACCGGATTCATTGAAAGGGGCATAGAGGCCGGAGATATAAGAAACGATATCGATCCGAGGTTATTTGCCTTCTTCTTTGATAATCTGCTGACCATGCTGCAGTTTTCCTACTGCTGTGATTACTATAAAGAAAGAGCAAAGATATACTGCGGGGAAGATATATTTGAGGATGATGAAAAAATGGTTTCGGAAGCTTTAAAATTCCTGGAATCGGCATTTACCTTCTGCCAATCGGAGATTCTGCATAAAAAGTAGCTGTTTGCGTGCCGGGGCACGCAGAAATGGGTAAAAGTATGATATATGTAATTGCTTATGACATAGGAACTACGGGGGTAAAAACCTGTCTTTTCGGCATAGACGGTAATATTAAGCTGATATCCAATGCCCATCAGGGCTACGGTCTGTATCTGACCGGAGACGGAGGGGCGGAGCAGGAGGCAGAGGAGTGGTGGAGTGCCATGTGCTCCACCACGAAAAAGCTGTTTGCGGATACCGGTATCAAGCCCGACGAGATAGCGGGGATATCTTTCTGTTCCCAGATGCAGGGGCTTGTACTGGCCGATAAGGAGGGTATACCGGTCCGAAGACCCATGAATTATATGGACCAGCGTGCCGTTGAGGAGATCAGGGAAGGTATGGCCTACGGAATACGGATTGCCGGCGCCAATATTTTCAGGCTTGCGAAGAGCCTGATAATTACAAGAGCAGCCTCCACCAGTGTGAAGGATCCCGTCTGGAAATACAAATGGGTGGAACACAGGGAGCCGGAAAACTTTGAACGGACACATCAATGGCTGGACGTAAAGGAATACCTGATCCACAGATGCACCGGCCGGTTTATCATGACGGAGGATTCCGCATTCTCCACCCTGCTGTATGATACCAGAAAAGGGAAGAAGGGCTGGAGCAAAGCGCTCTGCGGCATGTACGGCGTTCAAATGAAGCACCTTCCCCAGGTGATCAAATCTACGGATAAGGCAGGGGGTCTTACTTCGGAAGCGGCGGCTGATTTAGGACTGGTTCCCGGGATACCGGTATTCGGCGGCGGAGGAGACGCCACCCTCATAGGAATCGGTGCGGGGTGCGTGGAGGCCGGTGATACCCATATCTATCTGGGAACCTCCGGATGGGTCTCCACAATTGTAGAGAAGCAGAAGGTGGATGCCGGCAGAATGATTGCGTCAATTGTGGGAGTATGGAGCGACAGCTATAATTATTTTGCGGAGATGGAAACGGCGGGCAAATGCCTGGAGTGGGTGAAGGACCACCTGGCTTTGGATGAGATCGGAATATATCTGGAAAAAAAGCATGTGGCCCAGAGTCAGGAAGCCATCTACACAAACCTGTATGATTATCTGATGAAGACGATTATGGCAATAGGACCGGGGGCAGGCGGTGTGATTTTTACACCGTGGCTGCATGGAAACAGGTGTCCTTTTGAAGATCCCAGGGCGGCGGGGATATTCTTCAATATCACCCTGGATACCGGGAAAACGGAATTGATCCGTGCGGTGGTGGAGGGTGTCTGTTATCATCTCAGGTGGATGCTTGAGTGCCAGGAGAAAAAAATAAAGACTTCCGAAACCATACGATTTGCAGGCGGAGGCGCTTTGTCCCCCATAACCGGGCAGATCTTAGCGGATATAACCGGTCATAGGATCGATGTGGCTGCCAACCCCCAGAACGTAGGAGCCGTAGGCGCGGCAGCAGTGACCGGAGTGGGACTTGGAGTTATTCCTGATCTAAAGGCCATAAAGGAATATGTTACAGCGGAACAGGTCTTTGTACCGGATGAAAAGGCAAAAGCCGTGTATGACAGGAATTTCGAGGTGTTCAAGCGCTTATACAAATCCAATAAGGGCAGCTTTAAAGCATTACATATATAAATATATCATCAGACAAAGAAGTCATCTGGAGACAGGTGGCTCTTAATTTATGGAAAGGATGGATGGATATCAATAAAGAAAGTTATAATCTAAAAAAGGAAATAATCCGCGGCCTTAAATTCGGACTGTTCTCCCTCTCGGCAGGTATCATAGAAATAGCAGCGTTTACTCTGCTGAATGAACTGACCGATTGGCGTTACTGGCCATGCTATGTACTTGCGTTGTTTTTATCCGTGTTATGGAATTTTACCCTGAACCGCCGGTATACATTTCAATCCGCCGATAATGTACCCATTGCCATGTTGAAAATTCTTGGCTTCTATCTGGTGTTCACACCTGCATCCACCATTCTTGGCGACTATCTTGCGGACACCCGCTTGTGGAACGAATACCTGGTCACGCTGCTTATAATGCTGTCAAATCTGAT
>JAFADH010000234.1 GCA_023424995.1 Bacillota bacterium | reverse complement strand
GCTAAGAACAGGGAATCCAGGGGACTTCCCTTCTGGGGAGGATTTTTCTCGTAGTGGCTTAAGAAATCCTGGAATTTTTTAAGGGCAAATTCACCCTTTAACAGGATGACATCCATGGCGGATATCTTAATATATTCAAAGGTCTGGTTTCCCCTGTTGGTGATCTTGAGAAGATCCGCAAAATTATACGCCATATCGGAGACCTTGCGGTTAAAATTCTCGAAGATGACCACCTGATAGATATTGGCTTCCAAATTCAACTGGCGGATATCTTCTTCGCTGAGGGATTCCTTCGGCAGATCCGGTGAGGAGGTAAGCAGCTCCTGCAATATGGCATTCTTTGCACGGAGCTTATATTGGTTAACATATTGTTCGTTATGGTTTTTCTTATCCAGGGTTTCCTTCATCTTGCTGATCGCCTGCAACAGCTCATCTTCATCAATGGGCTTGGTCAGATAGAAATCCACGCCGTAGCGGATCGCAGTCTGGGCATAGCTGAAATCGGAATAGCCGCTGAGAAGGATAAACCTGCCGGTAAACCCCTGTTCTCTTGCCGTGATGATGACATCGATGCCGTGCATCTTAGGCATTCGGATATCCAGCAGGACAAGATGCGGCTGTTTTGTCATAATTTCCTTCAGTGCATCATTGCCGTTGGCAGCCTCTCCGCAGATGGTAAAGCCCAGGCCGGCCCAGTCTATGATGCATTTTAACCCGTCCCGGATGGAGGTTTCGTCATCAGATATCAATACGTTATACATTATATACACTCCTCTTCTTCCCGTGTGAAGCTTAATCGTCACACTTTTCCCGCATCCCATATATGCAGGCAGGTTAACCATATCTTATCAACAGGCTCATCTAATCCGTTTCTATCTTTATTACAACGGGATAGCTGCTTCTCACTGTTGATGTTTGAAAATGAAGTCCGGCTTTATCCTTGGTCCAATGGATCTCTTCATCAAAGCCCAGGACGGAAACCTTGCGTATGATGCCGTGGAACTGAAACGCATTGGCATCGGAGCTGTCGGCCAGGGATTTGATACATATCCTGCCATCCTCAGGATACCTCAGTGCAATGGCATAGAGATGGCCCTTTGCCACGGTGAAGCGGAAGTCTTCACTGGTATAACCGGTCTGGCTGGCTTCGGAGAACTTGCCCTCGGCATCCTTTGTGGGTCCTTCCCCGCAGGATTTCCAGACCTTGCTGCTATAGATCGCCTCTCCGTTCAGGGAGAGCCAGGCACCCATATCCTTCAGGATCTGCTTATCCGCATCCGGCAGGGAGCCGTCCGCCTTGGGGCATACGTTGAGAAGCAGGTTGCCGTTCTTGCTTACCACATCGACCAGATAGCAAAGAATATCATAGCTGGATTTATACTCCAAGGTTGTGGTGTAGCACCAGGAATTATATGCCACCGAGGTATCCGTCTGCCAGTAGAAGGGCTGCACATTGGCGAATTTGCCTCGTTCTATGTCTACGATGCCGGTCCCGAACGCCATGGCTTCGTGTTTATAGCATATGGCCGTGGGAAAACCCCACCGGACCCCTCTGTTATAATAATAAGCTGCAATCTTCAATAAATGCTTTTTATAGCCTTCATGCTGGATCCACCAGTCAAAGTAGAGAATCCGCGGCCGGTATTTATCAATGATCTCACAGGTACGAAGCAGCCAGTCGTCTAAAAATTCCTGTGTTGGGTAAGGAGTGGCATAGATATCGTTCTGGTCCGGCTGCTCCTGCAGGGAGGGCCAGTAAAAATCCCCGCGCTTTAAAGGCTCCTTGATATCACTGTCAAAATCCTTCCCATTGCCCATGAACCACAGATGCTCCGCACGGTGGGAGGAGGTGCAGAATACCAGACCGTCCTTCTCAAAGGCCGCCTTTAATTCACCGAGGATATCCCTCTTCGGACCCATCTTCATGCTGTTATACTCACTAAGACTGCTGTCATACATCTGAAAGCCTTCATGATGCTCCGCAACGGGGAATACATACCTGGCGCCTGCTTCCCTGAAGATTCCGGACCATTCCCCGGGATCGAACCTGTCAGCCGTAAACATGGGAATGAAATCCTTGTATCCAAAATCCTTGTGAGGACCGTAAGCGGCGATGTGATGCTCATATTCCGGAGTCCCCTGGATGTACATATTGCGTGAATACCACTCATTATGAAAAGCAGGGACGGAATATAAGCCCCAATGTACAAAGATACCGAATTTCGCTTTTTTGAACCACTCCGGCACCTCAAAGGCGGCGAGGGACTCCCAGGTAGCGGAATAAGGTCCTCCGGCAATTATTTCTTCAATTTGTTCTAATTCCTTTTGCATGTCTGCTCCTCCTGAATTAAAAAATATGTATGAAACGAACGTTATGTTCCCGCAATTAATATGGACCTGTCCATATTAAATTAATTAAATCAATTACCGTAAGCGGCGATGGCTTCCTTTCTTGCCGCATCCTGATCCATGGCATTCTTAAGATCCTCTTCATATACTTCGCTGTAGCCAAGTACCCCGGCCTTCTGTATCATGTCCTCCATCAGGGAATTGAAATCCTCCATGGTGTTGGCGAATACCATCTTCCAGGAATAATTAACAATAACGGAACGGCACTGGGCTCTCATGGCCGATATCTCCGAGGAGGGCTCCGGCGCCACGTAACCGCAGCCGGGAGCTACGATGATCTTATTTGTGTTCACCAGATACTCATGGGAGGAGCCGGCTCCCATGTAAGAACGCCAATCCAGCTCCAGAGGGCTTGTGTTCATCTTAATAACGGAATCCCAGAGGGTATAGTAATATGGATATCCCTCCGGATCCAGGTCACTGTATGCCACGGGCTTGTAATTTAACTGGGAGACCCCGTCCATCCAGCTCCCGCCGCCCCATTCCTCCGGAACCTCTGCGCCGCCGCTCAGGAAGGCCTGCTTGCCGAATTCCGTCAGAACCGGACCATCCCCGCTCATCTCCCAGGTCAAGCCTTCCGGTCCCGCCGTGCCGCCCGCTGCCTGTGCGCAGCCGATCCGGATGCCTTCCGGGGAATACAGCCAATCGATAAAATCTGCCAGGCGCCCGGGGTCCTCCGCTTTGGAGCCGATGGATATGATATTCCTCTGGTTCCCCTGGTTATTGCAGCCGTAGGAGAAGATCTGCATATCATCAACGGAGGCCAGCATGTATCCCTTGCCGGCTTCCTTGTGCTCGGTGGTATTATAAGCAGACTGCCCCAGCCAGGGCCAGGGCGTATATAGTATTGCCCCGTCCTGATATTTTTTAAACACGTCCTCATAGGTCTGAAAGGCGGAATCCGGATCCAGCAGCCCCATCTGACTGGCGTTGTAGTACAGCTTCAATATTCTCATATACAGGGAATCCGGATCCAGAATGCTCTGATAATCCGTTCCGTCTGCCTTCGCCAGGACAAAACCGATCTCATCGTAGCCATAGAAGCAGGCAGGCTGTTTCGCCGCATTCATCATATTGCCGTCCCAATCCCTGAAGAAAGAAAATCCGTAGGTGGGATTGCCGCTTTCGGTGGCGGGCATGACCTCCTGCATCTGCTCCAGCACGGTCAGCAGATCTTCCAGCGTGTTCATCTGAGGGTAGCCGATCAGGGAGTAGAGGTCCCATCTAAGATAGGGGCCGTAGGTAAGCTCCAGGCCCTCACTGGAATTCGTAACCGGCTGGGAGGATATCTCGGAGGGGATGGCATAGATGCCTTCTTTACCCAATTTATCATTTAAAAGGCGTATGGAGTCACTGTATTGCATGATATCCTTACCCTGCAGCAGGCCGGTCATATCCATGACAAGTCCGTTATCCACCAGGGCCTGCATATCTCCGTTCCCCGTACTGCAGATAATCAGGTCCCCTACATTGCCTGAGGCCATACGCATCTGGAGCAGGGTGCTGCCTCCGCTGGATACGTTGGGAGCGATGATATTCAGCTCCATGTTGAATTTCTTGCGCACGATGTCAGCAAACCAGCCGGATTGGATTCCTTCAAAATTAGCAAGGGAATCGAATACATCCACCACGATAAAATCCTCGTAGGAGGATTTTCCCGGCCTGGAGGCGAAAGAAGAGCTGCTGCAGCCCGTGAGGATTTGCGATGAGAGGGTTACGGCAATTAATACGCATAATAATTTCTTCATACATTATCCTTTCCGAAGCATGATTTTATTATCAATGACTCTGCATTAGACATGATGAATGTATTAAACGGGATTAAAAGCAGGAGATCTGGCGGGTGGATTCTTTGTACTGTCTGGGAGTGACCCCTTTTGCCTTATGAAATGACTTGATGAAATAGCTGATGTCGTTGAAGCCGCAATTAAGCGCCACATCGGTAATACTGATCTGGATCTCCGCCAATTGCTCACAGGCGCATTCGATCCGGTAATAGTTCAGATATTCCATGGGCGTACACTGGGTCATCTTCCGGAAGAACCGGCAGAAGTAGCGTGGGCTGAGGCCTGCTACACCGGCCATGTCCTCCAGGGTGATAGACTGTGTGTAGTGCTCTTCTATGTAATTCAATACATCCTTAAAACGGTTGATCTGCTGGGCTGATGCGGTGGACGCGGCGGTATTCACAAGAAAGGACTGCTGCTCCAGGAGGGTGCCTATGATGTGATACAGAGAGCCCTGAATACGGAATTCGTACCCGTACCCTTTGCTGTCCATGGTCCGGAACAGCTCCTTTGCGGCTATGCTTACAGGATCCTTGGGGCCATAATGCTTTACCTTAAGGAGCAGTTCATGGCGCATAAGCTGCTGGATCACCTTATTGCAGATTTTATTGTTGCTCAGCATAATTCTCATGTCAAAGACGGCACATTCATAGATGCAGTCCTCCGGCGTACCGCCGTGCAGAGTACCGCCGTGGATGAAGAGCATATCCCCCTCCTTAGCCGTCAGAGTCTTCCCGTCAAGGGTCAAATGGAAACTTCCTCTCAAAATACGAATAATTTCATATTCCGGATGCCAATGATAAGGCATCTGATAACGGGGGTGGGAGGAGTCGACATGATAAAAATCGACAGGAAAATCAAAGGATCCCTGAATCTTATCCTCCCTGTAATCCAAATATTTCATTGATTGCTCCTTCCGGATGAAAAAAGTGAATATTGTTATACTTTAGGTAATTATAACACAAGCTTTCAATAGAAAGCAATTATATACTTATACCAAACATATAAAACGACAATCTGAAACTGTCTTCAAGCAGGAATACGGATAAATATTGATATGGTCAATAAAATATGAGTATGAATGGAGGATTATAATGGCGAAGAACAGATTAATAGGTGATTATCCGGTAATCGGGATACGTCCCACCATCGATGGAAGAAGAGGGCCGGTGCAGGTAAGGGAATCCCTGGAGGATCAGACCATGGACATGGCAAAAGCAGCAGCGGAGCTTTTTCAGGATAACCTCAGGTATTCCAACGGGGAGCCGGTAAAGGTCGTGATCGCGGATACGACCATCGGCCGTGTGGCGGAGAGTGCGGCATGCGCGGCAAAGTTTAAAAAGGAAGGCGTGGATATTACCCTTACCCTCACCCCTTGCTGGTGCTACGGTGCGGAGACCATGGATATGGACCCCATGACCATTAAGGGAGTGTGGGGCTTCAACGGAACGGAACGCCCGGGTGCGGTATATCTGGCTTCCGTATTGGCGACCCATGCCCAGAAGGGACTTCCCGCCTTCGGCATCTATGGGCATGATGTGCAGAATGCAGATGACACTTCGATTCCGGAGGATGTGAAGGAGAAGCTGCTGCGCTTCGGACGGGCTGCCGTGGCGGCAGCCACCATGCGGGGCAAATCCTACCTGCAGATCGGTTCCATCTGTATGGGGATCGGCGGTTCCATCATTGATCCTGCTTTCATCGAAGAGTATCTGGGAATGCGGGTGGAATCCGTGGATGAGGTGGAGATTATCCGCCGGATGACCGAAGGGATCTATGACGAGAAGGAATTCCGGAGAGCTCTTGCCTGGACGAAACAAAACTGCACGGAGGGCTTTGATAAGAATGACTCCCGGTTCCAGAAGACCAGGGAGGAAAAGGATGCGGACTGGGAATTTGTTGTTAAGATGATGGTGATTATCAAGGACCTCATGAGCGGCAATCCGAATCTTCCGGCGGGCTGTGAGGAAGAAGCGGTGGGGCATAATGCCATAGCGGCAGGCTTCCAGGGACAGAGGCAGTGGACGGATTTCTATCCCAACGGGGATTATGCGGAAGCCCTTCTGAATACCTCCTTCGATTGGGAAGGAGCCAGGGAACCTTATATTCTGGCTACGGAGAATGATGTGCTCAACGGCATCGGAATGCTCTTTATGAAGCTGTTGACCAACCGTGCCCAGATCTTCGCCGATGTGCGCACCTACTGGAGCCCGGAAGCGGTGAAGGCGGCGGCAGGCTATGATATCGAAGGGGCGGCAAGGGAAGCGGGCGGCATTATCCATCTGATCAATTCCGGCGCCGCCTGCCTGGATGGCTGCGGCGAGGCAAGGGATGACAGGGGAAACGGTGTGATAAAGCCCTGGTATGAGGTTACGGAGAGTGATCAGAAGGCTATCCTGAAGGCTACGACCTGGAATGCGGCAGACACCGGATATTTCCGGGGCGGCGGTTATTCCTCCCGCTTCCTTACCAGGGCGGAGATGCCGGTAACCATGATCCGGCTGAATCTGGTGAAGGGACCGGGACCGGTGCTTCAGATCGCGGAAGGCTGGACGGTGAATCTTCCGGAGGAGGTATCGGATATCCTGTGGAAGCGTACGGATTATACCTGGCCCTGCACCTGGTTCGCACCCAGAACTACCGGATGCGGTCCTTTCAAGACAGCGTATGATGTTATGAACAACTGGGGAGCTAACCATGGCGCCATCTCCTATGGGCACATCGGAGCGGATCTGATTACCCTGTGCTCCATGCTCCGGATCCCGGTTTCCATGCACAATGTGCCGGAGGAGAAGATCTTCCGCCCGGCAGCCTGGAACGCCTTCGGTATGGATAAGGAGGGCCAGGATTACAGGGCATGCCAGACCTACGGACCGCTGTACCGGTAGAAATTCAATGGAATATATATGGCCCAAGAGGTCCTGTGATCATTCTCACAGGACCTCTTGCATGTGTATCCCTATTCCGTGAAGCATTAATGTGCAAATACAAGATTTGTGACAATCACACTGGCTATGATGCTGGTGAGTGTTGCCAGCAGGCATCCGATCAGGGTGTATCTGGTCTTCTTCACGCCCGCAGCCATAAAATATACGGCCAGGGTATAGAATATGGTTTCGGTGCTGCTCATGATGATGCTGCACAATCTCCCCAGGTAGGAATCCGGACCATGCTCCTTATAGATATCCAGCAGCAGGCTGGTGGCGGCGGAGGACGAGAACATCTTAATAATAACAAGGGGAACCGCCTCCGAGGGGAATTTAAGGTGGTCCGTCAAAGGCTGAAGCAGTCCGGAGATAATATTAAGGGCGCCGGAAGCCCGCAGAACGCCGATAGCGACCATCAACCCGATCAAGGTAGGCAGAATATCCAGTACAACCTTAAAGCCGTCCTTTGCGCCTGTCACAAAATCATCAAACACCTGCTGCTTTGACAGCAAACCCATCCCTACGATATAGAAGAATATAAACGGAATGATATAATCGGAAATATAGATGAGAATTTTCATAAGATCTGTCCTTATTGTATTCATTTCATTTTATGTGGTGAATAATCCACATATGTATATCATGTACGAGTTAATCGGACGGATATAAATAAACATAAGGCAGAATTATTACTTTACCGGATCAATAATTAGCGGTATGCTGATAGTAACTTAATGTGGATAATTAATATGCCAACGATTAATATGCCAGCGATCAATATGCCAGCGATCAATATGCCAGTGATCAATATGCCAGTGATTAATGTGCCAGTGATTAATGTGCCAGTGATTAATGTGCCAGTGATTAATATGTCAGTGATTAATGTGACAGTGATTAATATGACAGTGATTAATATGACAGTGATTAATATGACAGTGATTAATAT
>JAFADH010000203.1 GCA_023424995.1 Bacillota bacterium | reverse complement strand
CCCCCAAGCCATACCTGGGTTATATTATCAAATCTCCGGTCCGACGCGATCTCCTGGGGATTGATATGGCAATGATAATCGATTATAGGTAACTGGTCGGCATACTCGTGGAAAAGCTTCTTCGCGGTATCCGTGGATAATAGAAAATCCCTGTCTAAAAATTGTTTCATGTAAGACACCTGCCTTCTGTTTTATTATATTGCTGGTCATTCATATATTAAAAACGTGTTGTTCCGCGTTTTTTAATCTCTGCCGGATAAACTGTCTTCAAGGGGACGGGCTGGTTATTGAATACGCCCATCAGTGTAGTAATACAATTTGCGCACAGGGCTTCCAGCTTGTTATCGATGGAAGTGAGCTCCGGTTCACTGCACAGGGAAACAATGGAATTATTATATCCGATGATGGAGAGCTGTCCCGGCACATCGACATGGTATTCCCTGGCGTATTTTAAAGCGCCGATGGCAAGGGTGTCATCGGAAGCTAAGATCGCCTCGAACTTCAGTCCCTTTTTCCTTAAGGAGGCAAGATACTCCCTGGCCTCTGTCAGATTGCCGTGGATATAATGGACGAGCTCCTGCTTCTGTGCCGGATCCGGGCATACGGCATCCATGGCTGCAAGATAACCTGACATCTTCTTGTTGCCGCTGTAGGATTCGGAATTATACAGATATAAAATATTCTTAAGGCCGTTTCTGATCAGCGCATTGGTGGCGTCATACACCGCGCGGTAATCATCGCATAGGGTGCAGTAGATATTGCTGCCGTCCAGTGCGGCATTTAGGATCATGATGGGAACATGCCGGGCTGCTTCCCTGATATATTCATTCCTGGCATTATCCGCTTCAACAAAATTAGAACCTACCAGTATAATGGCGTCGGTCCTCTTGGATAACAATAAATCGAGATATTTCTGCTTTTCAGACAACTCATAGCCGGTGCAGCATAACAGGGCGTCATAGTTATTCTGGCGAAGAGCCTGCTCCAGATAATAAACGGCGCTGGCAAGGTAAGGATCGGAGGAATCGGCGCACAGGATACCTACCGTATGCATGGAATTCAGGCCCAGGCCCCGTGCGAAAGCATTGGGAGTATAACCGTATTCTTCGATCACCTTTAATACCTTTTCCTTTGTCTTTTCACTGACATAGGAATTGCCGTTGATCACCCTGGAAACTGTTGCGATGGAAACACCGGCTTTCTTTGAGACATCGTAAATATTCATGGTATTGTCTACCTCATTTTGGCTCTGTTTCATGGATTTTTACTCTGAAAACAGATGAATTTATGTAAACACTTACATTTGCTATTATATAACAATTTCAGATAAAAAGCAAGTATATAAATGGCGGCGGTAATTTATGAAAATCAATATTGACGTTTTATTCTCATAATAGTACAATAAGAAATGTAAGTACTTACATAAAATATTGCAAGGGGATGAACAAGATGAAAACGATAAGCAGGGAAAGTGTTGGGAAGGCAGATCGTCCCATCAAAGTGGTTCAATTTGGAGAAGGAAATTTTTTAAGGGCATTTGTCGATTATATGATCGATATTGCCAATGAGGAGAAATATTTTGACGGTGATATTGTTCTTGTGAAGCCGATCAAGTACGGCAACCTGGATTATTTTCACCGTCAGGAGAATATGTATACCGTGCTGCTGAGGGGACTGGAGAAGAATGAGGCGAAGAGTATAAAGCGTGTCGTAACCAGTGTGGCGGACGCGGTGGATGCGTATGAGGAATATGACAAATATGCGGCGCTGGCAAGGCTTGATACCCTTCGCTTTGTTGTGTCCAATACGACGGAGGCAGGAATCGTCTATGATGAGACCGACTCATTTGCACTCAATCCGCCCAAAAGCTACCCCGGCAAGCTGACCAAGTTCCTGTATGAGAGATTTGAGCATTTTCAAGGGGATTTGGAAAAGGGATTGATTATACTGCCTGTAGAGCTGATCGATGACAACGGGATCCATCTGAAGGAGATCGTACTGCGGCTGGCAGCGGAATGGGAGCTTGGAGAAGCCTTCCTTGCCTGGCTGAAGGAAGCCTGCGTGTTCTGCAGTACTCTGGTGGATCGTATCGTTACCGGATATCCCAGGGAAGAAGCGGAGAGCCTGTGGAAGGAATTCGGCTACGAGGATAATCTCATGGTGACCGGAGAGCCCTTTGCATTGTGGGTAATCGAAAGCGACAGGGAGATAAGGGAAGAATTCCCCCTGGATAAGGCCGGCCTTCCCGTCATCTTTACGGATAACCAGAAGCCTTATAAAAAACGTAAGGTGCGTATTCTAAACGGTGCCCATACCTCCTTCGTACCTGTCTCCTTCCTGGCGGGGAATGATTTTGTGAAGGAATCCATGCTGGATGCGGATATTAAGGAATTCATGGTTAAGACGGTCTTCCAGGAGATCATCCCCACACTTGATTTGCCGAAGGAGGATCTGCTGAGCTTTGCCGAAGCGGTAATCGACCGTTTTCAGAATCCCTTTATAAAGCATGCGCTGCTGTCCATAACATTGAATTCCGTATCCAAGTGGAGAGCCAGATGCATGCCCAGCTTTTTGGAATATATCGATACTTATAAGAAGCTGCCGGCGCACCTTGCCTTCTCCCTGGCAGCCCTGCTGCAGTTTTATTCCGGAGAGGAATTAAGGGACGGCGCCTTGATCGG
>JAFADH010000100.1 GCA_023424995.1 Bacillota bacterium | reverse complement strand
ATCGGATACAGCTCACCGAATTTATATAATTTTATCATCTTATTCGCTTCCTTCCTGGTTTTGCCGATAAAATCAGGCATCTGAAAGGTTCCGATATCCAATTGTTCGATCTCTGCCTGTGTATATTTCTCTTCTATTCCCAGATAGGGCAGGATATTCGAGAATAATTCCGATATAACGGGAGCAGCTACCGTACCGCCGTAATATATGCCGGTGGGTTCATCAATAAGCACCATGGCCATGACCTGGGGATTATCCGCCGGGGCAAAGCCCAGGAAGGAAGAGATATATTTATTGCTGCTTCTCGGAAGCTTCTCTGAGGTAGCCGTCTTACCGCCCACACGAAACCCCGGAAGATATGCCCTCTTGCCGGTACCGTCCGATACGACGGCCTCTAACAGCTCCTTCATGGTTTCAGAGGTTTCCTTGGAGATTGCATTGGGAACGGTGGGATATTCCAGCGCCTGTATTCTGGTTCCGTCCGCCGAACGGATCTCCATGCCGAGGTGCGGAGTTACCAGCGTACCGCCGTTCACAATAGCACTGGCCGCTGTCAGCATCTGAAGCGGTGTGATCTGGAAGGACTGGCCAAAGGACATGGTCGCCAGCTCCACGGCCTTGATATCCTCCAGCTTATGCATGATGGAGTTTGCTTCACCGGGCAGATCAACGCCGCTGACATTGAATAATCCCAGCTGCCTGTAATAATAATACATCTTCTCGGCGCCGACTCTTGCCCCGATCTCCATGAATACGGGATTGCAGGAATTCTTAATGCCTTCCACAAAGGTCTGTGTCCCATGGCCCCCCACCTTGTGGCACCGGATAATCCGGTCCTCCACCCGCTTAAAGCCTGGGCAGTTAAAGGTATCGGTCAGCTTTACCACCCCTTCCTCCAGGGCAGCGGCGGCTGTAATTATCTTGAATATGGAACCCGGCTCATAGGTATCGCTGATGCAGGCGTTACGCCACATGCCGTTAAGCAGCTCATTTAATTTTTCGGCGGACAGGGTCTCCCCTGCATAATCCTCCGCTATGGAATCGATCAAAGTATAGGGATCGTTCAGGTCAAATTCCGGAACATTTGCCATGGCATAAATCTCGCCGTTTTGGGGATTCATAACGATAATTTTTACATTATTGGCGTTCTTTGACTCCAGCACCTTCATGGCAGCCTGCTCCGTGAATTTTTGTATGTTCACGTCCAGACTAAGATGCAGGTCATTCCCTGCCTGGGGCTCTATGCGGTCTTCCGCCGCATTCTCTATCTCAACTCCATATGCCGTAGTTAACGTCAATATGGTTCCGTCAATTCCTTTTAAATATTTATCATACTTGACTTCCAGACCGATAATACCCTGGTTATCGCTTCCTGTAAAGCCGATTACCTTGGAAGCCAGACTGCCGTACGGGTAATACCGTTTATAATCCTCATCCACCATGACGCCGTCCAGATCATATTCCCTGATTTTATCCGCGATTTCCTTGTCAACATTGGACTTGACCCGCTCGATGGAGGATACCTTCTCAACTCTTTTTCTTACCCGCTCCTCGCTTAGTCCCAGAAGCTCCGACAACACCTTGATGACCCGTTCGGGATCCGTAATCTGCGCATGAATGACCGATATGGTGCAAACCGGTTTATTCGTAGCGATCAGGACTCCGTTCGTATCGAAGATACTGCCGCGTTTTGCCTTAATCACCCGTTCCCGTTCGTGAAGTGCCTCCGCCTCGGCTGCATATTCCTGTGACTTAAAAATCATCAGATATCCCAGGCGGGCGAAAAGACCCAGGGCAGCAAATATGATAACCGCAACAACGATTAATATATTTCTTCGATTATAGGTTCTACTTTTGGACATTTTACCATTACCTTGTATCTCTTATCGTTTCATTTTATTACAAAGTATTCGGCTTTATTCATGGATTAGTCCAAAGCATCGGGGTTAAACTCGTCCTCATCCGTATTTCCTGCCGGAGCCTGTCCTCCCGTGGCCGGATCGGTACTGTCTCCTGTATCCGTATCATCTTCCGTACCGGTTTCATCTATCTGGCTGTTTGAATTCTGACTGCCATTCTCCTGATTATCGGTATCCTGATTCTGTGAATTTTGATTACCGGTGTTCTGATTTTCCGAATTAGCTCCGTTCTCCTGCGAGCCTTCCGTTCCCTGGGTTGTTCCCTGGGAATTCTCCGATGTACCTTCTGTTCCTTCTTCCTCCGGTAACAGGTAATCAATCTCACCGTCCGGGTAGATACCCAGTGCCGGCAATATCTCATTCAGTATCTCGCTCGCGAATTTAGTTGCTATGGAGCTGTCCGCCTGCCTCTCCACATTCTGGGGCTCATCGATCATGACAAAGATCACCATCTCCGGATTAATTGCAGGCGCACATCCCAGGAAGGATACCACATAGGTGTCGGCATCGCGGGGTTGTTTTTCCGCGGTACCCGTCTTGCCGCCGATGGAATACCCTTCCACCCCGGCTTTCTGAGCCGTACCGGCTTCTACCGTCTGATACAGGTATTCCTGGAGAAACTCCGATGTCTTCTTGGAGACCGTCTGGCGTACCAGCAAGCCCTTCGTCTCTTCAACGGTTGCTCCGTTCTCGTTCACAATCTTCTTTACCACGTGGGGCTGGTAATAATATCCCCCGTTAACCAGGGAAGAAAAAGCCGCAGCCATCTGAACCATAGTGGTAGTAAAGGATTGTCCGAAGCTGCTGGTGGCAAGCTCCGTGGCATTCAGACCGCTCTCCGATATAATAAGTCCGCCTTCTTCACCGGGCAGGTCGATTCCGGTTTTCTGTCCGTAGCTTAAATTCCCCTGGTAATCATAGAAGATATTCCTGCCGGTCAATTCCGCGATCTGCATGAGAGCATCATTACAGGATACCATTAAAGCCTGTCCCAGTGTAATTTCCCCATGCCCCGTCCTCTTACTGCAGTGTATATAAGAGGAGCCTACCTGCTGGCCTCCGTCGCAGTAATAGGTATCATCCATGTGAATGATCCCTTCTTCCAGCGCCGCGGCTATGGTGACGGGCTTAAAGGTGGAGCCGGGTTCAAAGCCGCTGCTGATAGTGTCATTTTTCCAGAGCGTATTAAGAATCTCCATCTTCTGTTCTTCCGTCATGGCGGAGATCTCTTCCTCCGTATAGAACCCCTCCAGGCTCCGGGGATTATTCAGATCATATTCCTGATCGGATGCCATTCCTAGGATCTCCCCGTTGTTAGGGTTCATTACCAGTATTCCTATGCTCTTGCTTCCGATCTCCGAATTAAATTTAATTATCTTTTCCTGAAGGATCCGCTGGACATTGGCATCGATGGTAGTAATAACAGAATTACCGTTCACGGCTTTTTTAACAATCCGCTCGATATTCAGCTCCGCATCGTAATAACCGTATTCCCTTCCGTTGATCCCGTTTAATTCACTGTTATAATATTCCTCAATACCCCAGAAGCCTTTATTATCTGCCGAAGTAAAGCCAAGCACGTCACAGGCCAGTGTTTTATAGGGGTAGGATCTTACATATTCCTGTTCAAACCAGACGCCCGTGATCTTGGAATCCTTTTTATCCCTTAATGCCTCAAAGCTTTTCACGGCACTATACTGTAAGCTTTTTAATACAACCACATACTGGCTTTTGGGTTTATCCTCCAGTATCTTTTGAAATTCCTCCCGGTCAACAGCAAAGCTATCCTCCAGTGCTTTCATGGTAGGTTCTATATAATCCTCATTCAACAGCAGGATATAAGGATCAAGAATGAGTTTATACTGCAGTTCACTGGTTGCCAGCACGGTCCCGTTGCGGTCAAGAATGTCTCCTCTCCGGTACGGAAGTATGGCGCTGACATAGGATTGCCTGGAAAGTACCTGCTTGGCATACCGGTCGCCATCCGTTCGGTTGATATAGATTAATCTGCCCATTAAACCGATCAGCATTAGAGTCACAACACAAAATACAAGCAATAATCTTGCTTGCATTCGTGAATTAAATGTTCTGGAGGTCTTCGTATTAGCCATGTCATTCTCCTATTTACGGGGGATATCCTCGTACTGTCTCACATAATCATCGTCTCCCGGCTGATAGGTAATCACCGTATTATTATTGGGATATACCATTCCCAGCTCCTCTACGGCTACCCGGTATACTTCATCCAGGTTATAAACCGTATTGATGCCTGCATATTCAGCATCGTTCTTATTGGTCAGATTCTTTAAATCCTTCTCGAGAGTAATGACTGATTTCTCCATTCTGCTTACTTCCGTCTGAAGCTGCAGGTATTCCACACATACGTATACCGTTGTGATTATCGCTATGGTAAGAACCAGCAAAGAAGCAAAGTTTATGCCGGACAAAGCTTTCGGAGCTCTTTGCTCCTGTCTGCGGGGAGCAGGTCTTTGCGGTTTTTGTTCCTCTCTTCTGATATCCGGAACAGCATTCAGCTTACGTACCGTATTGCCCTCGATATAGCTTGTCCTGTTATTATAATGTTGGTATTTTCTCTTATCTGCGTCCATGCAAGAAACTCCTCTCTATAACCGTATACAGCGATATGATGATTCGTCTTTTTGACTATCCGTCATTATAACCATACGTCTTTCTGATTATTTATCTTATAATTATCTTAAGATCTTAATATAAGTTCTCCACTTCCGGTTAAACATTCCCAATAATCGTCTCATTGTATCTTTTCTCCTTCTTTAACATCAGTATTTTTCAAACACTCTCAGCTTCGCACTTTTTGACCTCGTATTAATTTCCAGTTCTTCCTCGGCAGGATATATCGGTTTTCTGCTTATGACCCTGCCCTTTGGCACCTTACCGCACACACATACCGGAAAATCCGGCGGGCAGGTGCATGGATTCTCATTGGTCCGAAAACATGTCTTAACAATTCTGTCTTCCAGGGAGTGGAATGTGATGATGCACAGCCTTCCTTCCGGGGCTAACAGCTCGATCATATCCTGCAGGGAATCCTTAAGCACTTCCAGTTCTCTGTTCAACTCGATGCGGATCGCCTGGAAGGTCCGTTTTGCAGGATGGCCGGTGCCTGCCCTGACTCTGGCAGGTATTGCTGCCTTGATGACCTCCACAAGGTCAAAAGTCGTCTCCAGGGGCTTTAAAGCTCTTCGCTTTACAATATGCTTAGCGATATTCTTAGCGAAATTATCCTCTCCGTAATCCCGTATGATACGGAATAACTCCATCTCACCGTAGGTGTTCACCACATCTTTCGCGGTTATGGGATTTCGTGTGTCCATTCTCATATCAAGCGGTGCATCTTCCCTATAGGAAAATCCTCTCTCCGGTGTATCCAGCTGATAGGAGGACACCCCCAGATCAAGTAATATGCCGTCCACCCGGCTTATGGATAAATCCTGCAGAACCTGCCTGATTTGTCTGTAGTTGCTTCTTACTATAGTAATTTTATCTTTGAATTCCGCCAGCCTTTGTCCGGCTGCCCGAATCGCAGCTTCATCCTGATCAATTCCGATTAATCTTCCGGCGGTAAGCCGTCCGGCGATCTCATAGGAATGTCCGCCGCCGCCCAGGGTCCCGTCCACATAGATCCCATCCGGTTTGATGTTCAGATTTTCAATTGTTTCTTCTAACAATACCGATTTATGTTCAAATGCCATTATTATGTCCTCTATACATCCTTCTTAATCAAATATGCAGGAGTAAATGTCAGAAGCTGATTCCATATTGTGACATATGCTCTGCAATAGCATCTACATTATCATAATTGTTATTATTCTCCCAGCGTTCCTTGCTCCAGATCTCTATTTTGTTCAGGACTCCCACGAATACGATGTCCTTATCCAATCCGGCTTCTTCCCGCAGCTTTACAGGTATTAATATTCTTCCCTGTTTATCCGCTTCGCATGCAGCTGCCTTCGCTAAAAAGTATCGCTGCAGCTGCCTCGCTTCCCCCGTACCCGGGAGCTTGGAGAGTTTTTCAACGAAGGACTGCCATTCCTGTTTCGGGTATACGAAGAGACAGCCGTCCAGACCCGCAGTGATGACAAACTCATCGCCGAGATCTTCACGGAACTTGGACGGTATAATAATTCTGCCCTTTGCGTCGATCGAATGATCGAACTCAC
Source organism: Bacillota bacterium (assembly GCA_023424995.1). Taxonomy (GTDB): domain Bacteria; phylum Bacillota; class Clostridia; order Lachnospirales; family Lachnospiraceae; genus Mobilitalea. Next base: position 11,723 of record JAFADH010000100.1, on the reverse strand, counting down.
CCATGAACATACAGCTGCACCTTCTTTATCCTGTGTGGGATTTGTGTGAGGTTGTCCCACTTTTGTGGTCATTTGCTCCACTTCACACCACTTCGCTCCACTTATAGGTTCATTCTATATTAAAAATGGGAATTAATCAAGGGTAAATGCATAAAAAAATAGCACAGAAAACCTTATGAATTAAGGCTTTCTGCGCTGTTTTGATAGAATGCAACAAGATATTGTGTTTAATTTAAAAATCGAACAAATTATGTCAATATATAGACGAAAATACGGAGTATGGGAAAATAGTCCCATGCTCCGTATTCATTATCTTATTTTTTAACAGGAATCCGGTTTGCTTTTCTTCGCTTTATAATCAGTAAAGCTGCAGCTGCACCTACAATCAACGCGGATAATAATTGGGATACGGCAATAGGGGTTCCCCATAAAAAGAGCTGGTCCGTCCGAAGCCCTTCTATCCATACCCTGCCTGCTCCGTAACCCATAAGATACAGCAGCATGACCTCTCCGTCAAACTTCTTATGCTTCGTATACAGGATTAAAAGAATGAGGAGACATAGATTCCAGGCAGCTTCATAAAGGAAGGTGGGATGCACCTGGATATATTCCACTCCATCCACTACCATGATATGATCCCTGATCTCCAGGATACGTTCAAGCACTGCCGGCTTTCCTTCATACAGATTTTGCAGACGGAATTCCGATACCGTTGATTTATATATGTTAGATACCACACTGCGGTCCAGCTGCATGGCGAACAATCCGTCCGTATACTTGCCGAAGGCTTCGCGATTAAAGAAATTCCCCCAGCGTCCTATAATCTGACCGGCAATCAAACCGATACAGCCGGTATCCGCTAACAGCCAGAAGGGATATTTTTTTATTCTTGTATAGATTACGGCAGTTAATACCGCAGCCAGAATTCCTCCGTAGATTGCAAGTCCGCCGGTGCGGAGATTAAATACGGAGAGGGGATTATCCGCAAATTCCTCCCAGGCAAATACAACATAGTATAATCTCGCTCCAATGACCGAAGCAATAATAGCAATCAGGGCAAAATCCAGATAATATTCGGTATTCTGTCCGGTCCTCTTAGCCATCCATTCGGCAAGAAGCCATCCAAACAGCATTCCGATACCGATTACTACTCCGTACAGCGCAATGTGATAACCGAACACCTCAAAACCGGACGGTACATTCTTTAGTTCAATTCCCAGGTTGGGAAAATTAATATTGGTGAGAATAACTTCCATTGCATCATCACTTCTCTCTTATAATAACATGTCAATAATTCATTCCGAACCGCTCATTACCGCAGATCAGGCACTTACATGCAAGCATGTGATTTAACCATAGGTTATGCCGTTCCCTGCCGCACTATTCTGCTTATACCGGACATCACACGTTGAATCGGAATAATACCACATCTCCGTCCTGTACAACATATTCTTTTCCTTCTGACCGAACCAGGCCCTTTTCCTTTGCCGCATTGTAATTGCCGCATTCCACAAGGTTATGGTAGCTGACAATCTCCGCACGGATAAAGCCCCGTTCAAAATCAGAATGTATCTTGCCTGCAGCCTGCGGAGCCTTCGTTCCGACGGCAATGGTCCAGGCTCTTGTCTCCTTCGGCCCTGCCGTAAGATAGCTTATCAGTCCAAGGATATGATAGCTCGCCTTGATCAGCTTCTCCAGACCGGATTCCTTTAATCCAAGCTCCTCTAAGAACATCTTCTTCTCATCCTCTTCCAGCTCGGCAATCTCCTGCTCGATCTGGGCACAGATCACAAATACTTCGGAATTCTCCTGTTCCGCAAAGCTGCGCACGGTCTGTACAAAAGAATTGTCCGCTCCGTCATCGGCAAGCTCTTCATCCCTGACATTGGCAGCATAGATCACCGGCTTTGCTGTCAGAAGATTATATTCACTAAAGAAAACTTTCTCATCATCATCCAGGGTCTTGAAGGTCTTAGCCGGCTTTCCGTCCTCCAGATGCGCCTTCAGGCGCTCCTGCATCTCATATTCCTTGGCCAGCGACTTGTCGTTCCTGACCCCTTTGGCTGTTCTGGATATTTTTCGTTCCAGTATCTCCATATCGGAAAATATTAATTCCAGGTTAATTGTCTCAATATCCCTGAGGGGATTGATGGAACCATCCACATGTATGATATTGGTGTCCTCAAAGCAGCGGACTACATGAACAATAGCATCCACTTCCCTGATATGGGATAAAAACTGGTTACCGAGCCCCTCTCCCTTGGAGGCGCCTCTTACCAGCCCTGCGATATCGACAAATTCAATAGCTGCGGGGATGACCTTCTCAGAATTGTACAGATCCCCCAATACCTTAAGCCTTGGATCGGGAACCGGAACAATACCCACATTGGGGTCAATGGTACAAAAGGGATAATTAGCGGATTCTGCTCCTGCCTTTGTAAGTGAATTAAAAAGTGTGCTCTTGCCCACATTGGGCAAGCCGACAATACCTAATTTCATTCGTGTCTTCCTTCCTGTTTCTATATTCATGTAAGCAGATCGGTCCCTGAACCTGCAAGTCCCTGATCTGCCGATATTCAAATTAATCCCTTGCTTCGATGACCAGCAGGATACCCTCCAGGAGTTCTACCTCTGCTTCCTCTTCCACAATTTCATTACTGATACCAAGACTGCTTCCGGAGGTTAAAGTCACATGATCCAGAGGGTATTTAAACCCTTTCAGCGTAAGTCCGCTCACCTTGTCTGTAAAGGGCAGCAGCGAGACATAATCTCCGTGCTGCATTGTCCTGCTGATAAAAAAGCTGTGTTCCATAAGATAAATCTTGTTCTTTTCATCTATGATACATGCCGTGCATCCCGCTTGCAGCGGAAGAACCAGCAGGTGTATATTAGCAATCACATGATCCAGCCTTGAACCGGTAGCTCCGATGATATCAATCCGGGACGGATTGTGCATCAATGCCAGTTCAACGGCGATCTGGGTATCCGTCTTATCCTTCTCCCTTGGAAATGTCTCTATGGGGGCGGATTTGCCGCGGTATTTCGAAAGTATGGCCTCCGGCACGGAATCAAAATCCCCCACAATAAAGTCCGGGGACAGCATAAGCCGGTCAGCCGCTGCAAGACCGTGATCCGCAGCAATAATCATGGAATACTTCTCCTTTTCCAGCTGCTCTAATAGAAAGTGGTCCGTTATCCTGCCGCCGGTTATTATTAGTATCTTTTTATCCATGCTCTCCATATCATCCTTCACATGTTTCCAACAATAACTTATGGAACAAAATTCTTGAATTTCTCCATAAAGCCGGCAATATTCTCTTCCATATTGCCTCTAAATACACTGGTTCCTGATACAATCACATTGGCGCCGGCCTCCAGAACATCCTCCACATTGGCCGGAGTAATACCGCCGTCTACTTCAATATCAATAAGGAGTCCCGCCTTATCGATCATCTCTTTCAATTCCCGGATCTTCTGAAGGGAACTGCCAATAAAAGCTTGTCCGCCATATCCCGGATTCACGGTCATAATAAGCACCATATCCACTTCCTTAAGAATGTACCTGATCTCCTCCGGGGAGGTCGCCGGGTTTAAGGATACTCCTGCCTTTAAACCCAATTCCTTGATCCTGGTTATAGTCCGGTGAAGATGTGTGCAGGCTTCCGCATGCACTGTGATAATATCCGCACCTGCGTCCTTGAATTCTTCAAGATAACGAAACGGCTCCTCCACCATCAGATGTACATCAAAAATAAGCTTCGAATTCTTACGTATCGAAGCTATCAAAGGCGTCCCAAAGCTGATGCTTGGAACATAATTACCATCCATAACATCAATATGAAGGTAATCCACTCCCGTTTTTTCTATCAGACCGATTTGCTCCCCCAGATGATTAAAATCCGCAGCCAATATTGATGGAGCAAGTTTTATCATATTGTTACCTGACCTTTCCAATATAATTTATGTGTGTTACAAAACCGGTATCTTTTACTTAGAAGTATAAGGCAGCTTCTGATAACTTATATTACAGGAACAAAATACGGTTCCTGTAATCGAGATACACGGCGCAGAAACAGCGCCTTTTATTCAGAAGTACAGTACAACTTCTGAATAACTTATATTACAGGAACAAATACGGTTCCTGTAATCGAGATGCACGGCGCAGAAGCAGCGCTTTTTACCGGGGATATTTTTTGGTATTCATTAATTCCTCATACAGCATTAAATAATTTTCATATCGGATGCGGCTGATCTTCTTTTCTTCCAGCGCTTTCTTAACGGCACAGCCGGGCTCATTCCTGTGGCTGCAGCCCTGAAACCGGCATTCATCCTCATATTCATGAAATTCCACAAAATAATCCTTCAGCTCCTCCTTATCGACATCCTCAATATAAAAGGAACTGAAGCCGGGTGTATCCATTACATAAGTATCCTGATCAATATAGATCAGCTCGGAATGTCTGGTGGTATGCCTGCCTCTCTTGATCTTATCACTGACACTGCCGGTCTCCATATTGGCTTTCGGTTGGATTGTATTGATAAACGTAGACTTTCCCACACCGGACGGACCGGCCAGGACCGTAGTCTTTCCCTTAAGCATCCTCTGAATATTCTGAATACCATCCTTCTTCAATATGCTGGTGAATACAACTTCATAACCGCAGAGCTGATAGGTTTCCTTTAATAAGGATATCTCATTCTCAGTGACAATATCCATTTTATTAAAGCAGACGATGGTATTCAGCCTCTGTTTTCGCATCATAATCAAATAACGGTCCAGGAGATTCAAATTCGGGTCAGGCTCTGCCGCTGCAAATATGATCAATACCTGATCAATATTGGCAACAGCAGGCCTTATTAATTCATTCTTTCTGGATAAAATCCGTATTATGGTACCGCTGCCGGACGGCTGGTCATCGGTATCTATTACTACATCATCTCCAACCAGGGGCCTGATATTCTGATTACGGAATATCCCTTTTGCTTTACACTCGTAAGTTATTCCTTCCTCCGGGGTATGAACATAATAAAACCCTGCGATACCTTTGATAATCTTGCCTTCCAAGCACATCCTCCATAGTTTGCTTTATCCTGTTACATTTTCATCCGGCAGAAACAGCCTAATCCTCCACCGGAATGGCTTCAAATTCTACTGTCCAGGTTTGGGAATATAATACTCCATCGATATACATGGATACAATTCCCGGGTCTGCGCTGTCTCCCACGATATCCGGGACGGTAAACGGAAAATCCCCGGATGACAGCGGCTCCTGCCAGATTACCTGGGGCTCAAAGCCGGGCTGCTGCATCTCCAGAATAATTTCGGCTGTCTGTCCGTCGTTATATCCGGATAAGGGATTGCCGGTAATGGTTACCATTCCCACATACAGGACATCCGTGCCGCCGTTGTCGCCGGAATCCTCCTTGGGTCCGATACTTACCGTGATATCGATTAAGGTGCCCTGATCCACCATGGTATTCATAGAATAGCTCTGATAGGAAATCTGGCCTACCGGATAGATATCGGAATTATCATAAGTTGTATTATTCAACACAAGACCCACAGCATTCAATGCTGCAGAAGCCTCATCCTCAGTCTTGCCCAGCAGGCTCGGTACCGCAACCTTGGTCACTACGGGCTCCTTACTGATCACCATGGTAACTTCCATGCCGGATGTGACCATAGTACCCTTCTCGGGTACGGTTCGAATCACCCTGCCCGGAGCGATGATATCGCTTTCTTCATATTCACGCTTTATTACCAGTCCGTATTCCTCCACCAGCTTTTTCTCAGCCTGGGCTTCGGTAAGGTTATCTACCGGGGGAAGCTCCTTCGGTTCCTTCCCGACACTGAGTGTCAGGATTACCCCGGCTCCTTTTATATTACTGTTGCCGGCTTCCGGATATTGCTTCATTACTAAGCCTTCTTCTATATCCTCCGAATAATCCTGCTTAATGGTTATATTAGCAGTCGAATCCCAAACAGCCCAGAGCGCTCTTGCATCCTCTTCCGTATATCCCAGCACCTCAGGGACAGTATATGTCTCCGCACCCGCTCCGGTAGGAGCTTCGGTAGTACTCGGAGTCGGTGAATTTTCTTCCGCTCCTGTAGTAGGAGATACATTCGAATCATCACCTTTATCTTTATTCAAATTAGAAGTAAGCAGCCATGCTACCAGACCGATAACAACAACACCTAATACTACCGCTGCTACGATGGTTCCGACCAGGAATACTTTCTCTACCTTGGAATCCACGGTATCCAGATCCTCGTCGTCCTCCTCATCCAGTTTTACCCCTGCTATGTTCTTTGTAGGACGCATATCATCATCCATATAAGTACCGTTCTTGATCCTGCTGATATCATCACCGATATTGATGGTCGGTGAATCGGAAGCAACGAATGCAGGTATCTGAACAAAATCACCGTCGGGATTGGTAATGGATCTTTTCAGATCGGAGATCAGCTCGGAAGCAGTATGGTATCTGCGCTCCGGTCTCTTCTGCATACATTTCTGGACGATCTTATCCACACTGACGGGAATCTCAGGATCCAGCTCCCGGAGGGGCATGGCCTCTCCCTGGATATGGAGCAGGGCAACGGATACGGTATTATCCCCTGCAAAGGGTACTTTACCGGAGAGCATCTCATACATGGTAACGCCAAGGGAATAGATATCGCTCTTCTCATCGCTGTATCCGCCTCTGGCCTGTTCCGGAGACAGATAATGTACTGATCCCATGGCATTGGAGGTAATTGTGTTGGAATTGGTCGCCTTGGCGATACCAAAATCCGTTACCTTTACCTTGCCATCTCTGGAAATGATGATATTCTGGGGTTTAATATCCCTATGAATGATATGGTTGTCATGAGCGGCTTCCATACCTTGAGCAATTTGAATTGCAATGCCTACTGCCTCTTTAACCTCAAGCTTACCCTTTCTCTCAATAAAACGCTTCAGGGTAATACCCTCCACTAATTCCATTACAATATAATATAAGCCACCGTCATCTCCCACGTCATATACATTGACTATGTTCGGATGAGATAAGCCAGCGGCCGATTGGGCTTCCCCTCTGAATTTATTAACAAAGCTTTTATCACTGGAATATTCCGGTTTTAATACCTTAATCGCTACAAAACGATTGAGTCTTTGGTCCCTGGCCTTATATACATCTGCCATGCCTCCGGATCCCACTTTATCAATGATTTCATAACGACCGCTGATAAACATACCGGGTTTTAACATGTTTCGTCACCTCTTTTTTTCATAATTTTATGATAATGATGGCGATATTGTCCTTACCGCCATTCTGATTTGCATACCTTACCAACGTTGCCGCCGCCGTCTCCGGGTCATTATGCTCTCTGATGATCCGCTCGATCGTCTCATCCTCCAGCATATTCGTCAGCCCGTCGGAGCATATAAGCACCGTATCCCCCTCTTCTAATTCCACTTCAAAATAATCGGGTACCACAAAGGTATTCGCCCCCAATGCCCTGGTAATGATGTTCTTATTCGGATGGTGCCTCGCTTCACTGCGATTAAGCTCTCCGGTCTTTACCATCACTTCAACCAGACTGTGGTCCTCCGTAATCTGTCTTATTTCTTTTCCGATTACATACAGCCTGCTGTCACCGACATTGGCGACATACATCTCCTTATCATAAATCGTAGCCACCACAAAGGTAGTTCCCATACCCTCCAGCTCGGACTTCTCCTTTGCTTCGTCACGCAAAGCGTCATTTGTACATTGTAAGGCAGTCTCAATCAAAGTAACCGGCGCTTCCGCATCGCTTTCCTCAATCTGCTTTTTAAAAAATTCCACACAGAATCTTGAAGCATAATCACCTGCATTATGTCCCCCCATGCCGTCCGCCACGATGAATAGATTTGGCAGCTTACCGACGGCACTTTCACTACAGAAGACATAATCCTGGTTTATCCTCCGTCGCTCTCCAATATCGGTTATTGAAAATGCTTTCAAGCCTGCACCTCCTAGTTTCATCAACCCGAAAAGTCACTGATTCGCGTCCATATAACTCTTCCTAAGTTGTCCACAGGCAGCGTCAATATCTGCGCCCATTTCTCTTCTTATAGTAACATTTATTCTATTTTTTTCAAGTATATTTTTAAATTTTTGTATTTTTTCACTCCCTGATTTCCTGTAATCCCGCTCTTTTATGGGGTTTACGGGAATGAGATTCACATGGCAGTTCAGGCCTCTTACGAGTCTTGCGAGTTCCCTTGCATGCTCTTCTTCATCGTTCACACCCTCCACCAGACTGTATTCAAAGGTAAGTCTTCTTCCCGTCCTGTCATAATAATAGCGGAATGCATCCATAACCTCAGCCAGCTCATATTTGGCTGCCACCGGCATCAACCGCTTCCTGATTTCATTATTGGGCGCATGAAGGGATAATGCCAAAGTTACCGGCAGGCCCTCTTCCGCGAAGGCACGAATCCGGTCCGGAAGCCCGCAGGTGGATACGGTGATATTCCTCGCACTGATATTAAGACCCAGTGGGTCTGTAATTAGTCTTAAAAACCGCATGACATAATCATAATTGTCCAAGGGTTCTCCGGTTCCCATAACCACCACATTAGAGACCCGCTCTCCGGAAAGCACCTGAATCCGGTAGATCTGGTCCAGCATCTCGGAAGGCATAAGATCCCTCTCTTTACCGCCGATGGCGGAAGCGCAGAATCTGCAGCCCATGCGGCAGCCCACCTGGGAGGAGATACATACACTGTTGCCATGATGATATTTCATGAGAACGCTTTCAATGATGCTGTCATCCATCAGACGAAACAGATATTTTACTGTTTCGTCCGCGGCGGAATGCCTGGCCTCCACTTCCTTAAGAGCTGTGATGGGGTATCTCTCGTTCAGCCTCTCACGAAGCTCCCTGGACAGATTCGTCATCTCCTCATAGCGGTTCACCAGCTTCACATGCAGCCATTCAAATACCTGCTTTGCCCGGAAAGCAGGCAATCCCATGATTTTTAATTCATTCGTTAATTCCTCAAGGGTCAAGGATTTTATATCCGGTTGCTTCATTCTATATTCCTATTCTGTCTGATTTAATTATATGCTACTTTGTCTTCGGAATTTGGACAGGAAAAAGCCGTCCGTTCCATGTATGCCCTGCAGAAGCTGAAGATAGCCTTCTTTTGTTGTATCGGAAAGTAATTGCTCCGGGAGGCGGGAATCCAGTTCTTCCGCTTTAAAGTCATAATTCCTGAGGAACCAGTCCCTGTTCCCCGTATTCTCAGCCTGATTCACCGTACAGGTACTGAAGATCAGTACCCCATTCTCCTTCACATAATTTTGCACCACGGATAATATACCGCGCTGCAATTCCACCAATTCGTCCAGCAGCTTGGGAGACAGCCTGTATTTGATCTCCGGTTTCTTACCGATAACTCCAAGTCCGCTGCAGGGCAGATCGGCTATGACCACATCCGCCTTGCGGACGGAGGCCTCATCCGGCTGCAGCGCGTCCCATACCTTGACCGTGACATTCTGAAGACCGAGACGGCCAATATTATCCTTAATCCGATCTATTTTATATTCCGTCAGATCCCTTGCGGATACTTCCCCTGCTGTCTCTGCCGCGTGAAGCGCTTTCCCGCCGGGAGCGGCACAGACATCGATAACATAATCCCCCTGGCGGATTCCGGCTGTTTCACACACCAGCATAGAGCTTACATCCTGAATCGCAAAAAGTCCACTGGAAAAACTATCTAATTTCTCCAGGTAATCATAACCGGATATCTGAAAAGCGTAATCCAGATATTTGTTATCCTCTACCGTAACGCCTTCCTGAATCAACACTTCCTTCAATCGGGACGCAGATACCTTACTCCCGTTGCAGCGGATGGTGGTCTCCTTCTCCTTCAGTGAAGCGGCAAGCATGGCTTCCGCCGCATCATATCCGTATTGATGCAATAGCCCGGCTGCAAGCCAGCCCGGACAGGAATAGGCTATCTCCAGATACTTTTCCGGCTCCTTCTGCCTGTCCGGATATTGAATGTCATTTATCCCGCGGGCTATGCCCCGCAGCACGCCGTTGACAAAACCGGAAAGCTTTGTAAAGCCTCGCTTCTTCGCCAGCTTCACCGCCTCATTGCAGACTGCGGACGCAGGAACCTGCTCCATATACCCCATCTGATATACACTGAGTCTTAGAAGATTACGGATCAGGGGCTTCATCTTATCCACCGGCAGGGAAGAAAACTTGTTGATCACATAGTCCAGGGTAAGATATATTTTCACGGTACCCGTGAATAACCTTGTGATAAAAGCACGCTCCTGCTTATTCAGCTGCTGGTGCTTCTTCAGTGCATGGTTCAATACGGTGTGGCTGTATTTGCCTTCCTCCATAACCTCCAGCAGCAGATCCAGGACAAGCTCCCTGGAATTTAAGGCCTCAGTCACGTCTTCTTCCTCCGAACAATAAAATGAGCCGGAGCAGCTGCAGTATGGTTGCCGCCGCTGCCGCTACATAGGTCAAGGCCGCCGCATCCAGTACCTTCTTCGATTGTCCCAGCTCATCTCCATTGAGAATTCCGGTTTCGCTCAGCCGGCTAATGGCTCTCCGGGAAGCATTGAACTCAACCGGCAGCGTAACCAGCTGGAATAGAACCGCCGCAAAGAACAGAATAATTCCTATATTGATTAATAATTCGTTGTAGCTTAATATAACTCCGAGAATAATAACCGGCCAGGCCGCCATGGATCCGAAATTCGCTACCGGAACCAGCGTACTGCGGATGGATAAGGGAGCATATGCCTCCTGATGCTGGATGGCATGCCCGCATTCATGGGCGGCAACACCGATAGCCGCCAGGGAATCCTGCCCGTATACGGTATCAGACAGACGAAGCACCTTGCTTCTGGGATCATAATGGTCACTCATATTCCCCGGCACCCTCTCGATCCTAACGTCATAGATACCGGAGGCCTGCAGAATCCGCTGTGCCGCCTGGGCACCGGTAACTCCTGCGCGGCTTTTCACCCTCGAATACTTTGAGAAGGTGGATTTCACCCTCGAAGATGCAATTAATGTAATAACAATACCAATGATAACCAGAATATAGGTCGGATCAAAATAGTAACCAAAGCCATAGCCAAAACCTACAATAACCATAGTATCACCAATCCTTTCACAGCAAAATAAAAACAAATATCTTCCGGATAGCCTTCCGGCATATCCATCCATTGATCCTATGCAAACCCGCATTATGCAGAACCGGCACAAGCTCGTTCGTATGCCCCGCAGCCAGAGAACCATCCCAGGACCGGTCCCGGGATCAGTTCTATTTTAACATAAACTTATTATATAAATTTGAAGGTCAAATTAATATTTTATTAAATTTCTCCGGCTTATCCTTCCACAGCATTTATTTTAGCATTGATTTCGGTAATAATTTTAGCATTAATTCGGGATTTTATTTAAAGTCCATGTCTGTTACAGAATTTACCGCCGGATCAGGCCTGCACTTCATCCCAGCTTTGTCCCCGGAAGGATGGTGTAACCTCGTAAGAAGGCTTCGGCGGTCATACGCTTCTTCCCTTCCAGCTGGAGCTCTTTCACAACCAGCAAGCCGTCTCCGGTCTTCACAACGATGCCGTCCCTGCGTACTTCTGCGACTTCTCCCGGCAACACCGGCAACTCTCCCGGTAACGGGGAAGCAGCCCTTTCCCTGTCCTCCTCC
>JAFADH010000069.1 GCA_023424995.1 Bacillota bacterium | reverse complement strand
AGTTAGGAATAAATATGCATATTAAGAGTGGATTTCTTATGATAGTACTCTCGATTTACTGATAAGAAAGGGATTGGATATCTTATGAAAAGAAAAATATTTGTAGACGGAATGAGCGGAACCACGGGATTAAAAATCCATGAACGGCTTGCGCTCTATCCGGAGCTTGAACTGATTGCCATAGATTATGAGAAACGCCGTGATCCGGCAGTAAGAGCCGGATGCCTGAATGAAGCGGATCTGGTATTCCTGTGCCTGCCGGATGAGGCAGCCAGGGAAGCGGTGGGTCTGGTAACCAATCCGGATACCCGTATCATAGATGCCAGTACGGCATACCGTACCGCTCCGGACTGGACTTACGGATTACCCGAGCTGTCTAAGGCCCATCGGGAGGCTGTCAGGAACAGTAAAAGAGTCAGCAATCCGGGCTGCCATGCTACCGCATTCATCCTGGCGGCTTATCCGCTGGTTGCCGGGGGTGTTATGCCCTCTGATTACCCGGTGACCTGTCAGAGTCTTACCGGCTACAGCGGCGGCGGGAAATCTTTAATTGAGAAATATGAACAAAACGATGGCAGGAATGAATATGCCGGGGCACCGAGACCCTATGCCCTTACACTTAACCATAAGCACCTGCCCGAGATGACAAAGCATGCCGGACTCAAAGAAGAGCCCTTATTCCTCCCGATTCTGGGGAATAATTATAAGGGTATGGCAGTTATGCTGTCCCTTCATACCAGGCTTTTGTCAAAGCAGCCCACTGCCCGGGATATCCATGAACTGCTCTCAGAGCATTATCATAAGGAGGCCTTCGTTAAGGTGCTGCCGTTTATGCGGGAAGAAGATCTCTTTGACGGAGGATTGGATATTACGGCCTGCAATGATACCAACCATGCGGAGATCTTTGTATTCGGCAATGCTTCTAAGGGTACCGCCGTCATTATGACAAGGATAGATAACCTGGGAAAGGGAGCCTCGGGAGCAGCCATACAGAATATGAATATTATGCTGGGATTTGATGAAGGCCTGCATCTATAATGCTTTCTTAACGATCAGCTGCTGAAGGTGCCGGTACTGCTTCGGCAGCATGGGCAGACGGAAGATCTCGGCCGCAGAGCACAGCTTATCCACCAGGCTGACCAGCATGGACTCCCTGTAACAGGGCACCTTATGAAGCGTTAGCGGCCACATATGCTTTTCGATAATATCCTCTTCAATACGGTTCAATTGATAATGCTTTCTTGCATTCTTTAATGCAAAGCCGGGATGGTAAAATCCATGCAGCCTGTGGCTTTTGTCCGGAATATGCCAGTCATAGAGGTAGAAATCATGCAGCATTGCTCCGCGTACAATACTTCTGGTATCAAATCCTATGGGCAGACGCCTGGCCAGGAGATAGCTATGGTATGCCACAATCAGGCAATGGGTAAAGGTGGAGGTGCTGCCATGCTGGATATATTGTTTCATCTCATGTATCTGCTCTACCGTAAGTAATTCCCGCAGTATCAGTATAAATTCCTTCCTCTCAGATACAGAAAGTCTCATGATTTATTTCCTTTCCGTTATGCAATCCTTATGTTTTTGTTTTTATTCTTTCAAAAAGTCCCCGGCGCCTAATTTCTGCATCATGGTGTGCAGCCCCTGCAACAATTCATATGCAAATTGGGGTGTCAGCTGTAATTCGCAGATGAGACATTTGGGAATCTCAACCGCATCTGTTTTGAGGTTCTTTCCCTTTTGCGTCAGTGCTATATAGACATTTCTCTCATCACTTGCACTTCGCGTTCTTGTTATATAACCCTGAGCTTCCATTTTCTTAAGCATCGGTGTCAAGGTACCCGAATCCAGGTACAGTCTTTTGCCGAGCTCCTTCACGGTGATATTATCTTCTTCCCAGAGTGCCAGGAGGATGATGTAACCGGTATAGGTAAGGCCGTAAGGATCCAGCAGGGGCTTATACTTTCTGATGATCTCCTTGGAGCAGACATATAAGGAGAAGCACAGCTGGTTGTCAAGCTTCAGAAGGTCATATTCGTCTGACCTCAGGTCAGTATTTTCTGTTGTTTTGTTATTCGCATCCATTTTGCATCCCTGCTTTCTTAATATATAACATAATATGCAATCCATAAACTATGGAGATAACATTCTTCTTACTATTGTTTGGTTACGATTAGATTTTATACAATTATTTTAAAAATGTCAATAAAGGGTATTGACAAATTCTAAATAATAGCATAAAATTAAATTGTAAACAATTAAAGAGAGATTGCAGCATAATTTTTCCCATATACATAATTTAAGTAATAAATTCCTATGATAACAATAAAATACAGATAAGCAGATCGTCGCGGATGCAGTCAGTCTCCGGTCTGTTTATCTTAATATAAATATTAATATAATTAAAAAGTGAAAGGCAGGAGTTTTATATGAGTACGCAATTCAAAGATGTTGTTGAAAAACGAAGGACTATATATGCAATCGGGAAAAAGTCCCCCATATCACAGAAGGAGATCAGAGAGCTCGTAGAGCATGCGGTTAAGCATGTTCCTTCAGCGTTTAATTCACAAAGCGGAAGAGTCGTGATATTATTTGAAGAACATCATGATAAGCTATGGGATATCACCAAGGAAGTTTTACGTAAGATTGTTCCCGAGGAGGCCTTTGCTTCCACGGAAGAAAAGCTGGGTGCTTTTAAGAGCGGTCACGGTACGGTATTATTCTTTGAGGATCAGGCCATAGTGGAGGGCCTGCAGCAGCAATTTGACTTATATAAGGATAATTTTCCTATCTGGTCCTTAGAGTCCTCGGGCATGTTGCAATATACCGTCTGGCTGGCACTGGAGGAAGCAGGTCTCGGAGCCTCCCTGCAGCATTATAATCCGCTGATCGACGAGGAGGTTAAGGCGGAATGGAAGCTTCCGGGGAGCTGGAAGCTGCTGGCTCAGATGCCGTTCGGCGAGATACTGGCACAGCCGGGTGAGAAATCCTTCAATCCGTTGGAGGAACGAATAAAGGTTTTTAAATAAGCAAGCAAGCTGTTGCAGGCGTATGAACGAAGCTGCAGCAGCTTTTTTTTGCCATGACGCCGGCAGGTGACCGGAGGGAAGCTGGTCAGTGCTGTCATTGTACCGCATGGTTTAAATCATGCCTGCAGATCCGCCGGACAAATCATAGGCTTAAAGCGGGAAAAGACTGTAAGACATTAGCAATTCATAAATTTAGCTTTATTATATGAGAATATATTGTTATAATGGTAGTAATTAATTGGAGGAAGCAAAGGTATCTATGGAAAACAAAAGCAAGGTTATAAGGATTTTAATTCTGATAGTCGCAGCCTGTATTGTCATGGCCTTTATTGATGCGGTAATAGCACCGGGCTATCTCGTGAAATCACTTGTGAAATTATTACTGTTCCTTGGAATTCCCCTTGGATATGCAGTGATTCATAAGGGGATCCCGGTATGGGACATGTTCCGAATCAGGGATAAGAAGGCGCTTATCATTCCGGTGCTGCTGGGTATGGGGGTATATGCCTTCATTCTGCTGGTATATTTTATTCTTGGACCTTATTTTGATTTTTCAGGCGTTACCGGTGAGCTGACTGCTTCCTATGGGGTGAATAAGGACAATTTCGTGTGGGTGGCCCTCTATATCTCCTTCGTCAACTCCTTCCTGGAGGAGTTTTTTTTCCGGGGATTTGCATTTTTGACCCTTAAGAAATTCACCTCGAAAAGATTTGCTTACCTGTTCAGCGCAGGGACATTTGCATTATATCATGTAGCGATCATGTCAGACTGGTTTCAGGCAGTGCTGTTTCTTTTATTAATCTTCAGTCTTTTTATTGCAGGGGTATTTTTCAACCGGCTGAATGAAAAAGGTAATAATATATATAATTCCTGGCTGGTGCATATGTGCGCTAATTTTGCGATCAATACAATCGGCTTTATACTTTTCGGAATCATAGGGTAATTTGTTCTCATAACTTACGTGTCAAATGTACAGGGGAGCGTGTCACGTGCATGGGTGTAAGGATGGGGCAGGTATTTATGGTAACAGCCTGATAATTTTTACCGTCAGCCGGACAAGCATGCCAGAGCGTGTTTGAAAAATCATTGCGCCGTTCTGAACGCTCCACTTTGCGGTATACAGCGTCGCAATTTTGGGAGAGCAGCCGGGATGAAGAAATGGGGAGCCGTCCTGCGTTATAGATGGAAAAGGATAAGGGGGATTAGTTATGAACAACAGTACCAAGGATTATTATATCTATGTGGCTTTTCTTAAGACGAATACCAATATGGGGAAAATGATCAGACTGTTCACCCGCAATAAGTACAGTCATGTAACGGTTGCTTTTGATCATCATCTGAATAAGATGTATTCTTTTGCGAGATACCATGTGAATTCACCGATCTCAGGAGGCTTCGTAGTAGAACAGCCGGAGCGGTATCTGTCGGATAATAATGATGTTACCGTTAAAGTCTGCCAGATTCCTGTTACGAAAGAAGAATATGTGAGAATCCGGGAAGAAGTCTCATATTTTCATGAGAACAGGGAGGAGATGCTGTATAATACTTTGAATGCGGCCCTGTCCCTGCTTCGAAAGCGCCTGGATATGAAGAATGCGTATACCTGTCTGGAATTCGTGGCATATTTGCTGCGTTATCCGAATGTTCTGGCAATCAGAGAGCTGGAGAAGCGGCTGAATAGATATGTGGTTTACAGCGGAAGCTTTCGTGATATTACGCAGTGGGGACAGTCCTACATGGATGAAGATGATTATTTCAGAAAACGGAATGCAGTTCGTGTTGTATTGGAGACGGCATATCATTTTAAAAAGATTGTGGTCAGGCTGCTTCAGGCATGAAAGGCAGGAGTACCAACGGAGAAAGCATACGTATATGATACCGGAACAGGAAGAGAATATTAATAGCAAAGGACCGGCAGGGAATTACGGAGGTCCCGCTGTTAAAGCAGATATATGAGCCGGCATCTATATGCTGGCTCTGATTATTATATATGAAGGAGAGATTATATGAACAAGGAATGGTCCCTGGATATCCTGTATAAAGGATATGACGACGAGAATTACAAGGAGGATAAGGCCGGGCTTGACAAGCTGATCAAAGATATTCTGACTTTCTGCGATACGCTGTCCGCTGCCGGTGAGGAAGAAAAAGCACTTCTTAAGGCTGTGGATTATATGGAGCAGCTTCAGCTGTTAGGGAGCAGGCTGGGGTGCTATGTATTCGCCAGACAGTCAGTGAATACCTCCGACCCTGAGACAGCCAATGAGGTGAACGGATTTGAGAAGCTGATGAGCCTGACCACAAAGCCCCAGGCTGTCATTAAGAAATTTATTGCCGGAATTAATGATCTGGAAGCTTATTATGAGAAGTATCCGCACCTGAAGGGATATAAATATCTGTTCTCCGAGATGGTAAAGGAAGCCAGGTATCTCTTAAGTGACGATGCGGAGGAGGTTATCGCAAGGATGAATATCTCCGCCGCCTCTGCCTGGGGCAGTATGCAGAGCTATCTGACCTCTACCCTTGAGGTGGAATACCGCGGCGGGACAGTCACCTTATCGGAGATTCGCAATAAAGCCTATGATGAGGATGCAGCCATCCGCAAGGATGCATTTGTTGCCGAAGTGCAGGCGCTGGAGAAGATTAAGGATGCCGTCAGCTATTCGTTAAATAATATTAAGACACAGGTGAACACGATCTGTGAATTAAGAGGCCATGAATCACCTTTATCCATGACTCTGATGGATTCCAAGATGAAAAAGGAGACATTGGACGCATTGTTATCGGCGATCCGGGAGTCGCTTCCCTCCTTCCACCGTTATCTCAGGCATAAAGCAAAGCTTTTGGGACATGAGAACGGTCTTCCCTGGTATGAGCTTTTCGCACCTCTGGGTGAGAGTAACCGCAAATTCACCGTAGAGGAGTCGAAGGATTATCTTGTGGAGCATTTTAAAGGCTTCAATGAGGAGCTTGCCGGGATGGTGGCTGCTGCTTATGACAATGAATGGATCGATTTTTATCCGAGAAAGGGCAAGAGGGGAGGAGCCTTCTGCATGAATATGCCCTTTGTTAAGGAAAGCCGTGTCCTTACGAATTTTGACGGTTCTTTAAGTGATGTGGTAACCCTTGCCCATGAGCTGGGACATGCTTACCACGGTCTCAATATCCAGGAGCACCAGCCGCTGAATGTGGAATACAGCATGCCGGTTGCAGAGACAGCCTCCACCTTTAATGAAGCCCTGATCATGGAAGCAGTCATCAATGAAGCAAAGGGCAGAGAAAAGATTGCCCTGATCGAAAGCCAGCTGCAGGATATCACTCAGATTATCTGTGATATCTATTCCAGATATCTGTTCGAGTCGGAGGTTTTTTTAAGATGCCAAACCGGTTTTCTGTTCGCCGATGAATTGAAGGATATGATGACCAGGGCACAGAAGGAAGCTTACGGTGACGGTCTGGACCATGATTATCTGCATCCGTATATGTGGGTTTTAAAGGGGCATTATTACTCCGAGGGACGAAATTTCTATAATTTCCCCTATGCCTTCGGCGGACTTTTTGCAAGAGGCCTGTATGAGAAATACAAGCTGGAGGGCGAGTCCTTCGTTCCAAAGTATAAGGCATTGCTTAAGGCTACCACGGTTATGAGTGTGGAGGATACCGCAAAGCAGGCCGGGATTGATCTGGAGGATCCTCAGTTCTGGCGTAACAGTCTCAAATCGGTTGAAAAAATGATCGAGGAATTCATTGAATTAAGTGCCTGAATAGGATACGAAGCTTGAAGCTTTGAAAATATATAACAGAAAATAGCGTATTTTATAGAAAAAGGAATTTTTATCAGACATAATTTTAAGATTTTTTCAGATACTAATATTACTTCGGGTGTCATAAGTCAGATTTATACTAAAAAAGATGAATATGCACGCATCGGTATGCATGGTACTGCATTACTAACGGCTTAAGACACCCGGACCGGTATTGAATCAATCAATACAGGAATGTCAGTATAGGAAAGGAGTGATAACATGACCATCGTGAATGCCGGCACGCAGCTACCGGAAGGACTGGGCTTTCGCCTGGCTATGGATACCAAGGCCATGACCAATTTTGCAAATCTGCCGGAGGATAAGAAGCAGCAAATGGTCGATTATATAAAAGGATCAACCACCGGAGATGAAGCTAAGAACCGGGTTGCTGAAGTTGTAAACAGCCTGCACCAGGGGGAATCATTTCGATAATACCTCAGATCTTGATCTTTATACCGGAGTAGGGGCTTTGGTACGAGGAATTAAGAATCAGCGGGAGGAAACAGGATGCATTTGCATTACTTTACGGATTAACATAGATATAGTCATAGATAAAAGGGATTGATACAGCGTATAAAAGTGTGTCAATCCCTTTGCAGATTATGGATTACCGTTCCGATCCCATGAAGAACAGCGCTACCGTACCCGGTCCGGAGTGGGCACCGATGGTCGGACATATATAATCAATTATAAAATTCCTGATTCCTAAGCGCTCCTTAATCAAATCCGCTACAAATTCGGCGTCCTCCAGGCAATCCCCATGGCTGATAAATACCACATCGTTGTTCTGGGCATAGGATTTGGTTTTATCCTCCATCTTGTCAACTAAATTGATCAAAGCCTTCTTTCTTCCCCTAACATTGTTCAGAGGGATCAGGCGGCCTTCATTGTCTACATGAAGTACAGGCTTAACATTGATTAAGGTCCCTATGATAGCGGTAGCCTTTGATACCCGTCCGCCGCGGTGCAGGTGATGAAGATCATCTACGGTGAACAGGTGGCAAAGGTGCAATTTATTCTTTTCCAGCCAGTCGGCGGCTTCATCGATGGATGAGCCGTTTTCCTTCAGATGAACCGCTTTGTGGATCAACAGGCCTTCTCCCATGGAGGCACAGAGAGAATCGATCACTATGATCTTAGCCTCGGGATGCTCCTCACAGATCTCTCTGGCTACCGACTGCGTAACGGAGCAGCTGCCGCTGAGTGCGGAAGAAAAAGCAATATGCAGGATATCATATCCTTCGTTCAGCAAGTCAAGGAAGGTCTTCTTCGCGGTATCCGGATTGACCGCCATGGTAGTAGGCAGCGCTCCCCCGCGCATAATGTCATAGAAATCGTGCGGAGCAAGAACATTATCCTCCCCGTACACCGTTTCGTTCATAGTGTAGTAAAGAGGTAAAATGCGAATATTATGCTGCTTTACATAATCCTGCGGCAGATCACAGGTCGTATCCGTGGTAATGATGTATTGCTTCATTGTTTCACCATTCCTTTCCTGGCATTTATTCATTTTTATTTAAGTGGTTTTGATTACGATATGATATATTATAACATACCATCATTACCTGTTTCAATATACATTTCCAGTAAATTGGATTATTTCATATTCTTAGAATTGCAAAAAACTCTTTCCTTATGCATATACATATGATATAATGTCGACAGACATTATGTCAGCGCCGAACGTAGTGAGTGCGCATCTTCGATGCGAAGCATCGTTATCATATGAGCTTGCGAATATGATATAATCTTCACGAACGGCAGATTGGTCTCATATCATATAATCTGCCATAGTTGCGAATAGGAAACGGAGGCTTTAACAATGAAGCATATTAAGACGTTAAACACAAGAAACCTGAAGGATACCATGAAAAAGGGTGGTTGTGGTGAGTGTCAGACTTCCTGCCAGTCAGCATGCAAGACATCTTGCACCGTTGGCAATCAGAGCTGCGAGAATAAATAATAACCATACATAAAGCATTATCTGGTTTGGCATTTTACATGGAAAGACAATATATGGGGCTGCCTTAAAATATTTTCGGTAAATTTGACTCCGGAAGATATTTTAAGACAGTCCCATTCATTCTGATTTTGGAGGGATAAAGTGGTTCACCAATATAAAAATAATGGATATAATATCGTATTGGACGTTAACAGCGGAATGGTCCATGTGGTAGATGATCTGGCTTATGATATTATTGAAATGTACGAGAATAATACCCGCGGCAATATTATCTGTGCCATGGTTGAGAAATACAGCCAGCCGAAGTACATGGAAAGGCTGGCAGGCTGCAAGTGTGAAAAGGAGAGATTTACTGAGAATCTGGAATCCCTGGTAGCTCAGATTAACGAGGTGATCGATGATATCGGGCAGCTGAAGAAGGACGGAGCATTATTCAGCCAGGATATCTATGAGGATTATATTAAGGACTTTAAGCAGCGTTCCACCGTAGTGAAGGCTCTGTGCCTGCATATTGCCCATGATTGCAACCTGGCCTGCAGATACTGCTTCGCAGAAGAAGGGGAATATAAGGGCCACAGGGAACTGATGAGCTATGAGGTGGGTAAGCAGGCACTGGATTTTCTTATTGCAAACTCCGGCAACCGTAAGAATCTGGAGGTGGACTTCTTCGGAGGGGAGCCTCTGATGAACTTCCGGGTGGTTAAGGATCTGGTGAAGTACGGCCGGGAGCAGGAAGCGGTCCATAATAAGAAGTTCCGCTTTACGCTGACTACCAACGGCATCCTGCTGAATGATGAAGTGATGGAATTCGCCAACCGGGAGATGAGTAATGTGGTACTTAGCATTGACGGACGCAAGGAAGTCAACGACAGCATGCGTCCCGGCAGGAACGGGAGGGGCAGCTATGATCTGATCGTTCCCAAGTTCCGGAAGCTGGCGGATTTAAGGAATCAAACCAATTATTATGTGAGGGGTACCTTTACTCATAATAACCTTGATTTTTCCGAGGATGTAAAGCATCTGGCGGATCTCGGCTTTCAGCAGATCTCCGTGGAGCCTGTGGTTGCCCTGCCGGAAGAAGCCTATGCCATCACTGAGGAGGATCTCCCGAAGCTGTTTGAGGAATACGACAAGCTTGCCGGCCTGATGATAGAGCGTAAAAAGGAGGGGAAGGAGTTTAATTTCTTCCACTTCATGATAGATTTAAGCGGCGGACCCTGCGTGGCAAAGCGTCTGTCCGGCTGCGGCTCCGGTACGGAATACCTGGCGGTAACTCCCTGGGGTGACCTGTATCCCTGTCACCAGTTCGTGGGAATCCCGGAATATCTCATGGGTAATGTATTCGAAGGTGTTAAAAAGCCGGAGATAAGGGAAGAATTCAGGGTATGCAATGTATATGCCAAGGAAAAATGCCGGGGCTGCTTTGCCAAGTTCTATTGCAGCGGGGGATGTGCGGCCAACTCCTTCAAATTCCACGGCAATATCAATGATGCATATGATATCGGCTGCGAACTGCAGAAGAAGCGTGTGGAATGTGCAATTATGCTGAAAGCCGCAGCCGCGGAGGAATAAAATACGGAAATACGGATATGATGCATCGGTGCTGCCGGAACAAAATCATATTCCGGTAATCCGGATGTACGGTGCAGCGAGAGCATCTTTTATCAGAAGTGAGAAAGGCAGCTTCCGACAGCTTATATTAGAATCTTCGCATGGAGAGATGCAGATCACGAAAGGCATGAAGATGAATATGGAGAATTGGGTACTGAGGAATAAGAAGGCTGATTTTAATCAAATCATGCAGGAATGCGGGGTAAGTGAGATCCTGGCCAGATGTCTGGTGAATCGCGGCTTTGAGAGCATATCGGATATGAATGCCTTCCTGCATCCGAGACTGGAGAGCATGCATGATCCGTTTCTGATGAAGGATATGAAGAAGGCCTGCGAGCTGTTAAAGGATAAGATAGATAAGGGGAAGAAAATCCGGATCATCGGGGATTATGATGTGGACGGGGTGGTGGCAACCTATATTCTGTACCGCAGCCTTTTAAGAGTGGGTGCCAATGTGGATTATGAGATACCGGACCGGATCAAGGATGGATATGGAATTAATATCCATATGGTCAATCTGGCGCATTATGATCATGTGGATACGATATTGACCTGTGATAACGGAATAGCAGCCCTGGAGCAGGTTCTGGCAGCCAAGCAGCATGGCATGACGGTTATTGTTACGGATCACCACAGCCTTGTAGAGACAGAAGAAGAGGGTGTCCTGCTTCCGGTTGCTGATGCCATACTTAACCCCAAGCAGCCGGATTGTGCATATCCCTATAAGGGCTTGTGCGGTGCTGCGGTAGCCTATAAGCTTATAGCCGCATTACTTGCTTCATACGACCTGCCCGGCAATAAAGAATTCCTTACCGAGCTGATTTCCTATACGGCGATCGCAACCGTATGTGATGTGATGGAGCTTGCAGATGAGAACAGAATTATCGTGAAGTATGGGCTGGAGCTTCTTAAAACTACCGGAAACCGTGGATTAACCGCTCTGATGGAAGCGGGCAATGTGGATAAGGAGCAGCTGAGTGCCTTCCATCTGGGATTTGTGATCGGACCCTGCCTGAATGCTTCCGGAAGGCTTGATACTGCCAAAAAAGGACTGGAGCTTCTATTGGCGGAGAAGGAGGAGGAGGCGGTAAGAGTAGCGGCAGAGGTCAGGGGCCTGAATGAACTTCGAAAGAATATGACCGCCGAGAACGTAGAGAAGGCTGTCAGCCTGATCGAGGGAAGCGAGCTGATGCAGGATAAGGTGCTTGTGGTATTATTGGAGAACTGTCATGAAAGCATCGCCGGTATTATCGCCGGACGAATCAGGGAGAGATATAACAGACCCACCATAATACTTACCAGGACGGAGAACGGTGTGAAGGGCTCCGGCCGCTCCATCGAGCAGTATAATATGGTGGCTGAGCTTCAAAAGTGCCGGGACCTGTTTCAGAAGATGGGAGGGCATCCCATGGCGGCGGGCTTATCCATGTGCCTGGAGAATGTTCCGGTACTGCGTGAAACTCTGAATAAGAATACCTCCCTGACGGAGGAGATGCTGATTCCCAAGATTTCCATTGATATTCATCTTCCCCTGGGTTATATTACGGAACAGCTGGTGAATGAACTCAAGCAGCTGGAACCTTTCGGAAAGGGTAATGATAAGCCGCTGTTTGCCGAGAAGGACCTTAAGATTAAATCGGCCTTTATCGTAGGCAGGAATGCCAGCGGTATCCGTCTGCGTGTGGAGAATTCCTACGGCAGGGAGATGGATGCCATATATTTTGGAGATGTGTCCGAATTCTTCGATTATATGGCAAAAACCCACGGAACCCGGGAGGCGGAGAGATTAAAGACGGGCAGAGGTGTGAATGCGACCATAGCGATTACATATTACCCGAGAATAAATGAATACAATGGCTTTAAGAACCTGCAGTTAATGATACAAAATTACCGGTAGCAGAGCCTTTGCCAAAGATTTTCTTTACGAATTATAAAATATAGTGATATAATTAGTTTCTATAATATTTTATGAATTAATTTGAAGAATGCCGACGCAGGAAAGCGGGATTTCGTATCCTGCCGTGTATTTGATTTGAATAGATAGAATTATAAATTATAAGGGGTTATCAGAATGAAGAGTGTGGAAGATTATGTAAGAAGTATTCCGGATTTTCCGGAGCCGGGTATCATATTCCGTGATGTAACCAGTGTGTTGCAGGATAAGGATGGTCTTCATATAGCCATTGACCGGATGCAGGAGCTGTTAGAGGGTTTGGATTTTGATATTATCGTGGGACCGGAATCCCGCGGTTTTATCTTCGGTGTTCCCCTTGCCTATAATTTAAATAAAGCATTTGTCCCCATCCGCAAGAAAGGAAAGCTGCCCTGTGAGACCATATCCATGGATTATGACCTGGAATATGGCAAGGCAACCATAGAAGTCCATAAGGATGCAATTAGGCCGGGGCAGAAGGTGGTTATCGTGGATGACCTGATCGCAACCGGCGGTACCATCGAAGCAATCACCAAGCTTGTGGATATGCTTGGGGGAGAAGTAGTTAAGATTATTTTCCTGATGGAGTTAAAAGGACTGAATGGCCGTAAGAAATTAGAGGGCTTTAATGTAGATGCGGTCATCCGGTACGAAGGACATTAAGTATAACAGGTTAACCGTGGGGAATTGGTGATTGATACGGCGTCGGAACCGACGGACCTTGAAGGAAAGGTGGTGATATCATGGTGGATCATAAGGAGATGGGCAATGACCTGGAGCCGACAGTAGGGAATGTACCTGCTGATTTTACGGCGCCTGAGATTTTGTACAAAGAACTGATAGATAAGATTCGCAGCTACCATCCGTCCGCTGATATCACACTGGTGGAGAAGGCATATCATATCGCGGACGATGCCCACAAGGACCAGCTCCGTAAGTCCGGAGAACCCTATATCATTCATCCTTTATGCGTGGCGAATATTCTGGCGGAGCTGGAATTGGATAAGGAGACCATCATCGCAGGCATCCTGCACGATGTGGTGGAAGATACGGAACTGACATCGGAGCAGATCACTAAATTGTTCAATTCGGAAATCGCTCTCCTGGTAGATGGTGTCACAAAATTGACCCAGTTGAACATGGACAAGGTTGAGCTTCAGGCAGAGAACTTAAGGAAGATGTTCCTGGCCATGGCGAAGGACATCCGTGTCATCCTTATAAAGCTGGCTGACCGCCTCCATAATATGCGTACCCTGAAGTATAAGGAACCGGAGAAGCAGAAGGAAACTGCAAGAGAGACCATGGATATCTATGCTCCCATCGCACAGCGGCTTGGTATCAGCAAGATCAAAGTGGAGCTGGATGATCTGTCCTTAAAATATCTGGAGCCTGAGGTATATAAGGACTTAACGGAAAAAATAGCGACCAAGAAGAGCGAACGCCAGGCATATATTGACAGCATCGTCTCCGAGGTTAAGGAGCATATCGATGAAGCCGGGATACCGGCTAAGACCGACGGCCGCATTAAGCATTTTTTCAGTATCTATAAGAAAATGGTGAACCAGAATAAGACGCTGGAGCAGATCTTTGACCTGTTTGCAGTCCGTATCATTGTGGATTCCGTGAAGGACTGTTATGCCGCACTTGGCGTAATCCATGAGATGTATAAGCCGATTCCCGGCCGCTTTAAAGACTACATTGCCATGCCGAAGCCGAATATGTACCAGTCCCTCCATACCACCCTGATCGGACCCAAGGGGGCTCCCTTTGAGATACAGATCCGTACCTATGATATGCACCGTACGGCGGAATACGGTATCGCTGCCCATTGGAAATACAAGGAAGGGCAGGACGGCAAAGGGGGATCCGCCAATGCCGAGGAGGAGAAGCTGACCTGGCTGCGCCAGGTGCTGGAATGGCAGAAGGACATGTCGGATAACAAGGAATTCTTAAGCCTGATCAAGAATGACTTTGATTTGTTCTCTGACAGTGTGTATGCCTTTACTCCCACAGGCGATGTAAAGACCCTGCCTGCGGGCTCCAATCCAATTGATTTTGCTTACAGCATACACAGCGCCGTAGGCAATAAGATGGTAGGCGCCAGGGTGAACGGCAAGCTGGTTCCCATAGACTATGTGATCCAGAACGGGGACCGTATCGAGATCATGACCTCCCAGAATTCCAAGGGACCCAGCCGCGACTGGCTATCCATCGTGAAAAGCACCCAGGCCAAGAATAAGATCAACCAATGGTTTAAAACCGAGCTGAAGGATGATAATATAACCAGGGGCAAGGAACTGATTACTGCTTACTGCAAAGCAAAATCCGTCGTATTAAGTGATATCCTGAAGTCCGAATTCATGGGCGTCGTTATGCGTAAATACGGTTTTCGTGACTGGGATTCCGTATTGGCGGCGGTAGGTCACGGCGGACTTAAGGAAGGCCAGATCGTTAACAAGCTCCTTGAGGAATATAAGAAGAAAAATAAAAAAGAGACTACCGATGAGAATGTTCTCGAGAACATCTCTGAGATTAAAGAGCGTTTGCCCCAGAAAAAATCAAAGAGCGGTATTGTGGTAGAAGGCATTCATGATGTGGCAGTACGTTTTTCCAAGTGCTGCAGTCCGGTTCCCGGAGACGAGATCGTGGGCTTTGTTACCAGGGGCAGAGGAGTATCCATACACCGTACCGACTGTATCAATGTTATTAATCTTCCGGAGGAAGACCGCGTGCGCCTGATCGATGCGGAGTGGAATGTTGCCGACGGTAAGAATCAGGGCAATGTGTACAGTGCGGAGGTTAAGATCTATGCCAATAACCGTACCGGTGTCCTTGTGGATATATCCAAGGTGCTGACAGAGAATAAGATTGATGTGACCTCCATGAATGTCCGGACCAGCAAACAGGGTACGGCAACCATCAGTATAGGCTTTGAGATTAATGGGAAGGATCAGCTGAACGAGATTATCACAAAAATCCGCAATGTGGAAAGTGTTCTGGATATCGAGCGTACCGCAGGGTAAGCCGTTGACCGGGAGGACAGAGGATTAATCAGCCCGTAACAGGCTGGTAAGTCCGGTTATGTCCTGTTATATAGCGGATACGGTCCCGAAGAAGAGGGAGGGTTAACTGATGAGTGAGTTTCTTATAAAGACCTTGGTGCTTGGTTATCTGCAGACGAACTGCTATATCGTCAGTAATCGTGCGGCGAAGGATGCCATTGTATTTGATCCTGCGGATAATTTAGATAGAATTGAACAGTATTTACAGGCGAATGACCTCGTGTGCCAAGGAATTCTTCTCACACATGGTCATTTTGACCATATATTGGCAGCCGGTGAACTGGCCCGCAAAACCCGGGCCAGGATATATTCCCATGAAGATGAAGTAAAATTATTGGAAGATCCGGCCTTGAATCTTTCGGCAGTCTATTATAAGGAAACCGTTCTGTCTCCGGATATTCTCCTTAAGGACAACGAAGCGCTTTTCCTGGCGGGCTTTTATATTAAGGTGCTTCATACGCCCGGCCATACCTGGGGCGGCGCCTGTTACTATTTTACGGAGCAGGGGATATTAATCAGCGGAGACACCCTGTTCCGGGGCAGCGTCGGAAGAACGGTTTGCAGATATGAGGTTTTGATGATTACTATTGTATTATCGGATAAAATATATGAGAATGATGTATATCCCCTGGTGAAGGCCTTCTATCCGGAGGAACCGGTTGCGGTATATCAGAGGGAAACGGCAGATGAAAAAGAAGATGGGTTGCCTGGCGGAATATTGATTCAAATAGATTTCTGTACTACAG